>DASYAN010000498.1:0-10602 GCA_036501345.1 Ktedonobacteraceae bacterium
TTGACCCCGAAACAGGGATTGACGAGCGTTCCATTATAGAGATCGGTTTCGGCCTTCGGCGTGCCCACACCAACCGATTAGCCAATGCGGGACCGTGGCTGACTGGAGATACAGGTGAAGTCCTTCAGAAACTCAGCTCGCACCTACGTCAGCTTCCCCTAGGAGAAGATCTGAGCACAGTGCCAGAAGCAGACCTTACAAAGGCATGTGAGGAAGTCCGCAGCATCTTCTCCGCCTTTGAGAGCATAAGCGGAATATTCGATCTCATGTTTAGCCGAGGAGCGTTTGGCTTCTCAATCTTTGCTAATGTGATCCGCGAGTTGGGGCCACAAGATCAGGCCATGATGCTTCTGTTCTGGAGGATGTTCCGATCTTGGGGGCTAGGGCCAAATATAGACCAACTTCTTGAAGTGGCGCACCAGTGGCACCAAGTATGGTTACCCCTCTTCCAAGGCTTGGAGCAATTACGGAATGAGGTTCCAGTAACAGCAGAAGTCCTTGCCCCCAAGCAAATGGGACTCGCTTTACGCTGGAAGTTGACCATGAAATGGGTATTAGAGATGGCTCACCAGTTCGCTCAAGACCCGGATGTCAAAGCATTTTTCACTTCTCACCCAGAACTGATCAAGGCTATCGAAGCCAGTAACAACGATTTGTTCACTGACGGGTAAGATGGGTGGGTGGTTCATCTCTCGCTCTCCATAACATGCATTTGAGACTTGTGTGCAAGGATTTAGCAGACATTGTTGTGCCAAAATCCAAACATTTCCTTATTCGCAATGTGGAGAGACAATGCTACAATAGAGGCCCGTTATCAGTACAGGCCAGGATGTAATGTGCTCCCTCCATTCGATGCTCCATCCACGAAGAGAGGGAAAGATTATTGAAAGCTGTCACAAGGAAATTTTTGTATGACATCTGATGCAACGCCCGCGTATCGAGGATATCGCCTTCAGCATTTATACACATTATGGCGTATTTTAACCAGTGAGCAAGAGAACATTATCTTCCAGCAAGAAGGACAAGAAGACCTTGCCGTTTTGGACAGTTGTGGCAACCTCTTAGAAGTTCTTCAAGTCAAAGCCTATAGCGATGACCTTGTACTCTCCACCTTTTCTCCTAATAAAGCAGATTCATTCTTCTATCGAATAGCCTCGCTTGTGAAAGCCATGCCTCATCTCAATAGTAGCATCGTAAGCTTTGGTCCTGTCGGACCAGAATTACTCTTGGCTCTAGAGGAAGATGGCTCTGATCGGCAAAAAGTTGCCAAAAAACTGAGCAATTATAAGTTTATTTCCCAAGAAAATGCAGACCACCTTTTACAAATTATACGTCTCATCTCTGTTGAAGAGAGTGATCTTACGGAAAAAGTTTTTACGCTCCTCCACCAGAGTTTGATGGGCACTGACCCAGAAAACGCTTTTGATCTTCTCAGCTTCTGGCTTTATCGATGTGCTGAAAAGAAGTCTTCGCTGACGCAGCAAGATGTGATTAAGAAAGTGAATAGTGTAGGACAGTTTCTTGCTGAACGGGCAGCGCACCACCGAGAGTGGTTCACCTCTATTACCCCTATCGAAGACCACCCTATTGAGACACAAAGAGAAACCCTTGCCAATGCATTTTTCCGAGGGGTATCCGCCCAATATAATCATATTCTCGCCGACTTGGATGTACCACGCCCTAACAAGCTACAAGAAATTGTCCGGAAATGTAAGGAGCACAACGTTGTTATTATTCATGGTGCGTCTGGACAAGGGAAATCGACCCTAGCTTATAGATACTTGCGTGAATACGCTCCCAACCACTGGCGTTTCCAAGTTCATAGTATTGATGGAAGAGAACATGCTCTCAGCATTGCAAGAGCGTTACATGGTCATGCCAATGCGATGGACATTCCACTCACTGTCTATATTGATATCTCGCCGCGAGACTATGGATGGGTAGACCTCATCGAACAACTCTCTCACTATCAAAACATTTCAGTCCTTGTTACTATCCGGGAGGAAGATTTTCGACGTGTCGTTATCTCTAAAGCAGATATACAGCTTGAGACTGTGACTCTTACACTAGAATGCACAGAAGCAGAGTTGATCTATCAACGTCTTGGCGAAACACGACCATCCACACGATTTCTCAATTTTCAAGATGCATGGAGCATATTTGGAAGTGAAGGGCCACTGATGGAGTTCGTCTATCTCGTAACGCAAGGGGAAACTTTGCGTGAGCGACTCAAGGCCCAAGTAAAACGGCTCGAAGATGATATCCTAGCACAGCGCTATCCATCATCCATGCTCGAATTGCTCCGACTCGTTTCGGTCGCTTCTGCGTATGAAGCACAAATAAAAGTGAAGCCACTGGTCGAATCACTCCAGCTTGTTACACCTGGGAGAGTTCTTGAACTCCTTGAAGAGGAGTATCTCATCAGACGCAATGAAGAGAAGACACTTCTCCAAGGACTCCATCCTATCCGTTCAATGATCCTTGCCGAACTCCTCACCACTCCACCCGCTATAGATACTTGGTCAGAAAGTGTTTGTGCATGTTTGCCACTCTGCTATGAACCTGACGTAGAAGGCTTTCTACTCCATGCTTTTTCTCGTCGCCAACAAGAGTGCAGTATACTTCTCTCGTCTCTGGCATCCTACCAGCCTCTACAATGGACAGTACTCGCTGGTATCATGAGAGCACTGCTCTGGCTAGGAATACGAGACTATGCAGAAACTAATCAACGACTTATTCAGGAAGTCGCAGAGAGAAATGGGAGTAGCTGGTATGTGATCTTAGATAGTGATATAGCTGATGCTATGCCGGGATTGACAAAATCTCGATGGGACAACCTGGGTTATCTCCTTTCCTCTGAGCGAAGACGACAAATACAAGCCTTTCAAGCTCGTCAGAGCGACAAAAAGCAAGTGTTCGCCGCAGCTAAAGCATGGTTGTCACGTCAGCGTTTGCAACCTGCTGCTCCAGTATCGGAAAGCGACTGGGCTTCACTGGCTGAGCTTCTTTTTTGGGTAGGATATTTTGGAGTGCAATGGCCACTGGAAGAATGGGTTGCTCCCCTTGATCTTGGACAAGCAATTGATGCCTTACCATTGACAATTTTAGCCGACTTGGTCTTTGGAATATGGTCTAGCTATAGACAGACTATTCCGGCATGGCTAGAGAACTGCCGTCTCCGTCTCTTAGATCGTTTTCAGCGCGAGACACAGACAGTGAAAGTGGATCTTGATGGAACGACCGTGACAGCACATTTTATCATTCCATTTGAAGTTTTAGAAATGAGTTCATCTCAAGGAACAAAAGAGGAGGAAGCCACGAAAGACCGCTTCCATGATGAGACGATGAGACGCATTCATTTCCTACGAAGGATATTTCCTGACCAAGATGCATATGCGAGCCAGGGGTATGGTCATCGGCTCCTCGAAGCTTTGGCACTTCATGATAGTACCTACAAGACAGGCATTCCGCGCAGAAGTCTTCCACCATCCTATCTGACAGCCGTTAATGCCACGTTTCGCGGAAGAGCACAGCATGCCTTACGCTCAAGTAACTGGCAAGATTATACGAAATGTGTTTTACAGCTTCGACGTGCTGTTCTTCAAGCCCTTCAGCAAGTGGAACAAGGGCTTGAAATCTACTTTCGGAAGCAAAAGCCAATACACATATTTGGTTTATCTGTGAATGCAACACACTGGTCTCACTGTCAGCAGTTATTACGTACTTCCCCTCTTCTGCCAATTTGTGCTCTTGATGAATGGGGATTCGTGGACGAGGATGCTTCAGATGAAGCGAAACAAGAAGGTCTCTCAAAATGGAAGGGAGGAGGATTGGTTTTCCAAGAATATAGACCATTCTTAACTGCTTTTCTGGAATATACACGGACACTGTCTAATTTCTTTGGGAATGAGCAATCTGTCCTCGTCATGAAGATAAATGCAGCATTAGAGAAGAGAGAGAATAGCAAGACGGAGCGCATGCGTCTAGCTGAACAAGCAATAGCAGCGGGTAGAAACGCTGATGCGTTTCATCTCTCCACCATGCATCTTGGTGATGGGGTGGAAACATTGATCAGGTTCCAAAGAGAGTTTAGACGACTTCTAGCACCATTTTGCGTGCTCTCTGAACTTGATGAATTGGAACAGCAGGAAAAACGTGTGTTTCCTCTTCTTTGGCAGGTATGGCATTTCTTCGCTTTTCACCCTAACCTGACTATGTCAAATGCAATGCAAGAATGTGCTAAGAAAACAAAAGCAAAACAAAAGCTGGTTCGTAAAGAATTAAAGAAGTTTTTCCAGCGTTTGGTGGAAGAAGGACTTGACATAAATACCATCAGCACAGAGGTTGAGTGGAATCATCAACCAACCCTCTGGCTCACTGTTGACACAAAGCAACCAATAGATGCGTATCGTTCAGGAGAGTTCGTGATCGCAGCAATGCATAGAGCAACCCATACCGTAAAAGATATGCTTATCCGACGTTATGCCCTCAACTTTCCGTATACCAACGTCCTCATTGTTCCTTTAATACAGGGGAAAAGCTTGACTTCCCAAGCATGGCGCGTATTTCTTCCTGGGCTTTTAGTGAGTGATAGTAATGAAAGCCAAGCACCACTTTTCCCACAGCTTCTTCCTCCAAGTCTATTGGGCTTATTGAACATCGAGACGTGGGTACTTCCACAGATAGAAGTTGCCAAGCAGTTATGGGAAAACTTAGTTGTGTTATCACTCCTAGCTGCACACTTACGGGATATCCAGAAACTTCCATCGCAGCTAAATGAACAGGAGGTTGCATATATTCAACCACATATCGACCGTACATCTGCTCGGATCAGTAATACATTGCAGTTAGTTCTCAATGCAGAAACAGTACTGGCTGAGAGATGGGAAACACTGTCTCCTGAGGAACTGACCTATCAACCAAGTATTGTACAAGCTAGAAAACTCCTTTGTGAGCTACATACCTGTGTACTGCCATCAGCAGGCTTTCAAGGTGAGGTAAAAATGCGTCTTGACGAGGTTGCAGAATGGGCTCAACGATTGGAAACTGGACGAGAGCATGCATTCTTCATCTATTTGTTTTACGCAACTGATGTTCTGAAAGAGGAAAAATCATAGAGGAACCATTAAACCTTATTAGGAAGCCAGATGGTAAAATGAAAGAAAAAAGAAGTTAAGGAGGAAGCGATACGGCAAGAACGAAATTATTGGAAGCAGTGCCTTATAAAAATAGGGAGGACTGTTGATCTCACAGCGTCCATTGAGGGGCAATCGGCCCAACTGGTCGAGTCTTGTTCTATTTGCACAGACTTCAAAAAGGCATACTCTCTGCACACTTGCTCACACTGTTTGCGTGTCCAGCTCTGCGTGCGTTGATTAATTTTAGGAATGACACATTGCTTTTTGCCATTAAGAGATGGGCGAAATTGGCACTCTGCAGCTTTCATCTCCTTCCTTCAAGATAAGTAGCAATGATCAAGTATCCTCACCTCCACTTCATTCCCAAGCGTTATTAGATGATCCTCAGTCTGATCTAGATAACCAAGTATTTAATGATTTTCAAGTATGGCAGGTAGGAATTCTATCATAATGGACATATCTCCATCGCTTCAGATAGTTTTACCGAAGAGAGTCTTCTATTCTAAAAATAGGATGGAATGAGACCAATTTGAGTCTTCGTGGTTTTAGATGTGTGGAAGAGCCTCACCTCCAGCATTGTGAGCAATGGTCTATCCACACCATCAATGATCAAACTTCAGGGATATCTATAGTGCTGCCCATTATGTGTACATCAAGGTTTCATTGGTACTGTACTGAGCCGTTTCCCAGTCCAACACATCCGCCAGTTCTTCCTTGAATGCTGTCAGATGATCCTCCCTCATCCGCTCATCAGGCATTTCTGTATCTTTCCAGACCAGAAAAAAATGGATGTTTGTGAACTCTTGGTCATCCTTCACCGCATAACGAGCAATTGTACCAGGAAAGGTATGTCGGTTTGCCTTCTGGATGGCATCTAGCTTCTCGATGAGTTGGTTCTGCTGTCCTGGACGGACCTGCACGCGAATGTTTGTCGCAAACACCTTACTGCGAGCGTTATACATTCGCCACTGAGGGGGATCTCGACGTGTACGGCCTGGCGGATTGAGTTTGAAGCGTTTGACCTCTTCTTCGGGCAAGAGGAAAACACCACCAGACTTAAATGCGGGAAGACGACCTAAATCGATATAGCGATAGACACGCTTATCTGTAATACCCAGCATCTCGGCAGCTTGCTTGATTGAAACATATCCTGGAATATCTGGAAAATCGTGAATGTCTGCCATAAAAGTAGTCTAATAGTGTCTAGGATGACTGTAAACTGGAACTTTGATACCAGTTTTGACGAAAAGGTTGAAAATCTGGTACAATATCTATCGGTAACATCTCCTCCAATCAAGAGCACGGAGCCAAAATGAGATGATCCTATCTCTTGTGAACGGCACGAAGTGGCTCTCTGAGAGTGGCTAGCTCCTTGAATGGGAGGATGGATAGCATGATAGAGAGGAGCCTTCATGAGTGAGATAGCACGATTGAAACAGCAGATCGAATTAGAGACATCGGCGATGAGGTTAGCAATGACCGGATTTCGGACTAGTGCAAGCCATGAGATCATTAACCACCAGATGGATCGACTAGGGCAGCACTACGAGCAGCTAGAGGGACTCATTGGAGAACAAGCAGCAATAGAAACAGTCATCGCAGCATTAGAAAGGAACGAGCCATGTCAGTAGAACGCATGTATCCTGATGTTCCGATGCCAAGCAGCCTCATGATCGAACCGATCGATCCTCGTTATTTGGGAATCGTGTCAGAGCTGATAAAAGACCATGGGGGAGATTTAAACGAGAATAAGGCCTCCTTTCCCCAGGGAACAATCAAGCGCTTTGTCTGGCCCAGAATATCTGATTGGAGGTATATGATTATTTTTCCAGACGGCTACGAGATAGGGCTGACTGAAACGAGGGATAGGAGGAATATCCTCTCGTTCAATCCAGATGATTTAGTGTGTCCTACGTGTAAAAGACCTCTAGAATTGATCCGTCCTACCGTCTATGATGTATTCACCTTATGACCCCATAAGGAGCATGAACATCGTGATTCCCTCAACCATTGAGAGAAGGACTCTCAGTCTCATGCTCTTTATATTACTCAGTGAACTACAAGGTCGCTACACGCACCCAGTCACGGGACGAGAAGAGAGATCCGTACATCCATTTTTGAACGGGCCTCCTTCCTGTTTTCATTCACTCGGAAAATAATCAGTGTCAACTGTCTCATTTGAGCTGTCAGAGTTACCGAAAAACATGCCAAGGACTCCATCGGCTTCATCGGCCACCTCTGTCACCGCAGTAAACTGGACCGCCTCTGTCTGCTGGTTCGTCTGCATCATCTGCCCGTTGGAGAACAACGCAGCTTCTGGAGCAGGAGTAAACGTTCCCGCATGTATTCGTACACTCTGGATCGTTTCATTGAGCCCAGCGATGATGCGACGATATTCGGCAAGCAAGGTGGGAACGACTCCGTGATGGAGGGCAAAACTGATCAGGCCATCAATATCTGCACGCAGCAATTCCGCCAAGCGTTCTCCTTGGTAGAGACCATAGAGGCCATCTTCGCCCGGAGCACCAAGGGCCGTATCCACATGGACTCCCCGCTCATATTGTTTTCTGACTGTATCACCTAGGTCTGAGCCACGTTGGGCAACAACTGCTTCCGTCTGCCTAACATCGATAGCACGCAGGCGGTTATGCTTCAAGACTAGCGCTTCATTCTTCTTCTTACGAGGAGGCAGGTTGGAACGCCCGGTGAGAGGCTCCTCTTGCTCTCCTGCTTCTTCCCATTGGTTGGCTGGTGTCGCTTGTGAGCTTTGAGAGGTGCCTGTCTGTGCAAGCACCTCATTGCCCGTGGATATCTCTTCTGGAAGGTTTTCCATCGCTATCCCCTTAATACGAGCTGCGCAGGATGCTGTGTCTGCGCTTGGAGAGATTCAAGAGCCAGTAAATACCAGCCACATTGGCGATCCGAGCCACCTCTGGGGCCAAGACCTTGGTCAAGTTTTTGGGCCGATGCCTCGTCTGCTCCTTAATCTGTTCGCTCAGATCAATAGCTCCGCCTCCAGTAAAAGCGAAGACACTATCGATGTTTGGGTGATTGGCCATCATGGTCCGGATTAACTGCCCTCCCTCCTTATCCTTATACGCCTTGATTAACTGTCGGCCACGCTCGATTTCGGCGTGATCATCTAAGGGCATTCCACCAATTTTGACCTCTCCCGTTCTCATCATGTCCAAAGCCTGAGCATAAGAAGGAGGGTCCATCATTGGGAAGTTGCCTGGCTGCCGCAGATAGGCCCCCATCTCTCGGACAATCCGTGAAATGCCGTCGGTGACCTTGACGCCTGAAACGCGGATGTTTTTGCCAATGCGCCGAACAGTGACATCATGACCATCATAAAAGCCAACGTCGAACCAGTTCCACATCGGCACATTGGGGTTGAGGGAACGGCCCAAGATATCGGTATCAAAGGCATAGTGCGAACCAAACGTCTGAGGGATGGCGGCAGTGATCTCCACGATTCGGATCTCATAGCGTTCCACCTTATTGCGCCAGATCACGAATGGTTGTAGACCCAGCATAAAGGCATCTTGAACCCGTGGATCAACCCCCTTCTCGACGGAGACTTCTTCGTTGCGTGCTCCTGGACAGATACACACACAGTGGGTCCCTGGTCCGTAGCCAGATGCATGTAACGTGCGAACGATGCAGGCACGGTTGAAGTTGATAAAACGTGGGTCCGACCAGCGCCCGAACGTCGGGCCGATCGGTAGGTCCTGTTGGATATCGGCATACTCTCCAATTCGGAAGATGGCAGAGCATGTGCCATCAGGGTTCTCAATGTGCCAGAACTCACCTAGCTCCCCAGTACTATAGATGAGGTTGGAAGCTTCTTCTTCATAGACTGATGGCGTCTCGGTGATCACTGCTTGATGGGTAAAAAAGTGCAAAGCCATGGCTCGCGTGCAACTATTGCCATTTTCGATGGCCAGTTCGATCACTGGGATGGTCATGGTTCCTGTGGCTGTGGCAAGATCAGAGGCAAACTCTCCAGTGATTGGTTGGCCTGTCGATAGCATGAACGGACGAGCTTCATAGATCATTCCAAGCACTGACTCCTTGTCGAGTCCAACCTGCGTTGCCTCTTTCGTACCGGGCAAGGAAGATGTGACGAGCCCTGTTTGCTGCCAAGACGGCTGTGTCATAAGTGTGAATCCTTTCTGTGTTTGCTTGAGTGCGCGTACCTAATACAACACACTACGTACCTATTTGATACTAGTTTATCAGAATTTACGGCATTTTGCTAGTTTATCGTCAAAATAGTACCTAAGTACATACAATGGGGTATGATTTGGGACACAAGGATGTGATTTTTCACTGCTGAGAGAGACGGCTCTCTTCTCGGACGATGATCGTGCCTCGAAATAAGAAATGATGAGCATTGGTGTCTTTCTTACGCGACTCATGATGTTACTCACAGCCGATTTGCGAGCAGACAGGATGAACTGCTCAATACTGTTGGCCAAGGGCTCTTCTTCAAGCAGAAAGGGAGCCAACGTCCAGGGAAATGCTTCCAGAAACCGCCTCAGTTGGCACCATCTTCGCACTTTTTGACGGATGTGCCAACAACAATAGTTCCCTATCGTACTACACTTGTTGTTTACAAGCACCAATGAGGTCTGTTATTGTAGAGAGAGAACGAAAGGTCTATTGAATACGCGAGGAAGTGAGGCTCATGAACACGGGTTCATCTTCCATGGAGCAGCAGACTGCTTCCATGGTTCATCAACACCTGGAGCACGATCTGGAGCATGTGAGAGATATTCACACGCGGCTCTTGCTAGTAGATGGTCCCACATGGATCGGACATGAGATCAAACAGAGTGACGATGCCAAGGCGGTCATCATCGATCGCACCCTGATCCTGTGCAGATCAAAAGTGGAATATCAGACCCTCATGCGGCTTCTGCAAGATCCCATGAAGTGTGTTCCTTTTCGTGACCTGATGACATCATTCAACCCCGAACGAGATCGCGAGGCCCTAGGCAAGCGCATCCAGAAGATCCGGCGCAAACTTCCTGCGGACCTGATGATTCACTGTGAGATCGGTCAAGGTTATGTGCTCCGTGAAAAGTCTCAGAACAATGAGCATGAGATCCAAGGCAGAGACCAGTAGGGCTCTTACCGGGTATCTGGATTTCGATCCTCATGGCTCTCCCCACCTTTGATGAAGATGATTGTTGTATTCTCTCACATATTCTGGAACATCCTTCTGTACCATTCGCGTCACTTGGCTACCAATCTAGCTATTCCTCTCAATCATCAAAATCTGGGGGATGTCACAGGGATCACGACCTCTACATGTTCTGACAGGGCCAACGCATCTAAATAATGATATTTGGAGTAAGTAGTGTATTAATCAATTTTTTAGTCTAAGCATTAGAAAATGATAGAATATGCATGCTTCCGACTCACATAGATAGAGACATCTTTCCCAGTCTCGATGGAT
>DASYAN010000499.1:0-3202 GCA_036501345.1 Ktedonobacteraceae bacterium
GGAATGTATGCAGAAACGTCGTTGGCCTTGGTCTCGATAATCGGTAATGCTGTAAGTGAGCCACCACCGTAGTCCTTGTTGAGGCGGGCAGCACGCTCAAGTAGGCGAGAGTGCAGGTAGAACACGTCACCTGGATATGCCTCGCGTCCAGGAGGACGACGAATGATCAAAGAAATGTTACGATATGCTTCGGCATGCTTAGTCAAGTCGTCATAGACGATCAATGCATCGCGGCCATCTTCCATGAACTCCTCACCGATCGCACAACCCGCATATGGGGCAAGATACTTCAACGGTGCTGGATCGGAGGCACCGGCGACTACAATGATGGTATATTCCATGGCGCCGTGCTCTTCAAGGACAGCGATTGTGCGTGCAACAGTCGAGCTCTTCTGACCGATGGCGACGTAGATACAGATCAGGCCCTTGCCCTTCTGATTGATGATCGTATCAATGGCCACGGCTGTCTTACCAGTCTGGCGGTCACCAATGATCAGTTCGCGCTGGCCGCGACCGATCGGGATGATACTGTCAATTGCCTTAACACCGGTCTGCACTGGCGTATTCACCGACTGGCGAGTAATTACACCAGGGGCAACACGTTCGACCGGGCGACGCCGATCTGTGACGATAGGGCCGCGATCATCGAGTGGTTGACCAATAGGGTTTACTACACGTCCGAGCAGTGCATCTCCAACTGGTACCTCGACGATACGTCCTGTGGTACGTACTTCGTCATCTTCGCGAATCTGTGTATAGTCACCCAGGATTGGGCAGCTAACCGTCTCCTCTTCGAGGTTGAAGGCCAGCCCAAAGAGTCCTGTACGTGGGAATTCTACCAATTCAAGATATTTCACATCTTGCAGGCCATACACGCGAGCCACACCATCTTGAATAGCAATAACGGTGCCGACGCTGGCGGTTGCAGTGGTATTGGTACCGAAACCTGCGATGTTTTTCTCTATGATGGCAGTAATTTCATCAGCCCAAGATGCCATCTTTTCCTCCTAAAGTATTTCCTTGTGGCTTATTTTCTATGTATTGTTGCAAATTTGTCACAAATGTTGCAGTTGCATGTCATTTATGGCCATTTGGTAGGGGCCCAATTTACCGTGTGCCCTTTGGATATTGCGCCCGCTGTCCCTTAAGCACTTGTCGGTAGGGGCCTAATTTACCGTGTACCTTTAGGTATTGCGTCTGAGGTTCCCGTTTGCTCTAAGCATTTGTATCTACGAGAGCCAGTCCCTCATCAGGGGAAAAATCTACCTTGGCTATTGAAGTACCTGCCAGCAACTGCTGTTGGAGAGCATGCAGGCGGTAGCGTACGCTACTATCAACAATCTGATCTCCCACACGAGCTATCAGACCACCCAGAATGCTTGGATCGATCCGAGTGTGCATAATAATGTTTTTCCCGGTTGTGCGTTCGAGTGCCCCTTGAATGAGATCACTCTGAGCTTGATCCATTTCTGCTGCTGTCGTGACTTGCGCTATGGCTTGATTGTGATAGTCAAGGACAAACTTTTCTAATTCGGTCGCAATATTTGGCATCAGATCGACCAGTTTCCGCTGGACAATAAGTAATGCCAAGTTGAGCGACGTAGGTAGCACCTTAGAGGTCAAGGCCTCGCGTAAAGCAGTCTCTTTGCGTTGTGCTGGAACTTTAGGTTCGCGTAGCAGATAGGCCAGCTTGCGATCGGCGAAAACCTGGGCGATTCCCTTAACCTCTTCGAGCGTACGGTCAAGCGTGTTCTGTTTCTGGGCAAGCTCGAAGATTGCTCCTGCATAGCGACGTGCAATCGCTCCCTTAAGCATTAGTTATTCCTCGCGTTGTCACTAGCGGCGACGAATTCTTCTACTAATCGGCGATTATCTCTCGTATTCATCGAACGGCTGATAACTTTGCCAGCAGCCTCGATAGAGAGGTTGACAACTTCGCGGCTCAGATCCTGGCGGGCACGGTTGACCTCTTGTTGGATACGTGCAATCTGCTGCTGACTGATCTGCTCAGCGCGAGTGCGTGCCTCTTCTTCGATCTGGTGTGCTACCTGCTCGGCATTCTTGGTTGCACGCTCAATGATCTCCTGACCTTGGCGGCTTGCATCAGTGATAATCCGTTCTGCACGGGCTGCCGCAGCTGCCAGATCTTCTTTAGCCTTCTCTGCATTCTCGATGCCCTCGCGAATGACTGCCTGACGCTTATCCAATGTCTGGAGAATGCGTGGTAAGACAAATTTTCCGAGGAGCACAAGAACGATAATAAAGCTAATCAACTGCGAGATAAATGCTAAGCCATTGATACCAAGTGCATTTAAAGCAGATCCACCAGCGCTAGCATCTGCAAATGTAGACAATAAAAGCATGATAAATGCTCCTTTGGTCACAGGTGATAGAGCTTTTTTCCTACATAACACGGAGACGTGGCTCGATCTGTTTCTCTTTTTTAGAAAAGCAGAGTGGAAAAGAGAAACACTAGAAACAAACGCGCTACGTCTCCATGCCTAGCGGGAACAGCTATTCTCTGGAACAAATTTGATCAAACAAACTTGAGCAGTAGAGCGACCACCAATGCATAAATAGCGATAGCTTCAGCAAACACAATTGCAAGAATCATGTTGGTCTGGATGAGTGGTGCCGCCTCTGGATTGCGTCCGATAGCGTTCATAGCCTGAGCTGCAAGGAGACCGATAGCAAGACCTGGTCCGATAGCTCCCAAGCCGATGGCGAGTCCTGCTGCAAGTGGTGCCAAATTCATGATTGAAAATCCTCCTTAAGGATGAATAAATTGTCAATGTAGGGCTGGAATATTTATGCAATCGCAGGCATGATACCTGCGAATAGCAATCTCGAAAAAAATTTACTGCTTCGGTTAATGTGTTGCTGCGGGTGCTGCTATAGTTTCCAACTCATGAGCACCTTCGCGATGTGTATGCCCTTCGTCATGGTGCTCATGAGAAGTTGTTCCTAGCTCTAGGAAGAGCAGTGTCAGGAATGCAAACACAAAGCCTTGGATGCCTGCAATGAATATCTCGAATGGGATAAAGATGATATTGGCAACAACCGGTAACAGGAAGGCAAATACTGCCAGCAGAATGCTTCCGGCAAAAATGTTACCAAAGAGACGGAAAGAGAACGAGATCAATCGGCTCAACTCACTAACAATTTCAAGCAGACCGACCACGAACTCGACTATACCCAGTCC
>DASYAN010000500.1:0-7902 GCA_036501345.1 Ktedonobacteraceae bacterium
CCTGATCTGCAGTGCTCGCTGCAAGAATGGCTCCGCTTTTCGATAGTTACCCTGCTTTTTATAGAGAATGGCAAGACCATTGAGCGGATAGGCTACATCAGGGTGCTGTGGTCCAAGTACTCGCTCTCTAATCTGCAGTGCCCGCTGGTAGAGGGGCTCCGCCTCGGCATACTTGCCTTGTTCAGAGGAGAGATTGGCAAGATTATTGAGCACAGAAGCTACATGAGAGTGCTTAGGTCCAAGTGCCTGCTCTCTAATTTGCAATGCTCGCTGCAAGAGCAGCTCCGCCTTTTCATATTTGCCCAGATCTTTGTAGAGAATGGCAAGATTACTAAGCGAATAGGCCACATCAGGGTGCTTAGGTCCAAGTGACTGCTCTCTGATCTGCAATGCTCGCTGCAAGAGCGGCTCCGCCTTTTCGTATTTGCCCTGCTCGAAGTAGAACATGGCAAGGCCATTGAGCAGCTCGGCTACATAGAGATGCTCAGGCCCGAGCATCTGCTCCCCGAGCTGCAATGCTTGCTGGTAGAGCGGCTCTGCCTTCTCGTATTTGCCTCGTACTCTGTAGAGATTGGCAAGATCATGCAGCTCAGAGGCAGCATGGGAATGCTCAGATTCCGGTTCCTGCTCCCTGATCATCTGTTCTGGCAGAACCGTATGCTTGGGCCCCTCATCAGAAGAATAGAAGTGCTGATGAATTTCATAGTATTCACCGATGATATGGCCCTGTATTGATTCTTCATCCTGTAGCTGATACTTGTTCTCGTTCATGCTCTCTGTAGGTGCTATGCTTGTTATCAGTTTCTCTATAATAGCATACAAGCTCCTTATTAGCTACTCTATCTTTGCAGTTTTTTGGAGTGAGCTTGTAGATAATAGGAAATGAGCACACAGAAAATTGTATGGTTGCGAAGGCAGAGATCAGCACATCTACGTATTTATAGTATAATCGTCGAGCTTCTTCTCTAGACCTTGGTTTTGCTTGAAAACACGATCTTTGCGCTTCTCTGCATATGTCAGCAAGCGCTGCTTAAGAGCAGGATCTGCGATTGCTAGTTCCTTGACGGCATGAATAGCAGCATTGACGGCACCAGCTTCACCAATTGCCATTACCGCGACGGGTGCGCCTTCGGGCATCTGGACCATTGAGAGAAGTGCATCAACACCCTTGAGTGCTCCCAGGTCACGTGGAACACCAATGACGGGTAGATCTGCACGCAGATCTGCGATATTACCGGGAAGATGGGCTGCACCACCTGCGCAGGCAATAATAACCTGTACAGACTCCGGCAAATTGTCTATATGCTGTACCACCGTGCGCAAATCGCGGTGCACAGAATTGATCTGTACCAGACAAGCAATACCGAACTCGTATCTGAGCGTATCAACAGCCTTGATCATCAGAGGCAGATCAGAGTCACTACCCATCGTGACCAATACCCTGGGCTGGCCTCTCGCAGCCGAACCAATGCCCTCAGGGGAAACGAGTACTCCATGTTCCTGCGATAGCTTTATAATCACTGCTTGCTCATCTATTGACATCTGTCAGATCGAGAGTGCTGCTCTCGCCTCCTTCGCTTGTTTATCGTGCATGTAACGACTGATATCTAGCACAGATATTCTAACATACTTAAGGGGAGACAGCAATCACACCTCTCACAGTCCCTGCTCAAAGATGTGGAGCGACCTTTGCTAGTACTCAGGTACTCCACTACCGTGCTTTTGGATCGGTTTCTTCGCATACCTCGTGTAGTCTATGAAGAGTCGTCAACCTCTTCGAGACTTAAATACTCAGGTATGTATCTACAAAGCTATTGCTATAGATATCTTGTGAATAGAGCAAGGATGTCACGTCCCATCAGAGATGAACGTGGGCGGTCATAGTCATTTAGGGAAAGGAATTATTAGCAATGCAGTCATTACCTGCAATCCACATACTATTACGTGCTCTTGAGGAAGAAGGTGTCACCCACATTTTTGGCGTTCCTGGTGGTCCCCTTGTGCCATTATTTGAGGCCCTTGCTGAAAGGCAGCGCATCCAACCTATTTTGACCAAGCATGAGGAAGGTGCTGCATTTATGGCTGATGGATATGCTCGTGTGCGGCAAGGATTGGGAGTTTGTTGTGCAACCAGTGGGCCAGGAGCAACAAATGCTTTAACTGGTATTGTCAGCGCTTATAGCGATTCAATCCCTGTAATACTTTTATCTGCTCAGGTCTCAACGAATGCATTTGGTAAAGGTGCATTGCAAGATAGCAGCAGTGGAAACTGGAATATCGATATTGTTGATGTATACCGATCTGCCACTAAGCTCTCGCTTATGCTCCAGAATGCTCAACAAATGCCACATTTGGCACGTAGGATGATTCGAACGGCTCTTACTGGAAGGCCTGGTGCTGTTCATCTGAACCTCCCAGCAGATATTGTCAAGCAATCTGTGCCAGTTGAGCCACTACCAGTTACAAAGTATTATTCCCATGTTTCAGCCGCAGGAGACCAAGAAGCAATCCAGCAAGTAGCTCAAGTATTGAGTGCTGCAAGTATGCCTGCCTTGCTCGTGGGCCATGGCATTCATACTTCCGGCGCATGGTCATCTTTGCTTCGCGTTGCTGAAACACTCGATATTCCTGTCGCAACCACGCTCAAAGGCAAAAGTGCCTTTCCAGAACGGCATGCGCTCTCCCTAGGAGTTTTCGGATTCGGTGGTCATCCTCTGGCGGACGAATACCTGCTCTCTGATGAAATCGATGTTCTGGTTATTGTTGGAACTAGTCTCGGAGAATTCCAAACGCATGGTTGGGAGCCAAAACTAGCACAGAATCGTACCATCATTCAGATTGACATTGATCCGCTAGAGATAGGCAAAAACTATCCCGTTGATATGAGTATTGTTGGTGATGCTAAAGCTATCCTCGAAGCTCTTGCTGAAGCCGTCGCTCCTCCTGCTCAAGAGACACGATGGTATTCCCGCAATGTACTCCAGCAGATGCGTGCAAAGGTTGGCCGCTACTACGATGCTGAAGAGTTACAAGGTCAGGCCACGTTGCTCAAACCCCAGGCCCTTGTTGCAAAGATGAACGAAGTATTGCCTGATGAGACTCTGGTCTTTGTTGATAATGGCAATAGTTTAAGTTGGATTGGTCAGTATTATGAAGCACGCCAGACTGGGACCGTCTTTTTCGCAACTAACGTTGCTTCTATGGGTTTTGCAGTTGCTGCATCTATAGGTGGGAAGGTAGCAGCCCCTGATAAACCAGTTGTTGCCTTTGTTGGTGATGCGGCATTCGCTATGAATGGCATGGAAGTTCATACAGCTGCAGATTACCAGATTCCTGTGATCTGGATTGTCCTAAATAATGGTGGGCATGGCATGGTGTATAACGGAGAAACGCTCCTGTGTGGAAGATCCTTTGCGACCGTTTTTCACAAACCACTCGATGTGAGTACCATTGCTCGTGGTTTAGGTGCGCAAGCATTCAAAGCCACGAACATGCAAGAGTTTGAAGACAGCCTCCGTCAGGCTCTTGAGGCGCGGGAGCCATGTGTGATTGATGCATTGGTGGATCTCGAAGAAATTCCTCGTTCATTGCAGCGACGTGCCGACACGCTAAGTGCCTTCTTTGGCAAGCAAAAAGTAACGGTGGAAAATGCGTAAAGAGTACCATTCCTTCCATGTATAATAACATTCTATCCATTCTCAAATCCCTAGCTCATGTTTGATGAGCTGAAAGCGATGTAGCACATAATGGGAGGAAAAATGAAGCAGGTGATAGGCAAAGGAGTACTATCTTTGTTTAAGAAAATAGACCACATAAATATTGTTGTTTCGGACCTAGAAGCTGCAAAGAACTTTTTTTTAGCTCTAGGATTTACCATTGTAAAAAGACACTTCTTACAAGGAGAGTGGCTTGATAAGGCTATTAATTTACCTAATGTAATAGCAGAATATATAGCACTAGCCATTCCCGATACACAAACGAATCTTGAATTAATTAAGTTCTATAGACCTGAAGGAAGTAGAGATAGCCATATAAGTATGGCGAACCAAATTGGTTTTCGGCACATGGCTTTAGAGATAAAAGATATAGAGAGCGTTACTGCTCATTTGAAAAAGCAAGGGATAACATTCTTGAGTGACATCCAGACGGCTAGTAACCAGAAAAAATCTTGTTATTTCTTAGGACCAGAAGGAATCATTCTGGAATTAGCCGAATATCCCTGAAGGTTATCAGCCAGGAAAGCTCCTGCATCAATGTAGGAGCTTTCTTTCTTGGCTTTCCTTCTTTGGAACCTGAACATCGGAGCTCTTGAGTTATATTGCTGCAAACTACTACTTGACAACCAATACAATAGATAATATAATACAAGCGTTCTTTATATAGTATATTCAGATATATACTATATAAGCTGAGCTTTATCTACTGACAGGGAATTCTGGCAATGTAATACGTTGATGAAGTTGTGATACTCTTCACACGTATGCCAACTATACAGGGACAGAAATTCTTCATAGGTAGTAGATATGCCATTATTTAGTTAAAAGCCACTTCTTGAGAGAAGAGAAGCAGGCTTGAAAGGAGCGTTATTGTATGTTGTATGCATTGATGTATACTCCCGGTTCTAACTGGTTACCAGGAAAAGCGATCACGGAGCAACCGCTACAAGAGCATGTCCAATACATGCTCAAACTAGACATGAACGGTATATTAGTAATGGGAGGTCCGCTCGTGGATAATGCTGGCGGGCTCATTGTGATCAACGCTGATACCATAGAAGTTGCACAGGCAGTCATGCTCAATGATCCGGCGATCACAAAGGGCATCTGTCGAGGAGAGGCACACCCCTGGTATCCCCTAATTAACAAGTATACAAACGAGAACCATATAACACAGGGCGTCTAATTGCCCATGTTTTCGTCCCAATTAGTGGCAATGCGCTTTGGTAGATTGAGAGCTTGAAGCTGTGAACTGGGTCACTGAGTAAGTCTCGGTGACCCCTCCTAGTATACTTTTTGATGTTCTTCAAATACGCGTTTTGCTCGCGCTCTTCAGGAACTTGAAGACAGATCGATATGGCTGAGTCATTTCATTGCCCCTGCTATATTGATCCCCTCCAGAAGACCTTTTGTAGGCTTATGTATAATTTGTCAGCTTGTGCGATAGGGTGCACGTGAGTTTGCATCTGATGGTATAACATTGGGTGTCTGAGGGCTCTGTTGACTAAAGGGAACTGGCGTGTAGGCAAGTGTCTTGCCTTGCAGGACCATAATGAGTGGATCAATTTCTGTCCGAGTAATGAAGATACGCGGTGTCTGGTTCGTCTGTTCAGCCTGCTGAATCATATTAACTGTTACGCTAACTGCTTGCTCCACACGCTGGAGTTGTTTCTCTGCTCGAGAAGCTCTCTGTAATCGAACGAGCAGTGTATTCAACGCTCTTGCAATCTGCCAGAGGACGTTATCCTGGGTGAATGGAGCACGCGCCTCCAGATTCCCGTTTGCGACCGCGACGTGCGTCTGCAAGATTTGCTGAATGTCCTCTTCAAGCTGCTGTTTCTGCTCAGCTAGTTCATGCTCTAGCCTTGCAATCGTCTCTGCACGGTCGGCACGAGCAATCGCTTGGATAGCCCCTTTCACCCATAGATAAGAGACAAATGCAACGAGGAGTTGTACCCCAGCAGGTCTCACCAGCATTGGGATAAGCTGTGTCTGCAAGTCATGGGCCAGGATTGCTGTGCGTGGCTGCCAGAGAAGACTCGCAGTGATTATTGCGATGTTGTAAGCCATCATCAGAAAAACACTGCGTGGGGCCAGAAGCGAGACACAGAGAAGTTCGCCGAAGACATACAGTTCGTATTGCTGAATGCTGGGTTCGTCCAGTGGCTGTGTGGTAAAAATTACCATAGTGAGTGCCAACTCGAATGCAACAGTAAGCAGAAGGCCAGCGATCTCTGGCCTCTGTGCTCTGTTGAGCAAGAGTGCAATCACACAGACTGGCATCATTCCTAGGTCTGCAAAAATAACGTAGTGGTTGGGCAACACAAAACAGGCGGGAATAAAGATGAGAAAAGTAAACAAGAGCCAAAAGACAATGGTACTTAACAGGTGCGATTTCCGCACTGCCTCTCGTTGCACGAAACTAGCATCTGCCGCAGCCTCTGGCAATGCGGTAAGGTTATACCACCACTGAATCCAACTTTTCCTCTTTTGGGCTTTTTGCTCCACATCTCCGTTTGCGGACCAGCCTTGTTGCTCCATTGGTGGCCGAGGAGGGCTCATATTTTTCATCTGGTTTCACATTCCTTCTCTTGTTTGTTAAACGATCGAGTATCTTTCAGCGCTAACAGATTGCTGAACGGAAAACTTGCCTTGTGGCGAGCGTGAAAGAGCACCGAACATTTGTTCTTGTCGAGCGTGTCTCAAGAGATCTTTGCCATTCAGCAACAGATTACGTCGAGCATTCTCTGTAGCGTCTGCTTGAAGAGACATCTTATGGAAGTGAATATAGCATATTTTAAAATATAAGTCTATTAAAACAATATTAACAATGTATTGCTCTTCGAGATATTTTCTTATAATGAGAGTACCATTCTAAAATATTTTAAGCTCATCCATAAAAACCATATGTGAAAAGAATATACTTTCACGACATGTAGAGTGTTACTTTCCTACATTTTTCTGGCAAACGAGCCAAGAACTTTACAAAAGGTGGTCTGACTTGCCAACTCTACTAGCATGTTACGTACAGCTGGATCTTCGCAATGTCCTTCAAAGTCGAGGAAGAAGAGATATTCCCAGGTACGTTGGTTCAACGGACGCGATTCTAGCTTGAGCAGATTGATCTGTTTGACCGCCAGGATACCCAAGCACGTAGAGAGTGAGCCCGGCTGATGTGATATTGCCATAACGAGCATCGTTTTTGCTGGCCCCGTACAGTGTGGAGCTGGTTCACGCCCGAGGGCGATGAAACGTGTATAGTTATCTTTGATCGTCTGAATACTGTCGGCGAGAATCTCTAATTCGTACAGTTTGGCAGCGGTTGCACTGGCAACCGCTGCAACTCCCTGCAAGCGTTTCTCGCGAATCAATTTGGCGCTACCTGCTGTATTGTAAGTAGCAATTGTTTCTGCTCCCAGTTCTTGCAGAAACATATTGCTCTGAGCTAATGCCTGCGGATGTGATATCACTCGTTTGATATCACTCAGTTGTTGTCCTGGCAGACACAGTAAGCACTGATTAACCGGATAACTGATTTCGCCAATTACAAACAGATCGTGCAGGCATAACAGGTCATACACATCATTGACACTGCCCGCCTGCGAATTTTCTATAGGGACAAGACCATAGTCAACATCGCCTACGCTGACAGCGCGAAACACATCGGCGAAACGACGATAAGGGACGAAATCAGGCTTGCTCTGTCCCTCTTGACAGAAATAGGCTCGTGCGGCTGCATCTCCAAAGGCCCCACGCTCACCCTGGAAGGCTATCGTAACGGCATGGGACAGGGTTTGAATGTCGCTGGAAAGGAAGTATTTTTGATTGAGAAATAATGTCAATAGAACCCCACATATCAATATACTGCACAGCCTCTCGCAAAATGCCTCGTAAGGGGCCTTACCATACGGCTCCAAGATGTCAGTTTCAGCGAGGATTAGGGATTCCACCGACTGTGCAACTGCCCTTCGCATATGACACGCATGACTCAATGCTTGAGTTTCAATGGGGGTACTGCGAAAGATTAGGAAAATGGAATGAGTCGATTGCAATGGCCGAGGTGACTCTGTATAATCAATTCGGTTGTAAAGACTATGCTGATTTCTCACACAGACAATTATCTCTTATGAATTGGTAGGTAAAAGTATATTTAACTCTGTCCAACGAATAGCACACCGAGGTGGTT
>DASYAN010000501.1:0-4955 GCA_036501345.1 Ktedonobacteraceae bacterium
CTCCCAAACGTCTTTCGAGACAATGGGATAGGGGATGCGAATAAGACGGTTTCGTCTTTAGTAGTGCATCCTGAGAGGATCGTCGTTCCCCTCCGAACCCAAAAGTCTAGAAAACGCTAGAGTTTTGGAACTATCAGTAGAAATTCCTGAAAAGGAGAGACGTTTTTGGCAACTCACGAAAAAAGCTATGTCATCATAGGCAATGGTGTTGCAGGGACTACGGCGGCAGAGACATTGCGCAAGCATGATCCGAATTGTAGCATTCATCTCTTGACTAACGAACCCTATCCTCTTTACAATCGTGTTTCGCTTCCGCGCTTCTTGCAGGGTGTAATTGTCGAACAGAAGGTGATGATTCGCGATTTTGCATGGCATGAACAACGCAATATTCATTTGGTTACAGAGACACTAGTTGCCAGTATCAACACAGATGAACATGTAGTTGTAACCACAGATGGCAAGCATTATCCTTATGATGCTTTGTTGATCGCCAGTGGAGGCTGGGCCAATCTTTTACAGGTGCCCGGAGCTAGGGATACCAAGCATATTTATAATTTTGTGACGCTCGATGATACAAAGACGATCATTGCCAGGATGCTAGAATCGCGTACTGCTCTTGCCTATGGCGGCAGTTTTATCTCTTATGAGTTGTGTGATGGCTTTGCAGTGCGTAAGCTCAATACTGTGTGGATGATGCGTGGTCCGTACTGGTTACGTACTGCTCTAGATCCTGAGGGGGGTGAGGTGGTCGATGCCATTGCAAAGAAATTTGGCGTTGAAGTTATTCATGGTGATGAGATTGCTTCTGTCGTTCCTAATAATGGTGTTCCTAGCTATGTCAAGACCAAGCAGGGACGCCAAATTCAGGCAGATGTGATCGGTGTCGGTCTGGGTATCACGCTTAATACGCAGATGCTGAAGGAAACTCATGTTGAGGTTCGTAACGGCGTTGTTGTAAACGAGTATCTGGAAACGAATGTGCCTGATGTCTATGCTGCAGGGGATGTCGCAGAGTTCTTCGATCCAACCATCGATCGACATCATACAATGGGAACCTGGGATAATGCTCTGGCACATGGCAAAATTGCAGCTGTGAATATGACTGGCGGTCATGAGCCATACGTCGATGTTCCCACTTATACCAGTCCACTTTTCGATGTCAATATTGCTGTCATTGGCATTGCTGAGTCGAATAATCCTGATCTGGAGACTGCTGTGCGCCGTGAACCAGGTGACAAAGGCAATGAGAATTACCGCAAACTCTTCTTTCGTCAAAATAGACTGGTTGGTGTGCTGATGATCGGTAGTCCAAAGGGACGAAAGAAACTGCTCGATCTTGTGAAAAACCAGCAGTTGGTTGAAACAGCTGCTGAGCGTGAAGCTCTACTTACTTTAAAATAAACATCTTACTGAGGAGATGGTTTGTGCCAATACTTTGTTCTCATTGTGGTGCGGGATTGCAGAGAGATGATGCTCGCTTTTGTTCGCACTGTGGAAGCTTTGTTGGGTCTCGCTCTCAATCCTCAAATGGTGTGGAAGTTTCCTCTACACCCGTTGTGAGGCAGGGGCGTACACGGAAGCCTGCTTTGCGAGAGCAGATTGCATCACAGCCTGCTTCTCGTCCAACTCAGCGTGATGGGAATGCTGAGCTGGTTTCCTATGGGAAGTCCACAATTGATTTCAATGTTGAGAAATCTGTTGAAGCTAGCAATTTGCTAGGAGAAGCGAGTAAAGATACGGGGGAAAAAGCTTCCGAAGTTGAGGCGTTTTCATTCTTTCGGGTTGCGCCTCAATCTGGCTCTGAATCACTCGTGGAAGCACCAGATCAAAGTGAAACGCTGTTGCTTGAATCCAAAGAGGAAGACTCTTTCCCTGAAGAGGTGCAAGAGCCAGCTTTGCTGGATGTTGGCGATGACACTTCTACTCAGCAGTTTGCTGCTATCTCTCCTTCGCCTAGACATGATGTATTTAGGAGCGATAATCATAAAAATCCTCTAGCTCTTAGGAAGGAAAAAGCCATCAGAAAGGAAAGAGCTGTTTCTGTATCTGAGGAACCAAGTTTTATTCCTGTGTCTGAAGATCCGAGCCTTATTTCTGTATCTGAGGAACCAAGTTTTATTCCTGTGTCTGAAGATCCGAGCCTTATTTCTGTACCTGAGAATATGCCTGCTCGATTTACTCAAAGCTCTCAGGAAGAAATAGAGCAGCGAGACCTTACAGTAGCTCCCGGGCTCTCTGTACTAACTGATCAAGAACATATGCATCTATCAGATGCTCCCTCTGTTCAAGGGATAGTGCAAGGCGGTCCTCTACAACCTTCAGATGGCGGTATTGCCAAGCGGCATTCCAGATCTTGGCTGTGGCTTGCTGTCTTCTTGGTGGCGCTAATCATCGTAGGAGTGATAGGCTGGCTACTCGTCTTGCAGTTAGCTTCTAATTCTAATACCAATCCCTGGCAGCGTTTTAATGGTACGAATCTTGGTTTTTCTGTGCTCTATCCCACTGATTGGCAAGTGCAAGTAGATAGCAAACAATCTATTGTGCATTTTTATGACAGTACTCAAACCGACAAGGTAACTATTGCAGTCTCCTCAGGTGCTACCACTAGCAATGTAGCGCCGTTCTTGCAGCAGCAAGCGTCGCAACTAGGTATGACGAATGTAACGACTGAGCCATCGCGCTCGTTTGCTGGCACATCCTGGCAGCAGGTGCAGGGAAAACTGTCGCAAGAAGGAGTGAGTTATAGTGTTACTATGCTGGCAACTATGCATGGCAAGCGCCTCTATTTGCTCACACAAATAGCTCCACAAAGTACATATAATGATGAAGAGACGCTTGTATTTTCGATGATGCGTGCTGGATTACAATTCTCATGATAAGTTTTGAATAGGCTACAGGCAGCAATCAATAGTAGTTAATATTATGTGAAAACGTGTTCAGCTGTGGTTTTTTGAAGACAGATGAGCTGTTATGCTGTATTGACATGGAGACTCCGAGTGTAGTAGTATGTCGAGCGGATGTGCGAAAGGGAGAAGCGGTTGAAAGCACCATTCTTACGCCTGCTATTAGGTCGCATCTGATACGAGAGAGATGTCTCTTTGAGGTCTCTTGCCCGGCTAGGGCCACACACTTTCACATTGTGGGAGCGCGGTGTGCTGCAGGAAGGCGGTCTTGATGTAGCAGGTATGAGACCTGCTCAAACAGCCTGAGTGTAGAAACGAATATGTTTAAATACATTTAAGAAAGCAGTGTGCAGGAAAATGGCGTACTGCACATGGAAGTAGTAGCTATGGATGATATTCATTTTGAGCGTCACTTTCGTACCCCATACTCAGAGGGGTACTACATTATGCAGGGAGATAGCTTGCAGAGCAACAGTCGCTTAGGGACGGTTGACATTCATTTTACATCGACTACGGTCCATGGAACACTTATTTTAGAGCGAGAACTGGAGGAAGCTGATCTGACAAAGTTGATTGAACAGATTGATGAAGATCTTGTGCTCTCTGCTGATATGCCCCGTGAGGACTTCCTGGTAAGTGTCTATGTTGGGAAGGATGTTGGTTTCTATAGCGATGAGTATTTTGCGGAAGAGGCCGGTGAGGGCGTAGATTTTGATGATGAGGTATGAGCCGTCTGGGACCCGCCGCAAGCCGCTGGGGTTTTAATCTGGGCAGTGAGGCGGTTTTTTTACCTCATAATAGGCCGCGTCGCATCGCATATTTAATCAACTCGGCGCGGCTATGCATATTCAACTTATCCATAATGTGAGTTCGGTGTGTATCTACTGTTTTTGGACTGATAATCAGGCGTTCGGCGATCTGGTTATTGGTGTAGCCCTCTGCAACTAGCTTGAGGATCTCTCTTTCTCGTTCTGTCAGGCTGCTGTAGCTATCCCGTTCTTCTCCTGTCCGTACTCTTTGCAGGTAATCGCCCACGACAACGGATTGAGCTGTTGGTGAGAGGTAGAACTGACCGCTTTTGATCACATGCAACGCTGCAATCAGGTCGGTATCGGCAGCCTCTTTGAGCATATAACCTGATGCTCCGGCCTGTAGGGCCTGAAATACATACTCGTCGTGTTCATGCATGGTGAGCATGAGGATTTTGACATCCGGCAGTAAGCGTTTAATTTGTCTAGTAGCCTCAATGCCATTCATATCAGGCATGGTAATATCCATCAGGATGATATCTGGCTGGATCCTTAGTGCCTCCTGAATGGCTTGGTGGCCGTCCTGAGCTTCTCCAACTATTTCCATATCAGGTTGTGCATTGAGCATCATTTTCAGCCCAGCGCGTAGAATAGTATGATCGTCTGCTAGTAAAATGCGTATTTTCATATTTACCCTGTAATTTCTGATAAAGTTTCTTGATTACTGATTGCGATTGAGGGAAGAGGTATACTGACACGAATCGTCGTTCCCTGTCCCGAGCGAGACATGATCGTCAGGTTGCCATCGAGCAAACTGGCTCTTTCATGCATACCTACCAGACCCCAACCATGCTCTTGTCCTGCTCCAGGCATTTTTTGTGCCTTTTCGGCATCGAAGCCGTGTCCATTATCAGAAATAGTAGCGAGGAGCTCATCTTCATTTTCTTCTAAATGGACTGTTACTTTGTGCGCCTGTGCATGTCTGGCCACATTGGTCAACGCTTCCTGCACAATGCGGTAGAGGACCGTTTCCAGTTCCGCTGGTAAACGTCCTTTGAAGCCACTGGCGTGGAAATCAACCTCGATAGAGAATTTCTGTTGGTATTCTTTGATATACCAGCGTAAAGCGGGAAGAAGTCCTAAATCATCAAGGGCACTGGGACGTAGGTCAAGGCTAAGGCTGCGGATTGCACGTAGCGTCTGATGGGCCAGTTGACGCGTTTCTGCGATACGATCTTGTGCTTGCTGCGAAGTAATCGACTCTTCCAGGACTGCCAGACTGATAAGCAAGGAGGTCAATACC
>DASYAN010000502.1:0-17714 GCA_036501345.1 Ktedonobacteraceae bacterium
AAATAGACAGGAATTCTAACATAGCAAGCATAACAGTAGATAATGAAATTCGACGGATACGAGAACAGATAGAACATACAAGGAGCAGAATAGCAGAACATGAAGTGCAACGAGTAGAAGAAATACAAGATCCATCATTAAGTAAAATAGTGTAAAGAGGTATAATAGCACTGCGAGGGCAACTATTAGAGCAAGAATTTGCATACGATAATATAATAAGACAACGACAATTAAATAGAGATTTAGAAGCATTAAATGTGATAAGTTATGGAAGTGCACCAGGAGACGTAGGAGGGAATAGGGAAGGTGTAGTTCCAGATCCAGATCCAGATGCTCCGTTGATGACAACAGTACCTCTGCCAGCACCACCTGAAGTAGGTAATAGAGTTGGAATTGCATCGCAAGGAGCAGGAATGCATAGGGAAAGCGTAGATCAGCCAGTAATACCGCCAGTAATACCTGGTACTTTGGGACCTGATGACTCTATCTCACGAAGGGGACAGCCCTAATAAGTGGTGTCTGAAGGTCCTAGGAGGATGGTGAAAGGGGCATCCATGGTGCTAGATTGCATCTATGAACAAAAGAAATGCAAGCGGCACGCAAAAACTGGATGCCTCCCGAGAATATTGCCTGAATGATGCATGTCCGGAAAGCGAGATTGATCGGGCAAGGGAACATCGTCATTCATGATTCCAAGAGAGGGAGATTTCGATGTAAAAAATGTAAAGTGACATTTAATCAAAAGGAGGGTCTAATTCTCCGCTGCTTGCTGCGCAAATGGGAGGAGCGGTGGCTGGTAGATACCCCGCAGCAAGCAGCGGGGTAATTCATTTCTTAAGGCTGCCCTAGAATTATGATCAGGCCATAACGGGTTTGAGAGTTTGTATGAAAAATCAAAAAAAGAGGTTTGATAATCAATATGGATATAACAATCAATAAGGAATTCCGGACAAAGAGAGAAGCTATATGGAAAGAAGATGTGCTCCATAAAATCCAGAGACCAACGAAGCTTAATGATGACAGGGTTGAGCAAGCTAACCAATTTGAAGAAGCTCTACATGTGATTGTAAGCAACAAGTCTTTTTTAGAAGAAGATCTATTATCGGTCGAGCAGCAACAAGACGCAAAGGATAAAATTGCAAAGATGGTTGTGGGTTTCGAGAAGGATCTCTCAATAATAGTTGAACCTTGGTCTGCTGTCCCGTCCCGAAAGACTGAGGCAAAAGAGAGGCTTGAAAAATATTGTAAAGATATTAAAGATATAGCGGAAAATATACAAGAAGAGAAAAGATTTTTCAAAGATATACAATATATGTCTAAAAAATCTTTGGGACGCATACGAACTATATCAGATATTGGATGGTATTTTTATGAAGAAGATGAAATAGATAGAAAATCTCTGCGTAAGGATAAAAAATATGTTAGGGAAAACCGTGAAGTTGCCTTAGATTATAACCGAAATAGAACAGACAGAGACGATGCATATGACAATATCAGAGAGTGCTATGATTGGCTGCAAGAGATGCGGAATGAGGGGTTCGAAGCTTATGCCGATGACCTGAGCGAACGTATGTGGAAATTCAAAGACTGTTTTGGTCATTATAGGGATCATTTATCGCAAAGGCCAGAGGGAGAGGAGCTTCTCCGGACGTTTAGGGAAGTATACGAGGAGTGTCGCTTCTATAAAAACAAGACTTTAGAGCAAAATAGCGATTGGATGACGTCTGATTTTATGCTGAACACCTTTGATCCAAAAGTTAGGGAGATGGAAGGTATGGGACTAGAACTGCTAAGGTTTCAAGAGCATTATAGATCGGGCACCTTTGATCAAAATACACCCTATTATGATAGCCTTGCGGGCTTGTTAGAACGGGCTACAACCTGCGAAGAGCAGCGATCAGTAGCTCAAGGTGGTGCCCTTTCTACTCAGTTCAGAGATTGCCACTATTACATAATGAGAGCAGTGCATGCCTGGTTGAGGCCAGATCTTTATCCCCAAAACACATTACAAGATGCTCTTAGCTAGGCTAATGCTTTGGTTCATGGGTTCGAGAGGGCAACCGGGAGAGTGAGTGGATCTCTAGTACAATCGGAGGAAGGTTTTGGATCTGAGGCTGGTGATTTGATGACTGAGGAAGAAACGGTGAGACTGGATCAAGCAATGGAGAGGTTCATGTATAGAAGAAGTATGGATCAAGCACTTAGCATATATAGAGAGCAGCAGGCAGGAGCGGAGATGTCATCAAGACGCTATGAACAATGGCTTGACGGATTTTCCCCCCCGCCCCAATGAGCAATTCCCACATTAATAACCATCTGTTCGCTAGTTCCTTAATAGTGCCTAGCTTCATCTGACCAGAACACCCGGGTGCACCCAAGCTGGTCCCAACCTATCAAGAATTTACTGCTATTATTGCAAGATTGGTCGTGCTCTCGGCTATATTACCCCTCGTAGGGTAGCTCCATAATGGTATAATTAGGGTATCATATAGACATGTGTGGGATTCTAAATCACTAACTAGAAAAAGGATACTATGCCAGAACGCTTTATTTACCTTGATCATGCGGCCACCACGGCGCTAGATCCGCGTGTACTTGATACTATGCTTCCGTATTTGACGACGGAATATGGGAATGCTAGCAGTATCTATACCCTTGGTCGCCATGCTATGCAGGCGGTTGACCATTCTCGCGAGCAGGTGGCGGAGCTTCTGCACTGTCGTAGCAATGAGATCGCCTTTGTCGGCTGTGGTTCCGAGAGCGATAATCTGGCGATCAAGGGGGTTGCCTTTGCGGCTCAAAAGAAGGGCCATCATCTGATTACTTCCTCCATCGAGCATCATGCGGTGCTGCATACTTGCCAGTACCTGGATCGTTTTGGTTTCAAGACCACTTACCTGCCTGTGGATGAGTATGGCCGAGTCAATCCTGATGATGTGGAGCGGGCAATTACTGATCAGACGGTGCTGGTCTCTATTATGTATGCCAACAATGAGATTGGAACGATTGAGCCAATTGCGGAGATTGGGCGGATCTGCCGGGCCAGGAAGGTTCCTTTCCACGTGGATGCTGTCCAGGCTGGCGGAGCTCTGCCAATTGATGTAACTGCCCTCAATGTTGATCTCCTTTCACTTTCGGCTCACAAATTTTATGGTCCTAAGGGTGTGGGTATCCTGTATGTGCGCCAGGGCACGCGTATGCTTCCCCAATTGCAGGGTGGCTCTCAGGAGCGCGGACGACGTGCTGGTACAGAGAATGTGGCGGGAATTGTTGGAGCGACCAGTGCTCTGTGTCTGGCTTACGAGGAATTAGCTCATGTCAAGCCCCGTATTCAAGCGCTACGTGATCACTTGATTGAGAGTATGCTGAAGATACCCCGTAGTCGTCTGACTGGCCATCCAACCGAGCGCTTGCCGAATAATGCTAGCTTCTGCTTTGAAGGGATTGAAGGCGAATCAATTTTGCTCAACCTCGATATGCTGGGTATTGCCGCCTCATCTGGCTCTGCATGTACATCTGGTTCGGTCGAGCCATCACATGTCCTGGTCGCTACGGGATTGGCTCCCGAATGGTCTCATGGTAGCCTGCGCCTTTCATTGGGCAGAGGGAATACGGAGGAAGACCTTGAGCGGGTCATCTCCGTACTGCCTGGTGTTGTGGAGAAGCTGCGTGGTTTGGGGTTGTAACTACCCCGTCTCTCTTTTTTAATATTGCTTGCTATTTTAGCTCTTTCTGCCCCTTTCTGGCTTAGGAGGTGACAGTGAAGGTCACGACTTGTGCTAGCTGTTCATCGCTACAATCTGACTGCTGACACCAGTAGAGTTCGGCTGCACCTTGCGTCGGGGTGAGGTATTGGACCTTAAAAAATCCGCCTGGGGCAGGTTGGCTAATCGTTAGTGGAGCATTAAGGGAAGCTGGCAAAGTGAGAGCAGTTGAGTCTGCATAAAATTTCACTGCCACGTAACCAGTGTTTTTGCTAAAGTCGAATGCATCGTTGTTAAGACTGAATGTGACATAGATGTCCGTGTTGGTTGGGAACGTATCCGTCAGGTTGGTTGGAGCTGCTGTAATTTGGTTGACACTGGAGGCCGTTTGAGGATCAGTGACGATGGATGCTGCGGTCGGATCGATGGCATTGCCGGAAGGTGTGGTTGACGAGTTTATGTTTGCATCTGGTGTCGGTGTACTTTCTGCAGTTGGAGTGGTGATGTCCGAGTTCTGGGCGGTTGGAGTTGAATCGGTAGTTGTGTGCTTTGATAGTAAACTGGTTCCAAGGGCACATAACCCAATGACAGCGACGAGCAGGACAGCGGCAGTAATACCGATAATCAGTCCTGTCCGTTTCTTACGTGGTGGGGTTGTTGGAGGCATTGGATATGGCTGTACCTGATTATAGTTTGGCGTGGGTGCATATTGTTGGGGATATGAGTTCGGCACGGGTGGCGTTGCGTTATAGCCATAGGGAGTCTGCTGCTGCCCCTGCGTATTGTAGGCGGGAGGTGTGTTATACCCGGCATATGGGTCTGGCATTGGCGTATTGGAAGCTGGTGGTGGGGGAGCACCATATGATGTTGGGGGTGTCGGCGATGATGGATATGGAGTTGCGACCATAGTGGGATCAATAGGTGCTGAATGAGAAACGCTAGCTGGGGTTACAGTTCCACAGTTAGGACAAAATTGTATGCCCGAAGATAGTTGAGTGCCACAGTTTTGACATTGCATGTTTTTTCTCCTGGCTCTGACGTATCAAATAGTTTGCAAATTTTATTATGCTACGTTAGAGAGATAGTGTAAAAAATGGAAGGGAAGGGAATGGTATTATGCTGATACCGTACTCCACAACTCATCTATAAGAAAGATACCATACTCTGGTGTAGCATTCAATGAGATTGGTAACAATTTATCAAATCCACCACAAAAAACTTCTAGCTGCGCCATAGAAAGATAAGTAGCATTGCTTGAAGAGGAAACTTCTGGCAGCTCTATCTCTTTGTTTTCTTACCAATATGACCTACAATATGGTAATGCTCTTTTTCGGGTTCAGTCTTAGTTTCCGTCACAATGCGGATTTGGGTGATTTCCAGGTGAGGAAAGCGCAGCGCCCATAAATGTACTATTCCATGGAAGACAGGGGTCCCCAGTATAGCCCAATACTCTTTGCTCCCTTTTGTAAATGTAGCGTTTATATATGTAAAATCTCCAATTGCTCCTTTTGGAGGACGGAAGTTCTCTGAAGGCGTATAGAGTTTCCATGTATTCATAGTTTCTGAATTCTCAATATTTCTACCAATTATTAGCCTGGGTTCGAAGTTCTCTATATCCTTGAGATCAAAGTTCTCTTCTTCGGGAATTTTGCTAAGGTTCTCCTTGGGCCAAGATTCCAGGTAGTTGAGCTGTCCTGACAAAATATCCGATATATGTAGGCCTCCATGCCTATATACACTAAAGATTTCTAGTATCCCTTGTCTGGTGTCTATATCAATGTCACATCTATTAATTCCTGTATCGATTTTTGATGCACTTATTGAAAAAATGCCTTTTCCTAAGTATTTTACGTCTTTATCGTAGCTTTCAAATTCGCTAGATGTATCCTTACGCGACTTTTTTTTGCTTCGCTCAAACCCTTGTATTCCCTTTGCCTCTGCTAATACCTTCTGGAACTCTATTGATGGAGGGGAGGCTGTAGGCTGGTTACGAGAGCGACTATTGACAATTGTAAGTATATCTTGGGCTGAGGCTTTTGAGGATATATACTTTTCTACTGCATATTTAACAGCTATTATCATTTTAAGATACCTTAATTGCTCATTGTATTTATTTACTTCCTGAAGCCCGTTCAGTGAGTTCTGAATATCTATTTTACTTTCTGCAAGCTTCTGCTCATAGGCAGGTAGAGTTACATTCCCAAACTTTTGAAAGCTTTTATAGTTAGTGGATTTTTCTAGCCAAGATTTCATCTCAGGGTTTGCAAGCTGTTTGTTTAGATCACTACTCATATTTTTAGCATGTGCTATTTCGAGAATTAACGCATCTTTAGGTGATTTTATCTGCTGAAGCATTCTCCATTGTTCTTGTAAATCTCTTGCTTCCTCAGCTACCTTATGCGACAAGGCCGATAGCTCCTCTATTTGTCGGCCTTGTATCTGTCCTCTTTCTAAGTGCTCTTCGACTTCATCAAGGCCCTTGTTAGCCTGCTGAAGGTCCTGCCCAAAATGTTGAAAACGTTTATCAAATTCTTGATAGACGCTGAAGTTGGCTAGCCACGAGAGATCTTGCTCACGCTCTCTAAGATATTTCTCGATATCCAGCCTTGTATCTATAGCAGTTTCTCTAATAGTTTCAATATTTTTTATAGAAGTCTCAGGAGAAGTTATTTCTCCTCTGATGCAAGAATTGCATGTCTCTAGTAGAAAATTCTTAAATGCCGAAATATAATCTGAACAGCTTGGAGGCTTTGCCTGCTGTATGTCCCTATGATTTGCCAGCAACGGAGTCTCTGCTGTTGGCGCTGGAGACAGTGATCTGTTCTCAAAAGGCGATCGGCCTAGGTCGCCCCTTCTTCGCTGCTGTGCCTCTGTACTTTGAGAAGAGCTTTCTCCCATTGAGCCTGCTGTTTTCATCCTATCTGATGACATAATATAGCTATCTCCTTAATAAAATTTTATTCTATCCTCATTTTTGTATTCGCTTAAATTCAACTGGAGGGTAGTTTGGAACTCAAAAGCCCTCTGCCTAGCAGTCTTCTCCTTTGTAGAGAATACTTGAGTAGAAGGAATTTTCCTAGAGACAAAGCGGACAGCTTTATTGAAAAAGCGGACAGCCTGAGAGGCAAAGCAAGTTGTCCGCTTTGTCCCTTGAAAGAGCCTTTCCTATCAGGTATTCTTGGCAGAGGCGATCAATTGTGGAAGGGCTTTTCAGTCAAGAAATGCCCTCACAACCTTCTCTTGGTATGGCCCACTACTAAGTGGATTACGATGATTGAATTGCAGAAATTGTCTTTGTAAATCCTGAGGAAGCCCCTGATGAGAAGCTAGCCAAGACGCTAGATGAGCATACCAAGAAGTATGGCTTTACGTGGAGAGCTGCATGATTTGGTCTATCACTGAGGCAGTGCCGTACTCACAAGCCGAAGAATCTTATCGCAAGCATCAAGCGTGAATGTACAAACCACCTTCAAACTATTCGTGATTTATATAGAGTACGACAAGAATATCAAGAAGAAAGGCAGAAAGCCTTTAAAGATAAAAGATACTATACTGGTCGCATTCAAGGAATTGAAGAATATTATCAACGAATAATGGAGCTTGAAGCTCAAGACAAGGCACTTTCGGAAAGAATCGAGCAGCTTCAACTTAGGGACGATGAGTTGCAAAAGAAAAAAAGGATGTCGCGAAACTTAGATTTAACGATCGCACGAGTCACTTTAAGCTAGAAACATAGCTTGGCTACAATGCCTATAATGGTGCTGTATTAGCCGTCAGCTGATGTTGTACCAGTCGGGCATAATAGCCCTGCTGTGTCAGGAGTTGCTGATGAGTGCCGCGCTCCACAATGCGACCGTCATCAAGGACGAGGATCAGGTCGGCGTTGCGAATGGTGCTCAGTCGGTGGGCGATGATGATCTGGGTGCAGGAGAGGGCGTTGAGATTCTGCTCGACGGTGTGCTCGGTTTCGACGTCAAGGGCACTGGTGGCCTCGTCCAATAAGAGGATGGCGGGTTTGTGGGCCAGGGCCCGTGCGATGGCCAGGCGCTGGCGTTGTCCGCCGGAGATTGCACTGCCGCCCTCGGCTACGAATGTCTCGTATTTCATGGGCATGTTTGTAATGTCTGGATGGAAGGCAGCGGCCTGGGCTGCTGTGATCATATCTTCTTTGCTGATGACCGGGTTGTTGAAGGTGATGTTTTGCCGGATTGTGCCGCTGAAGATATTGGCATCCTGCATGACGACTCCAAATTGGGCTCGTACTTCCTGGTAATTGAGGTTGTGCAGGGGAATATTGTCATAGAAAATTTTACCCGTTGTCGGTAGGCATAGGCCCAGTAGGAGCTTGCCGAGTGTGCTTTTCCCCGATCCCGTCTTTCCGACAAGGGCAACCTTTTGGCCCTGCTCAATATGCAATGTGATATCTTTCAGGATGGTTTGAGCTAGCGGATTCGTTGGATCATACTGGAAGCTTACTTGATATAGCTCGATCTGTCCCTTCAGGCGCGGAGGGCTTTGCACGCTTTGGATATCTTGCTCGGGATCAGCATCTAAGACATCGGTTATCCGCTCAAGGTGAGATTGCACTACCTGAAGTTGTTGCCCGTTGAGAACTAGTGACATGAGAGGGCCCAGGCAAGTCCCACCGAGGGAGTTGAGTGCTAGCATTGTTCCGACTTGCATTGTGCCATGGAGTACCTGACTGGCCCCTAGCCATAGCAATAGGAGTGGTGAAAGCATGCGGAGTCCCGTCAGCAATGTGTTGATAAGCGCTAGCACGTAGCTCTGGCGGACAGAAATGGAGAGTTGATCGGAAAAGAGCTTGGACCAGTGGAGGAAAGCACGATTTTCTGCTCCAGCTGCCTTAAAGGTTGTGATACCCGTTAAAAGCTCGGTCACATAGCCTTGAGACCTTCCTATAGCCATGAGTTCTCTGCTGGCAAGGATACGGGTGGGGCGTGCGGTTACTAGCAGCAGTAGTATCTGGGGTAGAGCGATGGCGAGCACCAGGAGGCCGAATAATCGTGAGAGTGAGAATAAAATAATCAGGTAGACGGTAGCCAGACTGCAATCCAGGAATGTTGAGACCAACTGAGTACTGACGATATCGCGGATGGCTGTATGGCTCTCCACACGGGCCATGATATCTCCACTGGCTCGCTGCTGAAAAAAACGCTCTGGCAATGTGAGTAGATGCTCGAAGAAGCTGGTAGTAATCTGTACATCGAGGTGAGTCTGCAGGTAGATGAGTGCGCACTCGCGTAATAGTGTGACTATGAGCTGGGTGAGTAATAGGACAAAAAATCCGCTTATGAGCAAAGGCAGAATATCAATCCTGCTGAGAGGAATAATCCGGTCCACAATCACTTCTGTCAGCGCGGGTGTAGCCAGACCTGCGAGTTGGAGAAAGAGGGTTGTGCCGATAATCTGGAGTAGCATGAACGGAGCTTGCTTGAGGTAAGAGACAATATAGGAACGTAAAGTAATGCGGGGTACCGTTTTTTGGCGTACGAAATGTTCACTTGGGGCAAGGATGATGATGACACCACAGAAACCAGCTGAAAACTCCTCGATCGTCATGCGTCTGTATCCCTGGGCCGGATCAACTACATCAACATAGTGAGTTGACCACCGCTCGACAATCAGGAAATGGTTGCTTTCCCAATAGACAATGGCTGGTAGTCTGACAGCGTGGAGGTCAGGGGTTTGCAGTGAGAATGCTCGGACCTGTAAGCCGTACTCTTGCGCGGCTGTGACAATACTTAAGGCTGAGAGGCCATCCCGACCAACACCGTAGCGCTGACGTATTTCCGCTATACTGATCTTAGACCCATAATATCTGAGAATCATTGCTAAGCAGGCAGCTCCACACTCTACCGCACTCAACTGTAAGAGCAACGGTACACGTCGCCGTCGTAACCTGCGTAGCATTGCTTACCTCCTCTCCCCTAAAAAGGTGGCTACCCACGGACGCGTTGACCGTGGGCACCTTTCCGTAGAATGTTGAACTACACCCTTAGTAGTCGTCGTTGTTGTTGTTATTATCTTTGTTTTCTTGGTGCTTCTGGTGTTTCTTTTTGCCCTTATTCTTTTTGTGCTTAATATTCTGTTTTTGGCCTTGATGACCACCGCAGATCTGCTTCAATTCCTCTGTGGTCAGATCTGTAGCCAGCTGTGGGATCTCTAAAATACTATTATTGTCAAAAGTCATATGACTATTCCTTTCTTTCGAGCATGAATTCTCTAAATAGCTAAGCGGTGTGTCTTACCTCCTCACTCAAGTATGAGGATTTTGGAATTGGCCAAGGCAAAAGTGCCGTTCAGCTGAGTGTGAGGACATCGGTGATACTAGTTCGAGCGTACGGTGATATTGCTCTCAGGATTTAAAATCCGTTAGGGCAAAAGCACCGTACGGTAGGCTCAGATTACAGAGGCCTTGTCACTCTCAGTGAGTTGGCACCATTATCCTAGCAATTTAACGATGGTGGCGGTGGTGGTGGTGACGGAAGAAATGGTGATGATGATGACGACGCCCATCGGGATCGAGATCGTTGTTATCATCGCAATTGTTATTGTTGTTATCGCAATTGTTATTGTTATTGTTATTGCAGTTCCAGCCACCGCAGATCTGCTTCAGCTCCACAGCTGTCAGCTCTGTAGCCAGCTGTGGAATCTCCAAGGCGCTAACACTATCAAAACTCATGTGACGGTTCCTTTCTTTCAAGCGTGAAACACATCTTTCAAAGGTGAATTACTAAATGGTTGAGAGATGTAATTTCACTCGAGTGTCTGTGGGATTTCGAAGGGTGTGATACCTTCATCCCTGTTGTTACACTTCACAAATTATGCGTGTGTGTATCTTTTATAGGTAACCCAATGTGCCAGTTTCTCTGAAGCGAGGTTCCAAGGGGTTGCAAGCTCCTTGACGAGAATGGGGATGTTCCCGATATTTCTCTTTCCTCTTTCACCACCAGGTGCGGCAGCAAAAACTTGCACATGGCGTTAGGTTTTTCCTCTTTCCCTGGAGGGGGAGATCTCCTATAGTAGAGTATCGGTGCTCTCGAGTTATTCTTGAGTTCTATGAGATTGTTTCCGGTGACACTAATGATTTTGAATGGGGTACGAGAGATATTACCTGTGTGCAAACAAATATCTTACAGCTCAGCAACAACAGCTGAATTAGGATAGGAATAGGAGCAACCAAGACCATCGCTCAAGCTGGAACGGTGGGCAGTGGGGTCGTTGCCGCCGTTGCTGGTGCTGCCTATTGCATTGCATAGGTCGGGAGAAATCCCTGGAGACGAAAAACCCGCCTGTCCGCTAGAGGTTCAGACCTCGCGGTTTGCAGCGGGTTTTTTGTGTCAAACGCTATGTGAGTAGTCTTTTCTCTCAGTTCGGCAAAAGATTGAGTGCCTAGCTTACCTTGAGTGCCGTTTTCTCTTACAGGTCAAGGCTTCTGTGAATCGCTGTAAGAGGCTGTGTACAAGCAATAAGCGCGAGAGTTTGGCCTACTGGACGAAGAGCTCGAAGTTGCTCTCTTATTGCGTGCGACGAGTGCCGTTCAGTTGTTGTTTAGCGGTGCTGCCGGGAATGCGCAAGGGGATCGGGGTAGTTGGGCTGGCTACAAGCTTTTGTTTATTATCTGTGGTGACAATGAGTTCGCCGATTGGCTTATTGTTGACAAGCTTGGTGAGAAACTGGCCCTGTGTGAACACTCCATTGAGGATCGGTTGGTTGAAGAGGGCCATTTCCACCCTGACCAAGACAGCCGCTTTGCCTGGCGTTGCTGCATATTGGACAAGTTGCTGATACTGGCTAAGGGTTAAAGCCTTATGGTCGGGACCCACTACCTGGAGAAAAGCAATATTGGTCTTTTGGATGCTTTGTTTGTTGATGAGGAGTATGCCTGAATCAATCAGGGTTGAGTTGGTCTTGGGTGGCCTTTTTCTTCGTGGCCCTGGTGTTGGTGTTGGGTTTTTTAATGAGTTGTTCTTACCATCACTACTACTATTGCCACCTCCGTTGTTGTTGTTGTTGCCGTCGCAAGCTAGTGCAATTAAGGGTGTGACTATGTAAGCGAGGGCTACAAGTGCAAAGATAGAGAGCAAAGCAAATTTCTTTACTCCTAATTTTCTGATCCAGGCAGTGAAAGCAGTATTTTTCATGAAGAGAGGTCTCCTTTTCTCTTACTTTACAGCGACGCGATTCATTGAGCCTACTGTTCTAAAGGTAACCGATACGGGTGGCTATTACTAGGGGTAAAGAGGGACAAAATTTAGTAAAAGACCAAAAAAGTCTGCAAAAAAGTCGCGAATGGCTTCTCTAATGCTGCTTCTTTGTCCCGCTTCGTGGATTGGTTTGGCTAGGAAACGTCCTCGGAGGCGAGATTTGTCCCTGTTTCCCCCTATTAGGAGCGTGCAAAATTTTACTACAATAGAGCAGGCGGCTACTGAACGTGATTGGCGAGAGCTGCCCTCGTTGTGGTTCTTTTTGTTACATCAATGTTGGAGGAGGGAGCAGATATGTCCTATTACTCTGTTGCTGCTAGAGAAAATCTCCAATCCTTTTTTACGAAAGCGGTTGCTTTGCTGCGATCTCGTCCCTGGCTTTTTCTCTTTGGAATAATCAGCGAGCTAGTATATTCCTGTTATCTTTTACATAGTTATCCATTAATGGGCTATTTTCAGAGTCGCACGTTTATGGAGGACATTGATAACTTTTCTCGTGTGAGTTTTCTTATATTCCTGTTCACCTTTACGATGCTTTTTTTGCTATTTGGCCTGGCCTGGTGGGAAATGCGCAAATTTCAAGATCGAACCACGCTCTGGATTATTCTCGGGTTCGGCGGAGTCTTTACACTGACGACCATCTTCATCTATCCTCTCACATCTCCTGATATCTATACCTATATCGTGCGCAGTCTGGTGATGCTCCAACACCATGCCAACCCGATCACGACTTCACCCGATCACTTTCCTAACGATCCCTTGATGCAGCTGGCGGGGGCGAATATTGATTTGTCATCGCCTTATGGGCCGCTGTGTATTTTTCTGCAAGACCTGCCAGTATTGATAGCGGGAAGAAATGTCCTCCTCGCGCTTGTGCTTACCAAGTTTATGTTTTCTGCTATGCTAATTGCTAGTGCGTTCCTTGTCTACAAAATCCTGTCGGACATTGCTCCCAGTTTTGCTCTTCGTGGGGCATTCGCGTTAGCCTGCAATCCCTTTACGCTCTTTGAGTATTCTATCAATAGTCACAACGATATCGCCATGATGTTCTTGGTTATACTGGCAATCTTTGTCCTGCTCAAGGAGCGGCCTACCTGGGCTATAGCGCTGATCACAGCTTCTGCCCTGGTCAAATTTGCTTCTGTCGTGATCATTCCACTCTTCTTTATATATAGCATTGTGCATCAGCCAACGCTGCAGAAGCGTGTCATCTATAGCATAAAGGCTGGGATGGTCTGCTTATTGCTCGTGATTGGCAGTTTTGCGCCCTTCTGGGTGGGGATGCAAACGCTAGCTCGCTTCTTGAAACAAATTGCAAATCTACGCTTTTCGTTTAGTTCATTGCTCTACGATATGTCTGCAGGAGGTATCTCTTCTAAAGAGGGTCAGGTGATAGGGTGGGTGCTCTTTGGGATCTGCTTCCTGTATGCTTTGTGGCTTTGCACGAAGGATTTCCCAAGTCTACTCAAAGGCTGTTGTCTGACGATGTTTGCCTTTCTGCTCTTTAGTGCCACTTACACCCAAGTCTGGTATCTGATCTGGCCCTTTGCGCTTGCTATGCTTGTCCCTGAAACCTGGCTCTTGCTGGCTGCCATTCTGCCCCTCTACGCAGCTATTCTAGAGCAGCCGATCGCCGGATACCTGATCGGATGGGGACCAAGTCCCAGCGTCTCATCGGCCACCGTTGACGTAGCGGTCTATATAGCCATCTTTTTCCCACCTCTGATGTGGCTGATTGCCACCCGCTCAGGGATTGTGTCTGAGTTGGATGAGGCTAGTGATAAGCTTGCGTCACAGGGCTAGTCTGGCAAGAAGGTACGAGGGAGGAACAATGCCTTGTTTCTCCCTTTTCTCAAGCCAATTTTGCCGTTCAGTGCTCTGCTGGGTATCTACTCTATGGTCTCTCGAACCACCTACAAAATAGCAATAGCCCCTGCAATGCAATGAGAGCGTCGTCGGGGCTATTTTTGTTGAAAGTTGTTCCCTTTTCCGCGAAGTTGTTCCCTAGATGTCCTGGAAAATGCCGCAGGTGATAGGTATACTTGGAGTGGTTTATAAAAAATGCTATAAATACTTCATGAGAAAAGGAGAAATATTATGACAGAAAAGCATTTTTATCAAAAGGATCTTAATAAAAGCGCAAGCCAACCAGAGCACTCTCCACCTTCTCGACCTTTAAAGTATGAGCAAATACATCGAGGGAAACCTGAACAACAAGGCGCTCACTTAACGGGTCAGCAGCGTATTCAAGAACTAGTAGAGCGTTCTGGTGCTTATGGAACACCTGGATATCGAGGTCCTCTGCATACAAAATTCTATGACGATGGGCCAGAAAAGACTATTCCAGGTAAGCAAGCATCTTTAGGAGTAATCGATACTTATCGTCATCTCCATAACACAATGCGGTTACCAGAGCTAGAGAATAAACAGGATTATGCTATAGAAGATAGCTGGAAAACGAAGAAGGCAAGGGAAAAAATTAAAGCTGCTATAGAAGAGGTAAAAGGAAAGGTAGGACATGATCGTTTTTATGTAGTCCATCATACGTTTCCGAAGGGCCCACTTGCAGACTTTTACGATGAGCTCACAAATAGTCAGCGGGAAAAGCTGGCAACCACGCTTGACGTAGATTTGAACGAAGGGAGGTGGTGGGTATTAGCTAATCTCTATTCGAATCTTTCTTTAGGACCACCTAAGGGCGAACGAAGAAATGACCCAGGAACTGATTGAGACTACCCCATAACATACTTTACGCCTGTGGGGAGTCCAAACTGGCAAACCCACTTGTCAACCTCGCCATTGTTTCCTACACTGAACAGTGGAGCGCATTGGCTCCAGCAGAAGTTCAGATGTTAGGAGGAAGACCATCATGCTCATCTTCAACGACGAACAACGTCTTCGGGCAGGGATTAAGAGTCTCTCGAAACGGTGCCCATACTGTTCCAAAGCCTTAGCAGCCTACCTCCTCATCCTCTCAGATGATGCTGGCCTCTTTGTCTATCATGCTGCCTGCGCCGATGCCCGGCGTGATATCGATGGCAGGTGGCGCGGTGTGTATATCGGCAGAGACACAAGGCTCGCTCTGTTAACTGATGATATTATTATTACGAAGCTTGTATGAGTATGAAAACGCTTGTCTAAAACGGCTTCTCTGAGGCGCTTTCGTCTTCGTAATTGGGGAACTGCCAACGTTCCCACCTTTCTTTTGCTGTCTCATTGTTGGGAAGTTCGTTGGTTCCTCCCATCACAGCCTCAATGCCAGGAAGCTTTTTTTGTGATATTGCCCGCCAGTTTAGATAGCGAATATATTCTTTTAGTTCCTCTGGCGACAATGCCTCTTCTTCTGATGAATATTCGTGCTCTGAAGACCCCCGCGTGCTGTGCCTCTCATCGGTTTGCGCGAGCAACCCCGCCGAGCCTCCTTCAGGATCACTCGATCCTGAAAGAACATCGCTAGCTATTTTATTAAGCCGTTTTACCGCTTTTGGTTGACCAGCACTCTCTGCGTTTTCTTCTTCTGTGATTGGTATAGGTATGAATCTTTCGCGCTTCTCTTTTTTTCTAGAACCGTAAACTTTGCATGAGGCAAACACGAAATCGTCTTTTCCGGTCTCTTAAAATGAGCGTGTGCCAAGCCAAGTTTACGATTGTAGTTTTTTTTCACGGCCATTGCGTGTGGAGTCGGTCGCATCTCCCGAAGTCGTGCCCTCTTGGCTAGTATCTCTTCTGAATCTACGAGAAGAAGTTTGTCCCATATGGCAATAATGCCTCCTAATTTGTAATTTATCACTCCCAACGAGTGCTATTGTCAATACTACCCAACAAGCCATTGCATTCCTAGGCATGCGTCAAATCCACTTGACAGTTTTGTGCTCGTACAAGGTCAACACTGTCAAGCAGAATGGCCCCTTTTTGACACATGCCCTAGAGACAAAGCGGCCATCTTGGGCAAAAAAGCGGCCATCTTGATGGGACAGAACGTCAATGAGGCAGAAGCTTGGAGAGGCCTTGAAGAGAATGAAGCTCACATGCGTATGAGTGAAGCTGCTAAGGCTCAAAAGCAGGGTGTGGAAAATTTTCCACACCCCGAAGATACAGGAAAGGGAAAGCTCGCCAGGCTACAACCATCGCTCTGAGAAGACCGAGAAGTGGCCTTGCTGCCATACGACTGCTTTCTGCATGCGAAGTAGTATCATTATATGGTCTACGGATTTGAGAGTCCATATGCTATTATATCCTTTCATATGAGGAGTTCAATCTGGCAAACGTTTGAGCATAGAAAACCCATTTTGAGCGTAGCAGTTTGCCAAGCTGGATTCCCCGCAGGCGTAAAGTATGTTGTGAGGGAGCCTCGAACTGATTTAGACCCAACTTATTATCAGGTAGAGGGCGAAGGCCAGTTACATCAAAAGATGGATACAATATCAGCGGAGTATCAAAAATTCTACAACTCTTGGGAGAAATTGATGCGCGAAGAAAAAGATATTAAAGCACTCACGGATGGTAAATTTTATCAAGATTTTGTAAAACCTTTGGAAAGAGCAGAGAAAATACATGCTGCACTTATCGGATATAGAATAAATCAAGATGTATCGGTGTAAGGTAGACTGAGAGCGAGGTATTGTTGCCAATCCTTTTCTCTCAATCCCCTTCCGAACCGGACGTGCAACTTTCACTGCATCCGGCTCTCCAGTCGCGTTATCTTCGTGAATGCCTGTCATTGTGGCATCCGTCATGGATGGCATAATGACAAGCTTGGCAAACGATCAATGTTTTGCGCCTATTCTTGAGCATGATGTGTGCCCAAGGGGGTCGATCTTTTCCCATGTCAACAAGGTCGGCCAGTTTGCGGACTTGGTGAACCACGCACTGTTCATCTTTGATCTGGCAGAGTTCACAGGTGCTTGCTATGAGTCGACGTACCACCTCCCTTCTCTCATAGCGGACCTGGGTGGGAAGGCGATCAACCAAGACGGCCTCTCTGTTTCGTACGAGAGGAATACCTCCGAACTGTGCAACCAGCGGTTTCTTCCCACGTCCTCGTGGCAAGGTAGCTTGAAGGCACGTTCTCTTTCCATGAGGTGTTTGAACGGTGGCTCGGAAGCGTTTGGCCATGGCTCGGGTCGTGCTGCGATATTTGGCCGCCAAGGTATGGGTCAGGGATTGGAGGACGATCCATCTGTATCCGCTGAGCCAGGAAACATTGACGGCGAGCAAATAGTACTGGACGAAGCCCCGATATTCGTCTTGATAGGTTCTCAAGATGGTATAATCTGAGCAGCAAGCCAGTGAGAGACGTCGCAGCGGTTTGCCCCCTCGTCGATACAAAGCGGTCTTCTTTTTCACCACGTCTTTTGGGACTCGTAACGCAATCTGCGCGTTGACATGTCGGTAGCCATCGGAGGCAAGTTTCTCGTTGCCGTGTTGAGCCCCAATGTCATAGCTGAGAAAGCGAGCAGCTTGGGAGCGGGCATGTGTGATCAGGGTTTTTTCCTGGGAGAGTTCCAGATGGAGTGTCTCTCGCAAGTACGTCGCCAGTTGGTGCTTGATCTGCACCGCCTCAGCCCGTGTTCCCGCAAAACCAAGCAGGATGTAGGATAGGCCGCAGGCGAGGTACTACGGTTGCAGCCCTTTTCCCCCTGCCTTCCTCCGAACGCCGCTTGCATGTTTCCATGCACGGCGCTCTCCAGTGTTCTCATTCCAGTTTGCGGCGTCCATCGGCCCGTCCTGCGTGAATGTCGTTGTGACATTTCCGACAGGCGACAAGGGTTTTGCGTCGGCG
>DASYAN010000503.1:0-11208 GCA_036501345.1 Ktedonobacteraceae bacterium
CTTTTGTTCATCAGTCGGGTAGAACCGATACTTGTATGCCCGCTTTGTTTTACTCACTGCTTTCTTCCTTTCACGAATAGGGATATATTATATCACACATGTCAATATACAAATATTCATCCTACTGGAAAGGAAAATGAATGTTTTTTCATACAAAAAGCGCCCTTGTGCCCAAGCAAAAAAAAAGGACAGGGGGATAGAAGCCGCATTTGATAAATATGCAAATAGTAGTATACTTTACCCTACATGCAACAACAGGTATTGCAACCAAGAATTGTAGGACATTTATTATTCGACGTAAAAATTACAAGGATACTCTGTGTCACAAGATACTAGCTTTCCGTCATTAAGCTTTCTTCATCTATCAGCTGACCATCAGAATAGAACCAGTTATGCTATCTATGTGAATAGAGACCGAAGTCAGAGCAATATCAGTTGGCCCTTGCAGGACAGTAGCCCCATGTGCAGGGTCGTATTCAGCTCCATGGCAGGGACAGATCAGAAGATGGCTTGCTGGATCGTAGTCAACTGTACAGCCCGCATGGGTACATATTGCATCATAGGCCACAAACTGATCACTAGGGAGATGGATTAATACCCCAGGGTCACCCGTCGATGGAATCGTAAACGTGGTAGCATTGTTCTCGGGAACGGCACTGACCCGAGCTATGACAGCACCTGTTGTCATAGTGGTATTCATAGGAGTAGATGTAGCTTGAGAATCCTCAGATGATGCACTAGATGTACTATCACCATCGCTAGTACTGCTAGAGACTGTAGCAGAGCTGTCGTTCATCATACGTATAAGATAGCCTACAACTACTACACCCAAGACGCCTGCTCCTCCAGTCAGCATACCCCGGATAAAATGGCGTCGTGCCTCACGCGCCTTCTGAACTACACTTGTTCTCTGCTTATTTCCGCTTCTCTCACTTATCCAGGCAGACGGGGAAGATGGACCAGTTGGAACAGCCACAGAGGACCGTTGGATCGGTCCGGGCCATCCTACCAGAAGCGCACGACCAAGGGCTACAAGCGATCCAAGCTGCCTTGTCGGGTCTGTCGGCAAAACGTGATCAACGAGCCAGAAGTCAACGCTCGGGAGCCCGGTATTACGTGGACCGTTAAACAGCAGAGTGAGCCAGCAAAATACGAACACAATGTCTGAGCCATAAAAGTAGGGATACACATGCCAACTTGCCGAAAGAAAGAACAATGCACTCAAGCACACACCGAAGAATGCTGCAGGGCGAAAAAGTACTCCCAAAAATGCTCCGAGACCGATGGCGATCTCACCCAAAGCAACTGCCATACCGAAGAGAACCGCGTGTGGCAGTGCTATACGCGTCAGGAAGTACTGCAGCGGTGAACCATGAGCAAAAGCAATGATCTGGTTGCCGATATATCCCGGTGTCGAACGGTGAAAAAATTGCGGATCAGTCAACTTCTGTACACCAGCATAGATGAATGTAATCCCTAAGAAAAGTCGCATGGGCAGCAAGACCCATCCAGCAAAGAAATGTGGGCCTCTTCGTGTATCTGATCCATGATTAGGAATCGTTTGCAATGGAGATGTGGATTGTGAGTCAATATCGGGTGCTCCATAAGGAGATCTCATACTTAGATGATTTCCTTTCTTTGCGTCGAATGGTGTGAATACAGCTCTCAGAAAGAGCCTATTCTTTCACAGAGGATACCATCCACTCATGAGAATGAGATGAAGGGATTGCTTCCTTTGCCAGTGGAAGCATGACCAAAAAGAGTGATCCCTTGCCCAGTTGGCTTTCTGCAGAAATTGTGCCGCCATGCATGGTGACAATCCATTTGGTGATCGAAAGTCCAAGACCTGCTCCACCAACAGATCGTGAACGTGCACTATCTACACGGTAAAAACGCTCAAAGATATGAGCAAGATGGTCTGCCGAGATACCACTCCCAGTATCTTGAACACGTAAGATCGCACGGGCGCTAGTCTTCTCAAGATAGAGTGTCACATTGCCACCCTTGCTCGTATAGCAGAAAGCATTATCAAGCAAATTCATGACGACCTGCATCAAACGTGCCTCATCGCCCATTACTGTGACGTTAGTCTCTATCTGCCTATCAAGTACAATCTCCCGCTCAGCTGCCAGAGGCTCCATCGTTGTTGCGACTGCCTCAACAAGCGCATCAAGATGCACAATTTCATGTTCAAAGCTGATATTGCCTTCGTCCACACGGGCAAGCGTCAAGAGACTCGTTATTAGATGCCCAAGGCGTTCCATCTGTCCATTCATGTCCTGCAAGAGTGAGCTATATTCTTCAATCGATCTCGGGTGAGCCAACGCAACTTCCGTCATGCTGCGGAGGGCTGCAATTGGTGTGCGTAACTCATGTGAGGCGTCAGAGAGAAAGCGGCGCTGCTGATAGAGCAGCTTCTCAAGGTGATCGATCATTTCATTGAAGGTAACAGCAAGCAAATGGACTTCGTCGTTGGTATGGGGAACAGGGACACGAGAGTGCAGATCCCCTTGCTGAATAGTCCGAGCAATCGTGGTCAGGCGAGTAATCGGACGAAAGGCACGCTTTGCCAGCCAGAAACTGCCAACAATGCCCAGAAGCAGAACAATGGGAGCAAGCAATAGCAACTCAATGATAACCTGCTGGAGGGTATTTTCTAGTGGTGAAAGTGCCCCACCGACCAGCACCACTCCAATAATCCTCTGATGGACAGAGAGCGGCTGACTGTAGAGACGGATGTGTTGTCCGTTTGAGGTCATAATCGTCGCCAGCCAGGTCTTGCCATGAAGTGCCTGGGTGATAGCGTCTCGAGGTGGAGAAAGAAGCAGAAAGGCAGGTGTTGAATATTGTGTGTGGCCAGAGGCATCGCGGATCTGGATCAGCAGATCCAAATCTGGATCAAACGGACTCGTTCCTAGACTGTGCTCATTATGAGAAACACTTTTTCTTGCCATATCATCGACATCGATCAACGGAGAAAGTTCTCCTGTCTCATCATGGAGAGCAAGGGTCCCATCTTGCTGAATGATGGCTCCAGACACAAATTGAGCACGCAGTTGGAGTTGGCTATCAAGATTGGCCGCGAGTCCTGAGCGTAAGTGGAAATAGAAGACCGCTCCGAAGAGTACAATGAGCAAGAGAAAGATCGTCATATTCCAGATAGCGAGTTGCGCATGGATGCCAAGCGCGTGCAAGCGTTTGAGAGGCTTTTGCAGAAGAGTCTGAACATGGTTCATGGCTAGAGCGGCTCCTTTAACTGATAGCCGAAACCGCGAATGGTCTGGATCACATTGGCCTCTCCACCCTCACAGAGTTTGCGCCGCAAATAGCCAATATAGACATCGATCACATTGGACAAGTTTTCTGCCTCTCCATTCCAGAGACGCTCAGCAATCATAGTACGGCTCAAAACCTGACGAGGATGACGTAAAAAGACTTCTAGAAGCACATACTCCTTTGCAGTGAGCGTCAATTGGCGATTGTTGCGCCAGATTTCGTGTGTCTGCGTATCCAACGTGATATCCAGAAAACTCAACTGAGTCGTTTTAGAAAAGCTTTCGCGGCGAAGGAGCGCACGCACACGAGCCTCAAGTTCACGAAAGGCAAAAGGCTTGATCAGGTAATCATCCCCTCCCAAATCGAGACCAGTGACTCGACTCTCGACGTCACCTCGTGCCGTCAGGAAGAGAATAGGCATGGATTGTGCACACTTTCGTAATTGTCGACAGACCTCAAAGCCATCCGTACGAGGTAACATGACATCGAGGATTACCAGATCATAGGAGACCAGTTCACTCATCGCCAATGCTTCTTGCCCATCCGGCACAAGATCGACGGCATAGTGCTGTTCCTCAAGTCCTTTTTTGATACTGTGGCCTAATGAAAGGTCATCTTCGGCTATCAGTAGACGCATAGGAAATCTTCTCTCTCTTCGGAACATACACTGGTAGTGCTATACTAAAGGTCTATGACTGGTTCTCATTAATAATAAAACACATGCGCAAGTACCAATTAAGAGTGTGAGAACCAAAAACAATGGATGATTGAGGGGGTTCGAAGCAGACACAGCGGGCTATGAAGCAAGGTGTGAGCTGAGGCACAAAGATTAATGCGGAAAAAGAAACCCACCAGATTCTAGCAAGATTTCCTCAGGGTACCTCGCTCACACCTTGCTTCAAGGATACCTCTAAAAAGTGTGTTTTTCCAGGACATTTAGGTGACAACTTGAGGGACAAAAGCGACAACTTTATTACGGATACGCTATCCCCTACTTGACAGCAGTCGGGTCCAAGTGGTACCATTATCTCTAACAAAATAAAAGTATCTATACTTTAGTTTGTTAGATTCTTGATAATACTATTCAACAAAGAGCAAAGAACTCCAGGAGGGTTCTATGGAAAAGAGTATTCTGGGTATTCACCACATTACAGCCATCACAGATGATCCACAGCGCAATATTGATTTCTATGTGGGTATTTTGGGGCTGCGTTTTGTTAAAAAGACCATCAATTTTGATGCGCCTGACACCTATCATCTCTACTACGGGGATGATCTGGGGCATCCAGGTACGATCCTCACGTTTTTCTCCTGGCCGGGCTCTCCCAAGGGACGGCGGGGAGTGGGTCAGGCAACGGCCATCTCGTTTGCTGTTCCTGAGCCTTCCCTTAGTTACTGGCAGGAACAGCTCAGCACGCATCATATTCCTTTTGAAGGACCAACCTCTCGTTTCGATGAGCATGTGCTCTCCTTTAGCGACCCCGATGGGCTGGCGCTGGAACTTGTTGCGAGCCCTAGCAATGAGCAAGGTTCTGTTTGGATACAAGGTCCTGTACCTGTCGAGTATGCGATCCATGGGTTCCACAGTGTAACACTCTCTGTTGCAAAGCCGGAGGGGACAGAGGCTCTGCTCACCCAGGTACTAGGCTTTCACCAGTTGGCTCAGGCAGACAAACGTACACGTTATGCTCTGAGCACTAGTGGGATGGGAACAATTGTGGACGTGCTGCATACACCAGGGGCACGAGGTGGAATAGAATCCGTTGGCACGGTTCACCATGTAGCTTGGCGCACTGCTGATGATGAACGCCAGCTAGAATGGCGACGCAGGCTCCTCGATCTGGGCACCTCTGTCACACCAGTACAGGACCGCATGTACTTTCACTCCATTTACTTCCGAGAGCCCAGCGGTATTCTTTTTGAGATCGCGACCGATCAACCGGGATTTCCTGTCGATGAAGCTGTAGAGGAACTAGGAACGCATCTGAAACTGCCTCCTTGGCTGGAGTCACAGCGCTCGACGCTCGAACGTACGTTACCGTCGATCCATCTACCCGAGCAACAGCTAAAATAACGGAGGAGAGTGAAACTATGGATAGAAGAGAGCAACCATTGAACGGTTTTCTCCATCGTTTTGTTCCTGCTGACGCTCAGCAACAAACTGCTGAACAAGAGACGCTGCCAACACTGCTCTTATTGCATGGAACTGGCGGCAGCGAAAATGATTTACTAGAGCTTGGGCAGACACTCGTGCCGGGAGCAGCTCTGCTTAGTCCGCGAGGGAAGGTACTAGAAAACGGCATGGCACGCTTCTTTCGTCGTCTGGCTGAAGGTGTTTTTGACATTGCAGATCTCAAGCAGCGCACAGACGAGCTGGCTGGTTTTATCACAACAGCCAGTGCAGCGTATCACTTCGATCCTGCTCATGTGATTGCTGTAGGCTACTCCAATGGAGCCAATATAGCCGCCAGCATGCTCTTGCTACATCCGGGGGTGCTTTCAGCTGCAGTCCTTTTGCGCCCAATGGTGCCTCTCGTTCCCGAGCCATTGCCCGATCTGACCGGAATACCTGTCTTTATCAGCGCAGGGCGAATGGACCCAATAGTTATTCCTCATGAAACGGACCGTCTGGAGAGACTCCTTCGGCAATGTGGTGCAACAGTAACAACACGCTGGCACTCGGGAGGACACGCTCTGAGTCATGAGGATGTGCATGAAGCGAAGACATGGCTGCAAGGACGCAAATAAAGGGTTTGTTGCAAAATGGTCTCGATAGGATAAATTCTAGTTGATGCTGATAAGCGAAAGGAACAAGCACAAGAATCCGAAAGCATTTTGCTATGTATACGGAGATCCTTGCGTTCCTTGTTAGGCTAGCTAGTCTAGAAGAAATAATGCGCGAGCGACAGATATACATGGCTTGTTTTCGACTCGCTCTTCCAAGTCTATCGCTCACGCGAACCGCTCAGTGCACCAACTACACTCTCCGCCAGGGTACGAAAGGCTAAAGAAACGGGAGATGAAGGCAGACTGACAACGATGGGCTGTCCACTATCACCGCTGGTAGCAGTCGGCGGATGGAGCGGAATAGTACACAACACAGGCAAATTATCCAGGGATGCACGCATCTCCATGCCTGTTGGGAAAATCTCTACGACTTCGCCACAGTGGGGACAGGTAAAACCACTCATATTCTTGACTACGCCAAGCACACGCACACTAGCCGAGCGAAACATGGCCAACGCCTTAGCAGTATCGATACGCGCTACATCCTGGGGAGTCGTTACCAGGATCGCACCAGCCAGTTCTAGTTCGTGCACTAGCGTCGCCTGCGGCTCTCCATTGCCCGGCGGTAAATCAACGATTAAATAGTCCAGCTCTCCCCAGTTAACTAGAGAGAGCAGCTGGCGGATCAGTAATCCCTGGACATCGGGCATAGGGGCCACAGCCTGTTCCTCTCCAACAAAGAAGCCCACCGACATCACCTTAACACCATAGCGTGTAAGGGGCTGAAGCATTTGCTCGGGAGATAGTTTCTGCCGATGGGCCAGCGGGAGCGTGTTTCGCCAGCCATAGCTCTCACCACGCTTGCGAATACCCAGCATCAGGGGCACGCTGGGACCATAAGTATCCCCATCGAGCAAACCAACAGCAGCTCCCTGCCTAGCAAGAGCCACTGCAAGGTTTACGCTTACCGTCGATTTCCCCACTCCTCCTTTGCCACTGCCTACGACAACCAGATGTTTGACCTGATCTATAGATGCTCGCTGCATACTCTTCTCCATTCGTTTGTGCTCATTATCTCACAAAAACGTGCACATTTCAAACAATAAAGAGTAAAACAAGCGGTCTCTTGGACTCCCCAACAATGTCCTACTACGGTAGAGATGCAATCTCAATGAAGGTTTCTTCATCCTCTTCATATTCCTCACTTGAGGTATCCATCTCATACTCTGCTCCATATTTGCTAGCTAAGAGGGCATCGGCATGAGCGTGTTGAACAACAGGTAATTCATGCGCATAGCCATCGATCTGTGGCCCTAACACATGACCCATCAGATCACAGGGAGCCAGTAGTACATGCCCATTGTTGCGAATGCGCTTGATCTTGCCTGTTGTGCGACCTGTGACCATATAGAGCTTGCTATGCTCATGAGCAAACCACATGGCAGTTGGCACACCAATCCCACTCTTGCGAAATGTGGTTAGGAGTACAAACTCGTATGGATATAGGTAGGCAAAAGGATCATTCATTTATCTTGTCTCCATGAGGTATAGCTGGTTGCCCTCCTGAGAATCAATGGCTAGGCTTTCTGGCTCGGTTGTGTAAATACACATCCATAGCAAGGACGATGATCGTCACAACCACATAAGTAACGCTATTCACCCAGGGAAAATGCTGAAAAAAAGGCTGCAATGTATTATCGCCCAAAAAGATATTTGCTGCCGTCCAGCCTATAACTAAACAGGCAATGTCCAGTAGCCAAGGCAACCGTGCAATCAGTAATGCCACTAGGGCACTCCCAATCAACAGAACCGTGATACTTAATGCCAGACCAGAAACCAGGAAAATCAGATTTCCTCCCGCAAGCCCAGCAATTGCTAGCACATTGTCCAGACTCATCATTACATCAGCTAAGAATATCGTGAGAATGGACATAAAAAGCCCTCTAGACTCTAACTTAGAAGCAAGGACATCAGAATCGGTCTGTTCTCCGGCAAGCGAGGTTTGCTGCTTAGAATGAGATAGTATCGTACTGCGATTAGCGAGGAGACGAATAGCGATAACTAGCAATATAATGCCACCTACTACACCCAGGTATGGCAATTGTAGTAGCAGAGTAGCAGCAAGAGCAAAGAAAATACGCAATACAATTGCGCCTCCCCCACCTAGCACAATGGCTGTCAGACGCTGACGTGGAGGCAATGCTGCTGCTGCTGCACCGATGACAACTGCATTATCTCCGCTCAATACCAGATCTATTAGCACAATACCAATAATGGGGCCAAACCAATCAATCATATTATTCTTGCATTCCTCTTTTTACGAGAGAAAAACTTCCATCGTTCGTCTTTTCTGGGGACCCATTCCCTTGAGGGATTGGGAGGAAAGAAACAGCCCGCAGGCTGGGTTCAATCCTTGCTTATACACTCCTTTGAGAATACCCGTAGCCGTCAGCTCGTTGTAGCTTGCGGCAATACTTCTTTCCAACATCAGAAACCACTCCTGACTTGGTTGCGATAGTAAAAGACCCGCTTGCTTTGGCTGACATTCTTCCCGTATACGTACCAGCACGCTTGAGGTGAGACGGCACAATGGCTTTCACAATGTCCCCTGTCTTAAACCCGTGTTTGGGATGCTTTTCCTTGGGATCAGTACGAGGAAAGCCAAATTTTGTCATCAGGCACATTTGCCTACAACCATGTCCATAGGCCGTAATGAGCAACGGGACAACGCTTGTACCTTCTATTTGCTCAGGAGTCGATTTGCCAATGCACGTCGCGTCTATCCAATGGGTCTTGGAAAGCTCACGTATAGCACGGTTGTACTTGGTGAGTCCTCCAGAACCGCATTCAATCGGCAATCCCAACGCTTTTAGCTTCTCGAAAAGCGCCCAACGTGTTGCGTTCACAGCGGCTGCATCTCTGAGAGGTGCTTTGGCCTGTGCCAGGATCGACTTGAGCAATTCAGGTTTCTTTTTCAGAAAAATGGCAATGTCCTTGGTCCCCTTAGCTCTATTGCACTTCTCACATGCTAAACACAGGTTCGATAGGCGATTTGTGCCAAGTTTTGCTTTAAGAACCATATGTTCTATCTGGAGTGGAATATTTTCTTTCCCGCAATAGGCGCATTTACGTCCCCACTTCTCCAGCAAGTACTCTCTCACCTCATATCCTTGGAGAGTCCCTTGCTGGTATTCCACACCACTTATCTCAGCATTCTCCATGAGTTGCATGTCGAACTTGACCAATTCCATGCTGATAGCTGTGATATGGCAGACTCTTGCCAACCTCTGTACCCAGGTGATGACATTGGCTATCCTGCTATGCAAGGAAGGTGGCAACCACCCTTTGGGGCGTCTGCGGTTCTGCCACCTCGGCTTTCTGTAGCGGGTATGACGATTGCGTCTTCCTCTGCGCACACCTCGCCGATCGTCTATGCTCTTTTTAATCTGCTGTCCCCTGTGGGTGAGTTCTGCAGCAAAAACGACTTCACCTGACTGGTCGTTGACGATCGCTATACCCGTGGTCTTTGAGCCAGGATCGATCTTGATTCGCAGTTCTGCAACCACGGGATCGTCTATGGCAACCTTGAGAATAATGGTGAAAGGATAGCGCTTCAAGACCGCTGCTTTTCCCTTGTTGAGAAGTAATCGCGCTTCCCCAGGATGGATGAGATTAAGTGGCTGTTTGTTCGTATCAATGACGAAAACATTACTCACGTACTTGCTCCTTTGAGAGCCTCCGGTTTCCCGGGTAATGCTAGCCTTGACAATGTTCAAAGCGGTTTATCGTTGCAAGCACTGGCACTAACCCTTGTAAACCTGTTTAACCTGCAACCGTAGAGCATCGGGCTGGCTGCGCACCCTCTGGTACCTAATTTCGCAATGAACGGAGCTAGTTGCCTAGCTGAGTCTGGACAGGTGAAGCTCTTCGCAACCCGTTACCGGATTACTGCAAGCCCATCCCCTTTAGGGGATTGGGTCCCTGACCAATAGATAATCTTACCCTTCCTCCTGACTGATGCCCACCCCAGAACTTTCCTCATACTCTCTCTACTAGTATGTCACAGATTTTGATAGAACCACATTCTAAAATGGATGGTTATCAAAAAATCATACAAAATTGAGCTTGAAGTCTCAAGCCAGCGCTGATTCGTGTAGTTGTAGTCTCACCCATATAGTAGTAGCCACTTTTGGTGAGTACCCATAATTGCATAAAGCTCCATTGGAGGGAACACCTTACTACGGGTTCATGTTTGCAAATACTAAGCAAAGAGGCTTGTGGTCTAATTTGTTTTCAAGCGCATAGAAGATGTGGATAATGTACTAGAATCAGTGATACGGTGAATAGCTGGGGAAAGGAGACGAGAGAGCAGACAGAAAAAAACACGACCGTGGGCAATGAATGATGAATTTGGAAGCGAGTAGAGGCCTTCATTCTAGCACTAGCACATGATCTGAGAGGAGGGATGGCCAGTCAAAGAGGATCATGAAAAGCACCGGGCAATACAGCCCAAGGCATCCTCTACAGAAAATCTTACTGAACTATATATTGATATGTTTACAAGATAGATTCCCTTAATGTGCCTTGTCCAGCAAAGCCTCAACGCCGAGCTGACCATGGATCGTGCTGAGCAGATCGAGCCCCCTTAACATTTTGCTTAATATTAGATTCTGGTTCAGTGGCCAACAAGAGCTCTGTTTCCTCCAGGCTAACTTGACGAACATGGTGCCGTCGGCCCAATTGACTCGACCATTGCAAGTATAACCCAGACGAAGGAATATAAATGAAAACTTCCTCCCATCCGTCTAGTACCACTTCCGTAACGTCTTCAGTGAGATTCAGACAAGGGATTCCAATAAGAAGAAGGGAAGGGATATCTCCAGATGAGTGCATGCGGACTATCTTTCCCCCAACCTCTTTTATTGCCGTCTTAGCCATATCTGAGATCTTGCCCGCTACTATCCAATGCAGGCTTGACATAACCGATTCCACACTCAACCACGGATGGCGCTGAGCCGCCCAAGTACTCTTAGAGGTTTGTTTAACCCTAGATTCTGGTTCAGTAGCCAGCGAGAGCTCTGTTTCTTCCAGAGTAACATGACGAATATGGGAGCGCTGTTTGCCCATTCGACTTGACCATTTCAAGGATAACCCAGATGAAGGAATATGAATGAGAACTTGCTCCCATCCTTGTATTTTCACTTC
>DASYAN010000504.1:0-9330 GCA_036501345.1 Ktedonobacteraceae bacterium
AGGAGATCCTCCGGATGCCATCGACCAGCTTCACTTTTTTCTCGATCTGCATCCTCCATCGTCACTACCACTGCCTCTGCTAGCGGATTGGAATGCTCATGAGGAATAAAGTAGCTCTGGCTGATGCGAAATTGCGGACGCATGAGGTTGAAAAGGACATCAACTGAGAAGGGCTTTTCGTGCAAGAGATGCTGATCCTCTTCAGCCACACCAGCTACAGCAACGATGCGGAGCATCTTCTCACTCTCATCCAGCAGATTGATTGCGAGGCCACGAAAGCCAGTGCACGAAGCAATTGAGGAAGCAATTTGTTGTAGTATGTCATCTAAGCCTAAATCTGTACGCAAAAGATCACATAGGTGCAACAACTCTCTGACCAGCTTAGCATGTCGCTCCGTTTCACTCACGCGGGCAAACTCAGCTACAGTTGATTGTATGGAACTTAAAGTTCCATGTACAGGGATATTCTGCTCACGTCCATAGGAATGACTTTCGGTAGGTGGACGAAAGCGAACACGCAGTGGGATGTACCTTGTTTGCGACTTTCGTTCTGACATGAACTACTCTCTCGCTCTTTCATCAAACTTAGTTGCTCAGTGAGACTAGCTCTGCATCATGCACTCTGAGAATATCACATTGCTCACCTTATATACAAGACAAGGCTCAGTGTAATTAAGATTTCCATTCTTTGAAGCATAATTTAAAAGAGTGAGAAAAGAACTTGACAATATGAGAAGAAAGAGTGAGGTGAACTCGCCAGAGTGTCTAGTAGATGTCTAGAAGATGGCCTGGACAAAACATTTTCATCGCGTTATTCTTAAGAGACATAACTGACATGATATGGCATTCCGTGACATGATATGGCATTCCGTGACATGATATGGCATAATTAATCCCAAATTTTTGAAACAAACATTCTTGCATTGGTTACCCATAACCTAGATGGTTTGAAGAACGGAAAAATAATGGGATGAGCCCAATGAAGTCAATAAAATAGTGCAGTGCCTTCATGACAAGGCCAATATAACTTTTCGTGTGTAACTGAACTGGTCACGTCCATGGGCCTGCCATCTCTCCCCATCATAGAATCGAATGATAATAATTGTAAAATTTACACTACTCGTTGAACAAGTGCCTCGAGCAAGGGTCGAAGCATCATTCCACATTTGCCGACTGCAGAGCAAAACTATGCCATGGTTGCAGTTAGATCTGCAATCACAACTGAAAATTGATGAAGTCTGAGAAACAAAGCTTTCTTACCAAGCAATTGATGCGTACTTACTAGCATGTAATCAAGCAGAGACAACTCATACCATTTGATACAAAAATACACGCGAATAAATGAACTTCATTCATACATTTAAGGAGAATACCCATGCTAAAGCATTTAGGGAGAGAGGTTTTTCAGGCACGATGGAGCGTGCTGATAATTAGCTTGATTGTAGTAATGATAGAGGCAATGTTTGGGGCAGGGGTCATGGGAGCATTAAAGAGTGGTGGGTTCGTTGATCCAAATAGCGAGTCGACAAAGGCCGAGAACCTCCTCAATGAGAAGCTCGGTGGTGCCTCAGGCGATGTGGTCATCCTGATGCGCAGCCAGAAATTGATGGCAACCGATGAGGCTTTCGCTGAGGCTGCACAGGATCTGATAGCCCGATTAAAAACACAGTCGGAAGTACGTACTATAGTTTCTTATTATTCCACATCAAGCCAGAGTTTTTTATCAAAGGATGGGCATGAGACCTTCGCACTGGTACAGCTCACAGCCACCGATGAAACGAGCAAAGAACAAGAGTACCGCAACATTCAATCTCTGATGAAAGCACCGCCATTGCAAGTCACGGTAGCAGGTAGTGTGCCTGTGAATATCGCCTTCAATCAGCTAGTCGACGCCGACTTGGAGAAAGCAGAGATTTTCACCTTCCCCATCATCGCGATACTCTTGTTGCTTGTCTTTGGCGGGTTCGTCGCAGCGATGGTGCCACTAGCAATCGGAGGAATCGCCATTCTGAGCGTATTTGCTATATTAAGGGCTATAGCAGGGGTAACGGATGTATCAATCTTCGCAATAAATATTGTGACAATGTTGGGATTGGGGCTGGCAATTGATTATGCACTCTTTATCGCGACACGCTTCCGCGAAGAGCTCAGCAACGACGAACGAGATATCAACGGAGCGCTAGAGAGGACAATGACAACGGCGGGGAGGACTGTCCTATTCTCCGGACTAACAGTCAGCACCAGTCTGGTCAGTTTGCTCCTCTTTCCTGAGGTCTATTTGCGCAGCATGGGCATCGGTGCAATAGCAACGACTCTGGCCGTAATGATAACAACACTCACCCTATTACCTGCGTTCCTGGCAATATTAGGAAGCCACATAAACGCGTTATCATTCCGAGGGGTGCTTGTGGGCAGAAGCAAGCAAGAGGTCGAATGGCAACGGACACGAGGGATAGAGAAGAGAAGCATATGCTATCGCCTGTCAGAGTTTGTCATGCACAGGCCGATCCCGGTGATGCTGGTAGTCCTAGTCATATTGATAACTCTGGGGCTACCATTTCTACATATCACATTTACCACGCCAGATGAACATCTACTTCCGGCAGGACAGGAAGAGCGGGTAGTTTCGCAACATGTCTCACAAGATTTCGCAAATCATGGGAACTCACTGATCATGATTGCCATCAAGACACCTGGCGATGCACTCTCAGCCAAAAACCTAGCAAGCTTAAATAGCTATGTACAGAGCATCAAAGCCATGTCGGGAGTGGTCAATATCGAGAGTTTGGTCACCATCAACCCATCATTCTCGCTTGCAGAATACCAGCGACTCTATGCGTATCCGCAAATCAGTCCACAACTGACAGCAGTAGAATCTCAATTGGTGAACGGTGACTATACCAGAGTGGTAGTACAGATGCAACCAATAGAACACAGCATAGCTGCTGAGAATATTATACGCAAAGTACGATCTATTGCTGTACCTAAAGGATTCGTCTCACTGGTAGATGGGACTACAGCTAGCCAGTTAGATCTGCTTAACAATATAGCAGTGGTGCTGCCATATGCGCTTGCCATCCTTATCGCAACGGTCTTTATACTACTCTTTCTCATGACAGGATCACTTTTAATACCGTTAAAGGCTATTATCTTGAATGTACTCTCGCTTACTGCGACCTTTGGGGGACTGGTCTGGATCTTCCAGGATGGACATTTGCAGAACATCTTGGGTTTTCCATCTGTTGGCAGTATCGACGCTACGCAACCAGTGCTAATTTTTGCGATTGCCTTTGGCTTATCGATGGACTACGAGGTTTTCCTACTCAGTCGGATCAAAGAATGCTACGATGCGGCACATAATAATCGTGCAGCGGTTTCGTTGGGTTTGCAGCGTACAGGATGGTTGATTACTTGCGCAGCGTTGTTGATGGCAGTCGTCCTGGGAGCGTTCAGCACTGCAAAGATCATCATCGTTCAGGAGGTAGGCATTGGGCTCACAATCGCCATCATTATGGATGCAACGCTGGTAAGGATGCTGCTGATGCCCGCAACAATGCGACTCCTTGGAAATTGGAACTGGTGGGCACCTAAACCATTGAAGGCACTCTGGAAATACGTGAAATTGAACGAAATTGCAGAGGTGACAGACAAACTGCCGAAGACTGGAAAATTGGTTGGCGCAACACTCTTTGAGGCCGTTGCCAAGCAATTACAGGAAAGGCGGCAACGAGCACGAAGCCAGGAACAAACAGTTGGCTATTTACTGCAGGGCTTGATTGTATGTAGTTGTCGCGGGTGCACTTATTATGGAAAGCCCATCAGCCCAAGTGTCAGCAAAGGGAAGTCACATCCATATACCTATTATCGCTGTATTGGAACAGATGCGCATCGTTTTGATGGAGTGCCAGTATGTGGCAACAAGCAACTGCGTACAGATCTGGTAGATAAAGCTGTCTGGAATGAAGTTTGTAGAGTGCTCGAGCATCCCGAGCGGTTTGAGCAAGAATATCATCGTCGTCAGCTTCCAAAAAATGCTCTGAAGGTATTGCATGGACTTGAAGAGCAAATTGGAAGATTGCGGCAAGGTCTCTCCCGTTTGATTGATAGTTATATCGAAGGGCTTATTGATAAGACCGAGTTCGAGCCTCGCATCACACAAATACGGGAACGGATCAAGCGGTTGGAAGGACAGCAGCAACAAATCAAAGATAAAGTGGGTCTCGAAAACGAACTGCGCCTGCTTCTGGAGCGCCTAGACGCTTTCGCTTCACGTACGAGAGAAGGGCTTCATGCTGTGGATTGGACTACCCGCCGGGAGATCATCAGGGCGATAGTTAAACGAGTGGAAATCAATCAAGAACAGGTACGCGTGGTGTTTCGAGTAGGTTCCAGCAAGCCATCCTCTCCCGCCGAAAAAAAATCCGTTGGGGCAAATATGACCATCCCGCTGGCGTGAAAGGTAGCCATGATTTGAGCTTGATAGGACATACCTTTGCCAGTAGATTATCAACGACCAGCCTTATATATGAGCATATGAGGAATAATAACCACGCAGAGAGCGAGGAATGCGACCAGTGATATACACACCTTCTGGGTTATGCACTTCTTGATCAATATGGCCACGTCGGTGGAAAAGTTCGACCAGTTCGCCCTTATCGAAAGGGATCAGGACTTGCACTGTATCCATATTGTTTGCCAGCACCTCGACAATTTTCTCGCGTAATGCATCCAGTCCCTCTTGCCGTAGGGCTGAGACAGGCACAGCATTTGGATACAGGCTGGTATCCAGTTCATCTGGCTCGTCCAGGAGGTCAATTTTATTGAGCGCGGTAACACGAGGCTTCCCTAACACATCCAGCTCTTCTAGAATCTCATTGACCGTTTCATTCTGTTCGATAGCATTTTCATGACTAGCATCGACAACTTCCAGCAGGATATCAGCCTCTATCACTTCCTCAAGCGTTGCACGAAAAGCAGCAATTAGCTTCGTCGGTAGTTTTTGAATAAAACCAACTGTATCTGTGAGCAAGACTTCCTGGCTGCTTGGAAGAACTATATGACGAGTCACTGGATCAAGTGTGGCAAAGAGCTTATCTTCCACCAAGACCTCAGCTGCAGTGAGGACATTAAAGAGGCTAGATTTTCCTGCGTTTGTATAGCCAACAACCGCCACAACTGGTATCGCCTGCTCAGCTCGCTGACGACGGTAGATCGTACGCTGCTTGCGTACCTCTTCAATATCTTCTTTGAGTTCTGCAATACGATAGCGAATACGACGACGATCAATCTCGAGTTTGGTTTCACCAGGACCACGTACACCAATTGCTCCTCCGACTCCTCCTGTCCCTGCACTACGGGAACCACCAGCCTGACGGGATAACTCGGTACCATGTCCGGTGAGACGAGGCAAGCGATACTCCAACTGCGCCAGTTCAACCTGGAGACGACCTTCACGCGTTCGTGCATGTTGCGCAAAAACGTCGAGGATGAGCGCTGTTCGATCAATGACGCGCACATCAAGCTGCTTTTCCAAGTTGCGCTGTTGAGTTGGCGTGAGTTCATCATCGATGATTACCAGATCAAAGCCTAACTGTTTCTCCAGATCACTCAACTCTTGCGCTCGTCCTTTTCCCACATATGTCAGGCGATCGGGATGGAGCAGTCGCTGGATCATCGAACCAACGGCTGTTGCTCCAGCAGTGCTCGCAAGGGCTCCCAGTTCACTCAAGGAGTCCTCAGCACTCCACATCGTATCCTGATCCTTGGCTTCAACAGCGACCAGATACGCACGCTCAAGACCTCTCTTCAATCCAGCGTCGATAAAATGATCTAGCTTTGTCGTATGATTATCCTCCGGTTTCTGCAAAACATACTACGCTGTCTGTATTGTATGTATTCTGACCGAAGGAATGCAAGTCTCATGCCATTGTGTAATAGGGAACGATGGTATCTTCCTACCCTATTACCCCAGTGGCTGCGGTGTTTTAATTTTAAGGTCAGGCAATACCGTTACAAAGAAGCCGTTGACTTTTGCAAACAAACTATTCGTTACGGCCTGATTGTAGAAATCATGCCATTGCTGGAACGTTGGCAGAAATTGGGCGAGATTACCCATATGTAAATCTTGCAAACTCATGCCTTGAAAGAAGAAGGAACCAGTTTCAACCCCACTTTGTACTGCACTCAGGAACGTTCCCAGCACAAACAAGAGTAGCAGCCAGAGCAACCATGCCTCTACAAAACCAAGCACGCCACCCAGCAATGAATCTAACGGGCCAAGCAGTGGGACATATTTTAAAACTTTACGTACTACACTTCCAATAATATGCACTATCAGTACCGTTCCCAAAAAGAGTACTGCATACGCAATAAGCGGTGTAGCAGAAAGGCCGTTGGCAGCTAGTATAGCTATAAGGTGAGGACCAAAGATGTATGTAACAATAAAAGCAATGGGAACCGACAGTATGTTAATAAGGCTAAAAAGTGCTCCGTTTCTCAGACCATTGAGGACTAAAAGCACAACCGTTACGACAAAAAAGATATCAATCAAGTCCCAACTCATAATTCGACTCCTTATCGATGGATCGAAATGCATAGCCTAATATAGGATGAGGCTATTATCTATTATGTAGAGACGAGAAGGCAAGGGCCGCTGTCACAGAAGAGGAGTGAAGTAACTCACAGAATCAAGAAAATAGGTAGGGAAGACCTGGGAATGTTTGTCTATTCCCAGGTCTGCTTGGATATTACGCTCCTTACGCTCTAGTAATACCAGTGAAGTTAAAACGAGCAGATCTCAGAGCTGGCGCCACAACGGTTCCATAATCAGTCCATTGGATACGTTCCCGCCCAATAGCTTGTACCTCACGCAGCACATCGAGGATACTCTGCGTGAAACGAAGATTCTTGATGGGACGAGTCAACTCTCCATGTTCAATCAGGAATGTACCATCACGCGTCATTCCTGTGAATAGTGTTTTGATGGGATGTACAGTATTAGTGTAGTGGAAACGCGTGATGTAGATTCCACGCTCCACGCCTTTGATCAGGTCTTCTAGGCTAGCATTGCCAGCTTCCATGATCGTATGTAGTGGCATTGGCCCTTCGCTATTGGGAGCGGGCAAAGCATGCCCGGTATTCGGCTTACCTTCGCGTGCTGCCGTGAATGAGTCATAGACTACAGCATTAGCCACTCCACGATCAATCATTACCACACGCTGTTTAGGCACTCCCTCATAGTCAAACGCTTGCGGCAGGCCAGAGGGATCATGTCCATCATCGTAAATCGTGACACGCGGTTCCACCAATTGCTTGCCAAATTGGCCATTCATAAAGCTGCGCTCTTCTTGCACTGCTAATGCTGAAAATCCTCCCATAAAAATGAGGTCTTGTAGCATTTCTGCCACAGCGTAAGCATCGAGCACCACGGGATATTCACCCAGAGGAATATCAATCGGATTGCGGCTACGCTGGGCTTTCGAAACGGCTTCGCGTGCCATAGATTCAAAATCGAGTGTTGAGGCATCGATTGCTGTTCTCTGGGTATAGCCAGAACCTCCGGCATCTGCCATAACAACTGCATGGCACTCGGACTCAGTGCGTGGCTCATAGGCAAAAATACCCAGCGAGTTCGCTATTGCTGTCGAGCGAACCGTGGTAGAGAATGCGCCAGCAGACTCCAACCCATGCTCTTTGGCAAGCTGAACAATAATACCCACCTGACGAGCACGTTCTTCTGGTGTGTATTGGGCCGTTCGTTCGCTGTAACCAGACGCAGCCAAAATTGGTTGTGGTGCAGGAAGAGAATGAAATTCAGGATTTACAGGCTGAATACGTGCAATCTCTAATGCCTGCTCAGTCACACGGCGCAGAGACTCTTCGTCCAGTCGATTGGTAGCCGCCACACCAATCCTCTTGCCTACAACGGCCCGCACACGCAATTCGGCATTGCTTTCGGCGACATTCTGGTGAATATGATTGGTAGCAAAGCGAGTCAGAGCACTCTCAGTCCCAAGATACACAACTTCTGTCTGCTCTGCTTGAGAATAGCTCAATATTTTTTGTAACAATGTGCGCACGCTGGTTTCGTCGGAATACATTAGTTGGTTCTCCCTCAGCACTTTATCGAGAGCCTCAATGCCCTTTTAATAGGCATCAAAGGCTGATTGATGCCTATACCTTATTGGCGTTGACATCAATCACACTCGCGATCACCACTCAGACGAAAGACATCATTCATCTTGCCAGATGCATCTTTTTGCATTGATGGGAGCAAGCGAGAATAGGTGTCCATGGTCATGGCAATTGTACCATGGCCTAGAAGTCCTTGCATGACTTGTGAATGGACGGACTCCCAAATCAGCAAGATGGCGATGGCACTATAACACAGATGAAACAGACCAGCCCTCTCTCTCCTGTACTATAAAAGATGTCCGCCTTTCTCCATCCAAATGTCGCTCATTGTCACTAGAAAACATCCCTTTTTTCGGTTACCATTAAGGTAATAGGAGAGTAGGAAAAGACTTTCCAAGGGGCAAATGACTTCGCTGGATGAAAAGCGAGAGCCCTTTGACCAGGCAACCTCACGAGAGAAAGTGCACTCGTCTTCAAGTAGTTAGAAAATAAAAGTGCAACGTTAGAGGCAGCTTCCTCGAGAAAATCAATGCTGAGTGTTCTTGGCAAGAGCACTGCAAGATCGAACCTTGCCTTAGGAGAAGCTGAATAGTAGTTACAGAAGATTTTATTATGTCACCGAAACGCGGACATTCTGAAACTGAACCTAAAAATACAGGCGGAGATAATCTCACGCATAAGAAGCCTACAACTCGTCAAGATACTAGAACTCGTCAACAGATGTCCCTTTTAGAACGACAATGGAGAGATAGCCAGAAGGAAGGAGATCAAAGTAGTTTTGGCATTCAAGAGCATTTCAAGGAAATTGAAACCAAGATACAGCAGCATAAAGATTACTTCATCAAGTTTCATGATCTTCTCGATAAAGCAGATCTTCCCACTGTAGCACAAGTTGATGGAGAATATGTTTATATTCTCCATGATTGGCGAGATAAGCTGCAAAGCATTATTTATCTTAAAAAGAATATTTAGAGCTATAATCTATATCAAACGTTTAAGCTGAGGATAGAAGATCAAGAAGGTGAGATAGACGACTTCAAACAGAGTGCAACGGAAAACAGAAATGATCGAGTAGAAACTAAAGCAAAAGTAGAAGGCATAAAAATGGGACTTTTGGCAACATACCAAGAGCCCAGCCAAGACAATCTCCAACAACTCCATTTGGACCTTGAGAAGGGTAGCAAAGTCATGCGTGAG
>DASYAN010000505.1:0-7067 GCA_036501345.1 Ktedonobacteraceae bacterium
GCTTGGACAGTGCTATGGGGACTGTCATAGCGTGATTTGCAGTGTTTAACACAACAATGCTAAGGGAGCCATTAGTATTGCTGAACGCAGTAACGAGCAAGTTGTTATTGCTGGTCGTTGCACCGATGCGGGTTGCCCCAGGGCGGACAAAGCGACTGTAGTTCGCGAATGCCCAGAGCCGTTTTGAAACGTCAACCGAAGAATTCTTATTGATACGGATAAGTGCCTGATTTTTGTTTAAAGGATCGTTGGCTGCTCCCCACCAATAGAAAAAGGCACTCACGTTGGCTGCCGTTAGAGCTGTATAGATCTGTTGCGCCCAAATAATGCCAGAGTCAGTATTATTGGTGGAACTATCACCTTGGTCCCATGCAGTGGTCCAGGGTTTAAAGGTACCCCACTCGCTCTGCCAGATTCGTTTGTCTGGACTTACAGAGGGCACAGGAGAATCTGGTGGATGAACATAACCATGGCCGGAGTAAATTGGAACATAGGAAGACGCTATTGGATCATTTGCAATAGCAGGAACGTAGTCTTGCTTTGTCGTCAACCACGTCTCTGACTCGCAGCAGATGATTTGGGTACTGGTGCTTAACCCTGCTTTTTTCAGGGTTGGCCCCAGCACTTTGACGAAATCATCGGCTTGCTGTGGAGACATTTGCATACTTGAATACGCTACTGGGATGTCTGGTTCGTTGAGAAAACTAACATATGGGATTGTGATACCTTCTTTTTGGTAATCCTGAAGATAGTGTACGAGATAGTTCGCGTAGGCCTGCCGCCAATCCCCACTTCTGCAGTATGCGCCGGGGCTTCCACAGAGTTGACCGCCGTTGGCCTCTGAGCCATTAGTCTTCATAAACCCAGGAGCACTCCAAGCATTGGCATACAACTGGGTAATGCCATAGTTCTTCTCTACCAGTTGCGACAACCAGACCTGACTCTGATCGTCCCCATTCCAGATGTAGGTGGGAGGAACTGCCGGGCTTCCGGGATTGGTTGGCTCTATTGTCGAGTCTGGGGTGGATGAAATCATATTACGGAGAATATCGAGCCCAGCCCCGCTTGAGGTGCTAAAGAGATCGTCGAGGACCTGTCGCTGAGTGGTTGGAGGTAAGCCATGTAAAAGACCTGCTTCTCCAAACGCCTCGGAAATGCCAAAACCATCGATGGTTTGATACTTTGTTGTGCTATCGACAGTAATCCCTGGTGCGTTATAAGATGGCGGAGGTGCAGGCGTCGGCGCGGTTTGCGTATCGGGCATAAGCCCGGTGCATCCAATGATGAGACTCGTGCATGTTAATAAGAGAAGAGATGGAATGACTACTTTGCGGAGCATGCCGTGCAACATGATCGTGTTCCTTTCGATGTCCTTGCGGCACTTTCTCGGTAAGTTGTGCCAGAACATTCGGTACTTTTTATTCTAAAACGTGCCTCCCTTTGTACAAGTAAAAGACCCCACCAGTTGTACTATGCTCGGCTTTTGCCCGGCATGGGCTTTAGTGTTGTGGTGGCTTGCTCAGAAGACATGAACTTGATCTTTTTGATGATCTACATCCCTCTCATTACCAAAAATTTACATTACTTTGAAATTTCTCCTACAATTTTTAGATAAATTAGGCCTATAATAGCATCTGTAGGACAAACCACGAGACAAGGGCATTGCCCTATATCAATATTGTAGAGCGAAGCTTCTGCTCAGCCGTATGGTTGAATTGTGCTGTTGCAAGATGAATAGAGTTTCGCCTTCTAGTAGAGAAAAGTAGTGAGTTCAGAGTCAAGCTTTTGACACGGGGCTCAGATGATATAGTGTTGTTTGGAGTGTTTTTCTTGATAGAGGCATCTGAAGTACATCACAGTGTCCAACAGACGCTTGACGGTATACAAAATAGTAAGGGACAGCACCTTCCTCTCTGGAAGCGTTGGCCAGGACAATTCGTTCGCTTCGGCATTGTTGGCGGACTGAACACTTCACTTGATTTATTGATCCTCAATGGCTTACTCTGGCTGTTTCCCACGACCAGTACAATCCTGATTTTGCTGTTCAATTCTCTTGCCTATGGCTTAGGTGCGGTGAACAGCTTTCTTTTCAATAAGTATTGGACCTTTGCTCAGCGGCAGAGAATAACATGGAGTGAGGTGAGACGTTTCGCGGTCACCACACTTTTGGGCATTGGGTGTAACGATATGCTCATCTGGTGCGCTAACAATCTCTTTCATCCTCTGATAACTAACACAGCTCTGTGGATGAATGCCTCCAAAATTGTTGCTATTGCAGGGACGGTTTTCGTCTCCTACCTTGGGATGCGTCTATGGGTCTTTGTTAACCAATCACAGGAGGAAGATGCTCCTATGAAGTTGTCGTACCAGTCGAACATGAATGCTCTTGGAGGACCTATGAAGTCACTTTTAGCTTATCAGAAAACTGATGCATCTGGAAAGTCTATATCGGGTTATACAGTTGAAAACAGAGATCTGTTTAGTCTCTCTGTGGTTCTGCCAGCGTATAATGAAGAGCAGATCATTGCCCATACTGTATCAGGTATCCTTGATATACTTAAAATGTGGATGAAGGACTTTGAGGTAATTGTTGTCAACGATGGGAGTACAGACCAAACTGCATCCATTGTTGCTGCTATGGGCGAAAAAGATTCCCATGTCCATCTGATTACGCATCCAATCAACCAGGGATATGGTGCTGCTCTGGTTAGCGGTTTTGCTTCCGCAACCAAAGAACGGACCTTTTTTATGGACTCGGATGGGCAATTTGATATTAGAGATCTGGCAACATTTTTTCCTTTCGTTGCAGCCTATGATGCGGTTATTGGTTATCGGATAGATCGCCAGGACACATGGGTTCGCAAACTCAATGCCTGGGGATGGAAACAGGTTATTGGGTTTGTGCTGAATGTGCATGTGCGTGATATTGACTGCGCATTTAAGCTCATCTCCACGGAGTTTCTTCATACGTATCCATTGGAAACACGTGGTGCCATGATTAACGCGGAATTGCTATATAAGTTGAAGCAGGCTGGGTGTACTTATAAAGAAGTGGGTGTACGCCATCTGCCGCGCCGGAGTGGACAAGCTACTGGTGCCAATCCGGCTGTGATCGCTCGTGCCTTTCGAGAACTACTGGTGTCTGCTCATAAATGGAAGCAAGAGCAATACAAGTCTGTTCAGAAAGTGGGTAGCTGGAGATGAAGTCTGCTCCTTTGGGGAACGGTGGGCGTGACAAATCTGGCTCCCATACATCCTCTTTTTGAAGAGATAAACCAATTGGTATGAAATATATCCTAGAAAAGCAAGCTGGGGTTGAAACAAGGTTAGAGGAAGAGATTATTCTCACTCCAACGGAGCATGCCTCATCCCAAGATTGCCTTTCTAGAATATATCTTGTGATACAAGACTATCTTGGAGGTATTCCCAATGTTATATCCGAAAGAACAACTTGTCCCAGTCTATCTGCCAGAGGAAGAACTGATCCGCTATTATGGTGGTCATACACTTGCGTTCTTCGGTCTGGCTCCAGAGAATTTGCATTTTCTGGCACCTGATGGAGAGGGACTGGTGAACTATCGGCTAGTAAACAATGTTGCCGTTGTGCTTGGTGAGCCAGTATGCTCGCCAGATGCAATTGAGTATGTGACTCGTAGCTTCCTTGATTTTTGCGCATTTCGTAATTGGCGTGTCGCTTTCTATCAAGCATACCCTGAGCACTTGGCTGCATATCATGCCCTCAAATTGCGTGCATTCAAGATTGGGGAAGAAGCGATCATCAATCCTCAAACCTTTACACTCAGTGGCTCGGCTATGGCGAATGTGCGTACCAGTTCTCGACGCGCTGAGCGTGAAGGGGTAAGCATCCAGTGGTATGAAGGCGTACCTCCCACAGAGGTGATGTATCAACTAGAGCAGCTCTCAAAGGCTTGGTTGGAGAGCAAAGCTGGCGAACATGCATCAGAGATGGGTTTCAGTATGGGAAGACTTGATGAATTGGTCGATACTGCTAAACGGGCTGACACGGTTGCTCACATCTCAACGAGACAAAACGTCTCTTATACAACTGTTCCACGACTTGTGACCGCAGTTGTAACGACGAGTTCGGGCAAAGCTTGTGCATTTGTTACCTTTACACCCATCTATGGCTCTTTGACTATTGATGCGGATGCTCGGTCTACGTTGCAAGGTTGGGGCTGGACCCTCGATTTGATGCGGAGGGCCTCAGATGCACCACCCGGAGTGATGGAACTGTTACTTGTGCGTGCCATCGAGCGCTTTCGATCGTGCGATGCGCGAGTCGTCAGCTTGGGTATGGTAGCAATGGCTGACACTAGGCAGGAGATAACTGGTGGTCAACGGCTGCTTATGAAGATTGCCACAGATCGTTTGGGCCTGTTTGAGACCCGCGACACACTCTTCAACTTCAAACAGAAGTTTCAACCAACCTGGGAGAGCCGTTATGTGATTACCGATGCAACTCTTGCCTTGCCGAAAGTTGCACTGGCGATACTACGTGTACGTAACTATTCAGGAAAAAATTTGATGAAACTGACAAATTAAGATGGTGTGGCTCCCAACAAGCATTGATTGTTGGCTTTATGTAGCAAGAGATATCGAGAGGAGTTTGGAGTTGCCTTTGACAGAGACGAAAGAAATGCAGATATCGGGAGAGTTAGTCGATAAGACACAAGATACTCATCATCGTCGATCATATATATGGAACAGCGCAATTTGGCAGTTTTTTCGTTACTGCCTAGTGGGCGGAGCAAACACGGGCATTGATTTGTTGACCTTCAATATCCTGCTGTGGTGCTTTCCTACAAACAATGTGCTCGTCTTGGTGGGGTGCAATTCTGTGGCCTATGCCAGTGGCGCTGTGAGTAGTTTTTTATTGAACAAGTACTGGACGTTTCGGCACAAGCAGGGAGTGACAAGGAAGGAACTGGTACGCTTTGCCATCAGCTTGTTTTTGGAAATCCTTTATAGTAATGGGCTGGTGTGGCTAGCAGGGAAGGCATTACAGCCATTGATTGGCAATGCTACGCTGTGGGCCAATACATCAAAAGTCTTGGCAGTCGTTGTTGGTGCTGTTATCTCGTACATCTTTATGCGATTTTGGATCTTTGCCAGTGGGTCGCAGGATCAACCGAAAAAGGAGGACCTACCGGGGTAGCGGTCCAGATCAAAACTCGTCAGGATGGCTCATGGCGATGTGCAATACCGCTTGCAATAAAACTGGCCTTGCTCGTGTGCTTGGCCGGGAGAGTCAACGTACTTCTTTAAGAAATCTTGTTTTTATTGCGAAGATATTAATATCTAAGGAGCAGACGTTCTATATGGCTGATACACTAAAAATCGTTCAGGCTGAACCTGAACATGATACAGAACAAAGGGAACAAAAGCACTCCCCCTTCTGGCATAGGCTGGCCTTGGGAGGAATCGTACTCATCTCTGTTTTCATGAACTTCTTCCAGTTGGGACAGCCTGGCTTCACTTCTTATTATCCCTCAGCTGTCAGAAGTATGATGGACAATTGGCATAATTTCTTTTTTGCCTCCTATGATCCAGGGGGCTTCGTGACGGTCGATAAGCCTCCTGTGGGTTTCTGGTTGGAGGCGGCTAGTGCCAAGCTGTTCGGCTTCACACCTTTCAGCGTGCTGTTGCCCCAAGCGCTGGCTGGCGTGCTCTCGGTGATCCTGCTCTATTATCTCGTGCAACGCCACTTTGGAGTGGTGGCTGGTTTGTTAGCAAGTCTCGCCTTGGCAGTTAGTCCAATTAGTATCGTGACCGCCCGCTTTCAGACGATTGATAGCACACTGGCCCTGGTCCTGCTCTTGGGAGCTTGGGCGGTGTTACGTGCTGCTGAAACTGGACGGTTGCGCTGGCTACTGCTAGCCGCAGCAATTGTCGGTATCGGCTTCAATGTCAAGATGCTGGAGGCATATCTGGTCGTGCCTGCCTTCGGGCTACTCTACCTACTAGCTGGTCCCAGAGGTGTGTGGAAGCGCATTGGCCATCTGGTACTTGCCGGAATTGTGCTCCTGGCAGTTTCGCTCTCGTGGGCAGTGGCGGTCGACCTGACTCCGCCTTCGCAGCGACCATATGTTGGCTCCAGTCAGGGCAATTCGGAACTCAACCTCGCCTTTGGCTATAATGGCCTCAATCGTCTCCTTGGACAACAATTCGGCAGAGGATCTGGTACGAACGCCCCAGGCCAATCCAACGCGTCTGGTAGGAATAGGGGAACATCGGCTACTGGAATGCCATCACAGCCTAGAACAAATAGGAATGGAGCCCAGGCACAGCGGCCACAAGCACAATTTGGCGGTCTCTTTGGAACTGGCTCTCCTGGTCCACTACGACTCTTCACTGGCTCACTAGGAGGACAGATCGCTTGGCTCTTGCCGCTAGCAATGCTGGGAGCCGTTGCCCTTATCAGAAAGCGGCGCCCCGGCCTGCAGAAAGATCAACAGCAGCAGCAATCGCTCGTGCTGTGGGGGACATGGCTCCTCACGACTGGCATCTTTTTCAGTGTCTCGGCACGCTTCCAACCATACTATATGACAGTGATGGCTCCGGCCATCTGTGCACTCTTTGGCATCGGTCTGGTGGTAATGTGGCAGGATTATCGACAGTCTGCTAGCTGGCGCGGTTGGCTACTGCCCTTGGCGCTCATCGCCACCGCTGCTGAGCAAGTATATATTCTCACCAGTTATCCTACGTGGGGGCAGTGGCTCATCCCTCTTGTCGCAGTCTTATGTGCTCTGGCAGCTGGAATATTCCTGGTCGTTCGCATCATCCCACGTATGAGAGCCAATATCTCCAACATTCGCGTTCTCGTGCCCGCCTTCAGTGCCGGGGTATTGGTCCTGCTTGTGGCTCCGACGGTGTGGGCCGCTATCCCCATTGCCCAGAAAAGTGCACAGGCTATGGCGGGACCAAGCCAGACGCGTGGCTTCGGCGGCAACTTTAATAAAACTTCTACTGCTGACCCTGCTCTGGTACGCTATCTGGAGACCAATCAGGGCAAAGCTAAATTTCTGGTTGCCACAGCCAGCTCAATG
>DASYAN010000506.1:0-3329 GCA_036501345.1 Ktedonobacteraceae bacterium
TTGCTGGCGCGTGGTGCATCTAATCAAGAAATTGCGCAAGAACTGGTAATTGTCGTCGATACTGTCAAGCGTCATGTAAGTCAAATCTTCTCTAAATTGGCGGTAAAGAATCGGGTACAAGCAGTAAGAAGAGCACGAGAGCTTGACTTGCTGAGTGAAGAGCCCTGATCTCCTTTTCCTCATGAAGAACTTTAGCTCTTTTCCTCTGGTATTCTTGACAGTCAGCGGAGTTCCTTCTCTTTTCGAAGGTTGCTTGCCATGTTAGAATAAACAAGTGGAGCGGGGATAGCCCAAACGGTATCACAGGTTCACAGCACTATTGTAACAGGCTGTGTAACCATCGTACACAATAGACCGTATTTTTTAAGAGAAGGTTTTAATGGAGATTGAAGCTTCTCAACTCAGTGCCAGAAACGGGATAGTGCTATATGGTTAGAACGGAATGTGGATCCAAACGTGTCTATTGTGTACGAGACGTGTTCATAATACTTTGGATAGTCTCCGCCTTCTTGCTCAGTAGTTTGCCAACATACACAGTATATGCAGATAGTATGCCGGGAGGTAATATTGCTGATCCAGCTGCGCGTGCAGCCGATATAGCAGAGCCAGCGGTGGTGCGTATGATTACCACCATCAATGGCCATCTCACTGTTAAATTTCCCCCTACCACTCAGGTAACTTTTCCACAGCAAGATAATGGGACCTACCCATTGCAAATATCGGGGACGGGCACCTTGATTACATCTCAAGGCGATATTCTTACTACCGACCATGTTGCCAATCCACCGAAAGATAAGACTCTGGACCAGATGCTTTATAATGCTGCGGCACAGGACGTCGCAAACTACATCAATCAGAACGCCAAACAGGGTTCCTCCCAGGTAGCGAAAGATGATGTTGTACAGCAGCTCAGCAGTGGTCAACTGTCATCCACGACAGCGTACGATTCGCCTAATAGCGTTGCTTATTTGAGTACTAACTATACGGGACCCCTGACTGTACCTGATCTGAAGAGCTTGCCCACTGGAGTGTCCTGGCAGGTCGATCAGATCGAGAAGGAGAGCTCACCAGATCAACAGGATCTGGCAATTGTACATGTGCCAATGCACGATGCGCCGAGCGTACAACTGGCTGACTCTTCAAAGATCCAGGGCCAGGGTAACGTCACCGTGATTGGTTTTCCAGGCAATGCCGATATGAGTCAGCAGCCGAATGATTTTCTGACGCCGTTGGTAAATGTGATTTCTGTCGGTTCGCAACAAACGAGCGGGACAGCTACATCGGTCAATCAAGTAGGAGGCAACGGAGAGAATGCCAACAGTGGCGGTCTCGCGCTGGACAGTCAGGGGAATATCATTGGTATCATCTCTTCTATGGGCGGTTCAAGTGGCGCTAGTCTCTCGCAGGAGAACAAGAATGAAGCTACTCTGGTGAATGGCCTCAAGCTGGATACCACGCCGGGACAGTTCCAGTTGCTCTGGAGTCAGGCTTTCCAGGATTATGCCTCAACTGCTCCCCAACACTGGCAAAAAGCGCAGGATGACTTCAATCAACTTGAAGTAAACTATCCTAACTTTAAAGCCGCACAACCTTACCTGAACTATGCCCAGGAGCAAGCACAGCGTGAAGCAGCAACTCCTACGTCAACAGCACAGCCAGCAACTGCGATTGCACAGAGACAGCCATCTCACAATATAACACCTAGAGCCACGCCAACATCTTTTCCTTTGGGATTGGCGCTGATAGGCGGTGTGATCATCTTGCTGGTCCTGATAGCTCTGCCCTTCATGGTGATAGCTCGACGCGGTAAGAAGAGCAGATCGACAAAAGCCACTGAACAAAGAGCTGATGCAGCGGGCGTAGCAGTGCCTGGGGTACAAAGAGCGGATGGTGGCGCAAGCAGACCCAATTTAGAGCCATCGTTAGCCCTGCCTGACTCGCCAACGTCGGATAAATCGGCAGCATCATCCTCACCGAATACGCTAGTACTGAAGATCTGGCCTTGTGGACATATGAATCGTCCCAGTGCCCAATTCTGCAGTATTTGCGGCGAAGCCGCGCCGAATGGACAATGAATTGCTGGGTGGACTGCGATACCCAAAGGGCACACCCCCAAAAGCTTATCATTACCCACAAGTTTTTTGGACTGCTTGTAGAGAGGGTGCTCAACAAACCATTCAGAATTCCCTTCTCGTGAACAGCTCTTGCTACTTTGCCTGCTCCAAAGGAGACTGCCAGAACACTCCTAAGGCTCACCGGACAATGATCCGTTGTGCGCAGATTCGTTCACCCACCTCATCTGGGATGAGAACTGAGAGATGGCTTCTGCGGCAACTGCCAGGGGAGCGAGAAGGAGAACGTCGAGCCTCGCCCTTCTACGCTTTCCACCCAGAGTTTTCCCCCAGAGTGCTCAATGATCTCATGCGTGAGGAACAGCCCGATGCCCAGACCGGTCGCGGTTCGCTCATGCTCGCCAGCGATCCGATAGAATTGCTGGAAGATGTTCTTCTGCTCTGTTGTGGGGATGCCGATGCCGAAATCTTGGACACTGACCGTCAGGTACTGGGTGGTCGAGGTGAAATGAACGACGATTTGCTTTGCCTGGGGTGAGTATTTCACGGCGTTGGTGAGCAGGTTGTTCACCACCTGGGCGAGGCGTTCCTTGTCGCAGATAAGTGTTCCTGGTGCACTTCCTGTGATACTGATCTGATACTCACTGGTAGTTTGTTGGAATTGCTTGATCACCTCGCGTACCTGTGCCTCCACATCGACTGGCTCATCTGTGAAAGTCAATTTTCCCGCCTCAATCTTTGAGAGATCGAGCAGGTCCTCAATCAGCCGAGTGAGCTGCTCGATCTGCGCCTCCATACGAGCGAGCGCACGGAAAGCATGTGGATGTTCCGTGCCTGCCAATCGCCTCTGAAGCAGTTGCGTGTTCCCTTTCAAGCTGGTCAAGGGAGTGCGCAACTCGTGGCTGGCCATACCGATAAAGGTGTCTTTCCGTCGTTCCAATGCACGCCGTTCAGCCATTACCGCCGCCAGAATCAGTGTTGTGATTGCCGTGATCCCCATAAAGGACTGTAAGAAGAGCAGCCTGAGCGAAAGGCTGCCTGTGGAGAATGGAGAGATACCCAGGACCGTCCCGACAATGGCAAGACTGGAGAGCACTGCCAGAGCGAGAGTCACGCCACGCGGACCAAAGCGCAGTGCTGCCCAGGTCAGCGGAGGGAAGACCAGATAGGTGATGGGGTATCCCCCATAGGCGCGGACTTAGGCAACAGATCGACCTGCCATCTGGCAATATTTGGCCTCTAACCAAGCACGCTGTT
>DASYAN010000507.1:0-5576 GCA_036501345.1 Ktedonobacteraceae bacterium
GTGGAATGCGCGGATTGGAGTAGCCCAGAGCAAGCTCGACTATTGGCTCAGTACGATCAGTATTCTTGCCCCCGATTCTCCTGTTATTCTGGTCGCAACACACATTGATGAACGAGCGCCCGATCTCAATATTCCACAATATCGAGCCGACTACCCACAAATCGTTGATGTGTTGTCTGTCAGTAGTAAGACAGGGGCTGACATTGATGAACTGAAACGGACTATCGCAAAGCACGCAGCAATACTTCCATTGATGGGACAACCCTGGCCAATCTCTTGGGTGGAGGTCGAACATGAACTAGTGGTTAGTAGTGAGCATCATATCAATGCACATGCCTATATGGATCTGTGCGTTGCAAAAGGAGTTCATGTTAGACTTGCGCAGGGCACTCTGAGAAGCTATTTGCATGATCTCGGCAAGATCCTCTGTTTCCACGATGATCCTATCCTGAAGGATATTGTCATTCTCAAGCCTAACTGGGTAACCAAAGCCATCAGTATGGTCTTAGAGGATGAAGCAACAAAAAGCAATGGTATTTTAGTACATGCCGAACTCGCCCGCATCTGGGCTCATGATGAACGAGGATGGCGCTATGATCCGGCTCTCTATCCTATCTTTCTACGCCTGATGGAACGCTTTGATCTGTGTTATCAGATTGATCCACTACTATCATGGGGACATACAGCCCACAGCCTCATTCCTCAGCTCTTGCCATATCAGCCACCATCATTGCTACCAACCTGGACTCCTGAACAAAAGAAAGCAGGCAAAGTCCATGTAGAGATGACCTATCACCTCGGTTTTGTTCCTGCCGGCATTATGAGCCGATTCATTGTCCGTACGCACCTTTATACCTGCAACTTGCACTGGCGCGAGGGCGTTGTACTCTCCTATCAGGACCATTTTGCCCGCGTCGAATTATTGCCCAGATACAACCAACTTCATATCGAAGCCTGGGGAGTGGAACCTCGCACTTTTCTGGTCATACTCAAAGAGACCATGGACTTGATTTTGGCTCGCTTTGAAGGGCTACAGGTCAGGCGGGAAGTTCCTTGTATCTGTCACCAGCACACAGAGCAAGATCAGCCTTGCCGAGAAGCTTACCGCTATGAAGAAGATCTCGTCAAACGGCTCAATAAAGGTGTGGAGACCATCCAGTGCCGAGAGAGTTTTCGTGAGGTGGTCGTCCGCGATTTGCTCTACGGTATCCATGTGAGCACAGCTCCTCAGGTACAACACACCATTGTTGCTGCCGGACAACAGGAAATCATGCGCCGTTTGGATGTCATTCAATACAATGGAGACCTGATGTTGTCCAATAGCGATGTGCTATTGCAGCGCCTCAGCCAACTCTGCGAGTGGAACGTCCGCCAGTTTACTCGTCAATGGAATCTAGAAATGCAAAAAATGGAGGCGGAGTGTCCTAATACCTTCTTGCTCATTCCTAGCTCGAGAAGACGGTTCAATCCAAAACATTGGTTCAATCATAAGTACAAACTGTTTCTCATGTGCCAGTATCCTTCGAAACCCCATTTGATTCGTGACTCTGAAGGCTATGATCTGCATCGGACAAAGGATTGGTGGCTAAAGATATCGCCTTGGCTGAAACATCTCATCAAATTTCTAGAGAATAGTCTGGAGAATGGTCTGCCGATTTCCTATGAGGTATCAGATCTTATACCTGACAAAGAAAAATATAAGCAGGTTAACCAACAGGTGGAATTGCTCAAGCAGATCGCACAAGAGGCTGCTTCTGATTCCACTGGTCTAGCCGAGAGATTCTACTCTGGAGGCTTTGAGCAGAATATTGGACCCGCAATCCGAGCACTGCACAGCTTCTTGAAGGAGGTAGATCCTAATCAGTATTGGGATGGCTTGCAAAAGGTCGTAGCAGAGGATGGCAATATTTTCTGGCTCTGCGAGGAGCATGCACGCCCCTATCAGGTACGGCCATTGCAACTTTGAAGAGAGTGAGAGCCTTCTGAAGCTTATAAATTTATGAACCTATCAACCACACCCATTGTCAAATCTAGGTGAGGTATGCTATACTAACCTTGAGTAGAGTTAGTGTCTATAACTTTTATTCAGTATATTCTGAATAAATGAGCACAAAGCTCAGGCTCACGGGTAAGTTTGACGAGTTACTTACGTGGATGTCACCGGGGTGTAGCGCAGTCTGGCTAGCGCGCAGCGTTCGGGACGCTGAGGTCGGAGGTTCAAGTCCTCTCACCCCGACCAGGATGACACATACTTCTCCCATATGGGAGGTTAGCAGCATCAATCCATACAGGATAAACAATGTGGCTTGACAGTGGTATGTGTCATACATTTTACTAGCAGGTACATTAGGAGCTTCATAATGCAGGAACATCAGATCTATACAACTATTCATATGGATAGTTATCTGATCCACCTGCGCCCCTCGCCGCAAAGGTGTAGTCGCGGAAAAACAGTGGGCGGAGGCTGCTTTGTTATGCCTGTTTCTCCTGGACATGTAAGATGCCTCCATCCTTATCCACCTAGTCCTCGCAGGCGGCGGTAGAGGCCGCAGGAATTGGGGTTTGCTCCTCTTACCTGTATGAAATGGCTATTCACCTCGCTGTCTGTACTTGCTATCGGCTCTGACAGAGAGGAAAGGAAGCTATTCATGCCTGTTCTTGTATTGAATTCCTCACTACAGCCTCTCTCGGTCATTCCTGAGCGCCGTCTCATCGTGTTGTTGTCAAAGCATAAAGTAACATTCATAGATGAGAATGTGCGCGAATTGATCGAAGAGAGTATACGCGCTCGACGTCTTGAGCTAGAACGTCCCGTCATTGTACAATTGTTAGCCAATGTGCGCGTGCCACGCGTTGCGCTACAGCCTACAAGAGCAAATATTCTGCTTCGCGATGATGAAACTTGCCAGTATTGTGGTAAGCGGAGTCGCGATCTGACATTGGATCATATTATTCCAAAGTCTCGTGGCGGACAGGGCACGTGGGAGAATCTAGTTGCTTCCTGCCGAGTCTGCAATGGCAAAAAAGGCAATCGTCTGCTCAAAGAGGTAAATATGCGCCTATTGCGACCCCCTCGTCCGTTGTCGCAGGAGTATGCAGGCATCTTCCTGCTCCGTTACCCAAAATTGCGTCAAGCCTACGAGGAGTTCCTCATGAGTGCTCAAACGGTATCGGCACGAGGAATCAGCGCATAGCCGCCAACACAATTGCAAGAGGAGATAGCAGCGGACGCGATTTACCGTGTGCCCTCTGGGTATCGCGTCCGTCTGATTGGGAATATATATAGATCAGTCTTTGTTATCCATTATGGTGAAATGTTGTATTGTGTTCTGGAATAGCAGTGCTCTTTCTTGCTGTAGGACCAGAGAAGGTGAACAATATATATATGATTGAGCAGGAAGCTACTGGTATACCAACTAATCCCAAAACTGGCCCGGTATACCTCTGTTTGCATGGCCATTTCTATCAGCCCCCACGCGAGAATCCATTTACTGGTCTCCTCCCATTAGAACCCGGAGCTGTCCCTTTTACGAACTATAATGAAAAGATTACCTCTGAGTGCTATAGCCCAAATGCCGAAGAGGGGAATTTTGATGTCATTAGTTATGATCTAGGGCCGACTCTGGCTGCTTGGTTGGAGCAATATCATCCAGATGTATATCGCCGCATTATTAAAGCAGACCAAGTTCATAGGCAGCAGTATGGTGTTGGCAACGCGATGGCGCAGGTATACAATCATACGATTCTGCCTCTGGCATCTGCACGCGATAAGCGCACACAGATTGCATGGGGATTGTTAGACTTCCGCCATCGCTACGGCCATGATGCACATGGTATGTGGCTTGCTGAGACAGCGGCAGACATCGATTCTTTGGATCTGTTGGCACAATATGGTATTACTTATACCGTCCTGGCTCCCTGGCAGGTCGCAAGCCCAGTGGATCCATCAGAGCCATATATTGTTCCATTGCGTAATGGGCGTAGTATCACTGTTTTCTTCTATAATGCTCCACTCTCCGGAGGCGTCTCTTTCGACTGGCATACTACAAGTGATGCCAATGTCTTCGCATCATCTTACCTCAAGGAACAAGTCGTAAAGAGTAAGCAAAACGCTGGCGAAGCGCAGCTGATTGTCATTGCGACTGACGGTGAACTCTATGGACACCATAAACCCTGGCGTGACAAATTCCTGTCTTACCTTATCCATCATGGTGCACCGGATCATGGCTTTGAGGTTTGCTCACTCGAATACTATATGCAAATGCACCCGGCGACCAAAGAAGTAGCGATTCGTGAGCCAAGCGCTTGGAGCTGTGGGCATGGTGTAGATCGGTGGAATGCTGGCTGTGAATGTACCGAAGGGGATAGCAGTTGGAAACCTGCCTTGCGTCAAGCTCTCACCAATTTGAATAACCATGCTAGCCAGTTGTTCGAGCAGTACGCTGGTGAAGCACTGAATGATCCGTGGGCTGCACGCGATGACTATCTCTCCTTGCACAACGGCTGGGAGACCGCTGAGACCTTCTGGGCACGGCATGGGAAACAACATCGCGAACCTGACGATGCTCAGTTGGCGTGGCGCACTCTGACTTTGCTCGAAGCACAATATTATCATCAATACAGTTTCACCAGTTGTGGCTTCTTCTTTGAAGACCTAGATCGTATTGAGCCACGCAATGATATTGCCTTTGCTCGTCGTGCTATCAGCCTCACTTGGCAAGCACTTGGCATTGATCTGCAACGTGACTTTGTAAATGATCTGCGTGCCGCCAAAAGCTGGCGCTCCCAATTGAATGGCGCTGACCTCTACAAGCGCCTGCCAGTAGTACCGCAAGGCTTATTACCTCCATTGGACTGAACCTAAGATAAGACCACAAATGTAGCTATCCACATATACATGGATAGCTACGTTTGTAGTTTTTCAGATCTCCATATGCTCAAAAAACCGCTTTATCAATCCTCTCCTTTCTTGCAAAATCCAGTACGTACTTCTGACTCTGGCAAGGCTAAGCCAAAATTTGGAGCCTAGTTTATATTGAAAGCGGAGATCAAAATCTCAGGCACCAGTCACACAGCTAAAATTTTTAGCGGTAGTGCCGATCTAAATGAGAGGGGGTTGAGGGGACTAAAAGGCTTCCTGCCCCAATACCCTTTGTGTCATTCAGTGAGAACTCGGCGATGCATTGCCATGGTGGTGCAATGTCGAAGCATTTGGTTTCTGGTTTTGAAATCTTTCACAGATACAGATCTGTGATACACATAACCTTTAAAGGAGATGATTTTTAATGAATACAACAGCTGTAAGAGCGGCGATCCGTGATCGCATCGATCCAGTACTTGAGACATTGATCACAAGAGAGCTTATTGAACAGGGTGGACCTTCCATCTTCCCCGGCTTGCAGCAGCAACAGCAGCAGCCGGTAGCACAGTTGGCGGCTATTGTTCCTGCAGTCATTGCAGCAATCACTAGCCAGCAACAACAGCAGCAGATTCCGGTTCAGCAGCAGCAATCACCAATTGCATCCCTGCTTCCAATCCTGCTCACCACACTGACACAGCACCAGCAGCAAGTTCCT
>DASYAN010000508.1:0-11896 GCA_036501345.1 Ktedonobacteraceae bacterium
ACCGTCACGGCAAACTCGCGGGTCCCTTCACAGCATAAAGCCAGCGACATCAGGACGTCATCGTGACCTTCTCCATCTGGTACAAACATGTCGATGAGCCCCTCTCCTGGGACTCGATAGCGGGCTAAGCGAAGTTGCTTCCATGCCTCATGATGGATACCTGCTGGTGCTCGATTGGCCCCGTACATCTTAAGTCTGCCACTATTGATCATGCTCAGAAAGTGATAGGTCAATTTGCTTTTACTCGGTCTGGAGAACTTGAATGCGGTAATGCGTTCATCGCCAAATTTGTCGATCAGTAGGCTCGCCAGAGCTTCACCCAGACCCGTGGCATCGATGACTAATCGTCTGGCATTCCATTGCTGGATGATTTCGCATGTGGCTGCATATTGATCGCTGTGATGCATACCAGTGAACCAGTACTGATGAACAATCTCTAGCCTGGGCAAATTGAGTTCGTTGTAGCTTACTCTTCCTACCGTGATGATCGTCGAGTCCCTTTTGCCGGATAGTTTCTTCTCATCTCCCATTTTAGATCTCTCTTCTCCCCCAACATCTATCCCAAGCAAGTAGGCCTCGCCCTCATCGTCCGGTTCATCCTCCCAATCGTGACTTCCTTGTAATAGGTAGTGCTGCATATCGCTGAGCAAGAAGCCAGCTCCCGAGATCGGTTGCAACAGATACTGAGTACGAATGCTTGGATGGTCTTCACCGAGGCGTGCAATCTCCACCTCGACGAACCGTTTATAGGTGGGATTGATGGCCGCCAGTGTCCGCCAGTCATACTCGAAGTGTCGCTTGATACCGTCCTTTTGCTCTAATTCTAGATTGTTGGCGCGGACGATCGCGAGCAGGGTATCATCAGTCCAGGAGGTGCCATATAAGACCGTGGTCGAGTTTGTGGTTGAGGCCATTGGTCTGAGATCTCTGTCGAATTTGTCTATAGCCACATCTTGCGCCTCATCGACTTCTAATAGTAATGAAGCGGTTGCTCCGACGATGCTGGAGTCAGGGCTGGCACTGAAGAACATGACCCGAGGACCAGTCTGCTCTTTGACTTCCGGCTTCGTCCCAGCAATGCCGATCATGTAGCCAAATGATCTCCACACACGGCCCGCTGTGAGTGGATTTTCGAGCATCGATAGTAAACGGAGACGGCTATTGATCACCTGGGGCTTGAATGTGGGCGCGACTTTGATGATCGTACCACTTTCCATACATGCTAGCAGATACGCTTCTATCACCGCTGATATCTCATTTTTACCCATCTGCCGCGCCATCATGACGGTTATGGTCAGGCCACGATTATTTAAGACTGATTCTAAAATGGCATTGCCAATTTCCTCCTGATAAGCATAAAGCGGCTTTCCTATAATATTAGTTGCAAACCATCCAATATTCGATCTTTTCATCTCGCCCTCTCCACACTCTCTTGACCCATCATATACTACTTCCTATTTACTAATATCATTCCACTTTCCATTGCTGCAATACTATACATAAATATATAATATAAGCAAAAAGCATTTTAATTCTAATCAGATATTTTTCCAATCCACTACATTAAGTATACCATAAAAACCCTCTATATACAATTTTTTCACATGATCTCTACATATATTTAAGTATAGACATCTAATGATCATTCTGATATAGTGTGCTAGCTGAATACCTCTTATTTTATCGCCTTTCATGCATTAGAATATTGGTGCCAGCGAGCAACCGAAAAAGGTCAGGGGGAACTACTATATATGAATCAACCCATAGAAGAAAGATCTAGCAAGCTCGAACAACGTATCGAGGACATAGAACAGAGCTTCAAAGAAGTCATCAAAAATGAAGAGCAGATCATCAAGCTTTCCCAGCGACATCGTCACAATGCAGAGCATTTAAAAGTCATCATTGAGGGCATCGCGCTTGATATCGGAGATTCGCGTGAACGGTTTGACACTATCGAGCGCACACTGGCTAAGCATGGCGAGCGGTTTGACACCATCGAACGCACACTGGCTAAGCATGGGGATTTGCTCAGAAGTCAAAGTGAGCGGTTTGATACCATCGAGCGCACACAGACTGAGCATGGGGATCTACTTAGGCAAGTCCACGCACAACTTGAACGCTTGGTGTGAAGTAATTAGGCCTCCAATAATTCTATAGAAACCTCGTATGAAGCACCAGCACTTCCACCAGTTGCCGCTGCCACGATTTGTGAGTGCAAATCAAGGATACGTTCGATATAATTGTCGAAATGTACAGCAGTCGGCGAGCCATTCAATGGGTCGGTAAAGTTGATGGTGCTGCCGATATTGCTGGTATAGTTGGTACGGAGGCTATCGCGATACTGTTGACCAGTCAGGCCAGTGGGCATGCCATCGTAGCGTAGCAGATCGTTGCGTGCCAGGATGGTCATGCTCCACAGGCGCTTGCCAGGTCCCAGGTCAACGTAGGAGAGACTGCCATCAGCTCGGTAGCTGGCATGGCGGATACGTGGCTGCTTAATCTGGTAGGTGCCAAGCTTAATGAAGTATCCAATACTGTCCAAAAGCATCTCGCAATCAGTTCCAATTACAGGCATAGTGGGCCTTTCCGTTCTATCTGTGACCTACTTTTGCTCATGAAAAGATGAAACAGAGGAAATTCCCCATTCTTACAGAAATAAACGGGTGGAGGGAGGATACTGAGTAAAACGTTTTACTTCTGACCAGAATGCTTTTCAAGTCAGTACTATCAGTATACCATAAAAGTCCTCAATATGCAAATTATTTAGTATTATCTATATAAATAGATACATAGCGATATATTTAGCATAGAGAGAGAGTAGAGCCTCTCTTGCTTTATTGATCCTTATTACACCTTCTTGACTCCTAATTGATGGGGTCAGAGGCAGATTACCGAAAGGGTATTCTACCAGTCTTTTTCTCTATGCAATCGTACCTAATGAGTGACTGTTTTTCTAGGGACAAAGCGGCCATCTTGGGCCAAAAAGCGGACAGCTTGAGGGGATATTCCTGCACTATCCCGCTTTGAGCTGCTCAATATAGTTATATTTGAGTATAGACATCTAACAATCTCCTCCGTATACTGAGCAAAATAAGCTGTATTGGAGTGATGCAACGTGGAAAAGGTCTGGGACAATAGTCTGAGTACTTTGATTAATCGTCATCCACAAGCCTTTCTCGATCTGCTGCTTCCTGGGGCCATGTGTCTGCAAAGCCATCGGACCAAGTTGAGTGGCACCCAACGCCAACCGGATGCGGTGCTCGAAGTCGAAAGGTATTGCGAGACGTTCATCTTTAACCCGGAATTTCAGAGTTCTCAGGATACAGCGATGGCTGAGCGTTTACTGTTGTACCATGTGCTATTATGTAATGAACACAAACCACTGCCTGTGAGATCCTGCGTCCTGGCTCTCTTGAAGCGTGCCAAGGTAGATCGATCCCCGCTCTTGTGGATGCAACCAGGAGAGTCTTCCGGGCGAAAAAAACGCTGAATGGAAAAGATCTCTTGAGGCACGCATGAAAAGAACAAAGGTTCAGCACTCTTTCACGCTCGCCACAAGCCAAGTTTTCCGTTCAGCAAAAAAGCTGAATGGAAAAGATCTCTTGAGGCACGCATGAAAAGAACAAAGGTTCAGTGCTTTTTCACGCTCGCCACAAGCCAAGTTTTCCGTTCAGCGAAAAAAACCTATATTTGAAAGGATGAGCATCCCTCTGTCGGTCTGCTGGCTCCCACAACTGAGTTGTCCAATCAACTTGATCTGTTTGCTCCTGCGGGAAGTTCTTTCTCTTCCTCTTCGGTTTCAAAGTATAGCAGCCACGGCTGTCCCTGTCTAGACTAGCACAACTCTCTCTGGCCTAAGATCCTGCCCGTATCGCTTTGTTCAAGCGGTTGGATGTCACCAACTCGTCAGTTGCGGATGCCGCGAATCAGATCAGCAGCCTTTTCGCCAATCATGATCGCGGTCGGGTTGGTGTTGACAGACACGATGGTGGGCATGATCGACGCATCGGCGACGCGAAGCCCGTCCAGTCCATGGACTTTCAGTTCGGGATCAACGACCGCCTGATCGTCAATACCCAGCTTGCAACTGCCGACGGGGTGGAAATAGCTGCTAGTGCCGCGAGCGATGAAATTGCGCAGCCCAGTCTCATCGCGCACGTCGTCACCGGCCAGGACTTCACCCTTGCGCCAGGTAGCGAACGCATTGGTCGCATTCAGTTCGCGGGCCAGTTCGATGCCAAGCAGCAACCGCTGCACGTCAGCCTCATTGTGGAGGTAGTTCGGGTTGATCAGAGGGGGCAGATCCGGGTCGGCGCTGGCGAGTTTGATCCAGCCACGGCTCTGGGGAATGAGGCTGATACCAAAGGTGTAACTATTGGGTGGTGCTTGCAGGGTCGGTGGGTGGTACGGGACATGCATAAACATGAACTGCATGTCTGGCCCAAGCAGCCCTGGATCACTGCGCCAGAGCATCGATACCTCGGCGCGGTTCGCCGTACCGGGCGGAATTTGCTGGCTGGCCTCGACCACTAGGCCGAGCAATGGGTGATCATGCAGGTTCTGACCAACGCCCGGAAGGTTGTGGATCACCTTGATCCCGACCTCGCGCAGATGGTCGGCTGGCCCGACACCGGAGAGTAAGAGGAGTCGTGGTGAGTCGACTGCGCCCGCGCAGACGATGACTTCGGCGTTCGCGGTGGCTTGTTCCAGGCTGCCGTTACGCTGATATTGCACGCCGATACAGCGCCACCCGTCGAAGAGGAGCCGCTGCGTCCGCGCGCCAGTGATGATCGTCAGATTTGAGCGGTGCGCCGCAGGGTGCAAGTAGGCAACGGCAGTGCTTTGCCGCTTGCCGTCTGCAATCGTCAGTTCGTGCCAGCCAGCACCCTCTTGGATTGAGCCGTTGAAGTCGTCAGTGAGAGGGTAGTGCAGTTCCCTAGCTGCCTCGAGGAACACGGCGGAGAGTGGGTTTGGATCGGTGGCAATGTGGGGACGCATCGGACCTCCCCGACCGCGATAGGCAGACTCTTTGCCCTCGACATGCTCCATCCGGCGAAAGTAGGGCAACACGCCATGGTATCCCCAGCCTTCAGCGCCTGCCTGCTCCCATGCATCGAAATCGTGGCGGTGGCCGCGCAGATAGACCATTGCGTTGATGCTACTTGAACCGCCTAGCACCTTACCGCGTGGCCATTTTTGGACCAAGCCAGCAGTTCCGTCCTGAGGCGTCGTGCTATAGTCCCAATCCACCTCCGTACCCAACAACGTGGGCCATGCTGGAGGTATATGAATAAACTCCAGCGAGTCCTGCCCACCAGCTTCTAGCAGCAACACCCGCACGTTCTCATCCTCGGACAGCCGTGCCGCAACAACGCAGCCCGCCGAGCCTGCACCTACAACAATATAGTCGTACGCCCTCATGATCGTCTTCCTTTCATTGCATTGTCCGATTGTCTGAGAAGTCAGTCAGTGATGGATATGCGGGTGGACGTGTCTGTTGGCAGAACTCTTCAAGTTCCAACGCGGCGATTTCAAAGTGCTGTGCTTTTTTTCGCACAACTGCTCCTGTCGTTTTCATGCCTTTCCTGCTTTCTAAAATGTATGAGAGTGTTTCGTAACTCTCAAAAAGCTCTACTGCTTGAGTCCTCTTCTCGACTCATACTAACCTGTATTCCTTTGTGCACCATCTTTAGCTTTCAACGAACACACAATGGATCACGTTTGAAGGCAGGCTAGTGTCAGTATAACCAAGGCAAGAGAGATTTTCCAGGGGAAAAGAGGTACAACTTTGGCAGCAAAGGGCCACTCAGATCAGAACGGCTCTGGTTATCTGGGTTACGAAACGCCCTCGGTTTACTCCCCCAATTTTTCCAGGAGGGCGCAATCAGTCATATCCACCGAACGTAAAGAGGAAGACATCCTGATCACTGGGGTTCATCAGGGCGTGCAGATTCCCGCCTTTGAGCATGGCAAAGTGACCAGCGCGTAGCGTGCGGATTTCGAAGCAGCGCTCCCGTTGTGGCATCTTGCACCAGTCGCCTACCACCATGAAGCCACGACCTTGCATCATCAAAAACACTTCCCGGTTGTCGCGATGGCGATGCAGGCCAATACCACAGTGCCCTTTCAGCAAGTGTAGGTCCATATAGTCGACGGCGAGGAAATTTTCCGTCGTATGGAGATGATTCTTGTTGCCGAAGGCATCAAAATTCCAGGGTTGCAGAGTACGAGCCAGATCGTTGCTTCCAGCATAACGACCGTAGTTGGAGGCCAGATTGCGGTACTCCAGAAAGCCGAGACCACCATGAGGGTTAGGGCTTATTCCTACACCCAGAAAGTTATCCCATCCACGTAGAGGCATGTTGAACTCGTATTGATAGTTCGCACCGTTGAGAGAATCCCAGACTTTTTCGCTGCTATCAGCCCAGGCGACTTCAACATGAAGTGGCAGAATGGGATGCATAGTATTGTTCGATGCAACTTGGACCATATACTGATCATTTAACCCTTCACGGTCAAAGTCCGAAAGGGCACCGTGAACCAAATCATTGTGAACCTGCAACTCCCCACGATCAAAGGCTGCGCTTCCCTGATCATCCAACAGACTGCGTAGGTCGCTTCCTGGATATCCCCAGAGTTCGACCTCATACCGACCGCTCACAGGGTTGTAGGGCACGGTAATAAGCGATTGTGTTGGCGTATCTGCAACTTTGATCCAGAGTTGGATCTTGTCACCAAGCTGGTGATTGGTGGCCTGTGAAAGCAGGGAATCGGGACCACCGCGATAGGAGAGCCGCAAGAAAGGTCCCGTCCAATTCCCTGCATTCACCCAACCACGAAGCAGATGGGTGTCTGTGGTACGGAAGTCATGTACGTTCTGTTTTTGGAAATCGGTCTTATTGTCCTGCTGTGTAGGATCGAGAATGGTATAGCTATGCCCGCTTGGTCCGTATAATTCGAGATAATTGAATGGGAATAAGTACTGCACGTGCTCCATAAGATAGGACTCGCGCTCAGCCGCGAATTGCACACCTTCTACAAGGCTCAGTAACTTCAGCAGAGGGTTATTCTGGTTGTAATCTGGTGTTGTCCCTGGGTTGATTTGGATGACGTTGTCTGTATGAATAATGGATATGGACTCGGCTTGGATAATAGCCATGGGCTTGTCCCTTCTAAGGGTAGGGACAAGCCCTACCCCTGTATAATGATGAAAGCCATTATAGTCGTACATATCAAGCACAGTGATATAAAAAGGCAACGAACTTGAGTGGTGTGGTTCCAGTATTGCGAATACCATGCATACCTCCACTCTTGGTGTAAATAACATTCCCAGGTTTCACTGGCAGTTGTCTGAACTGTCGCATACCAAGACCATAGACTTCGTGTTGCACCAGGGGATATTGCTCGTTTTGCGGGTCATCACCATCGCGCATATAAGCAGTACCCTCCCCCTGAACGATGTAGTAGCACTCTTCTGAGCCAATGTGCTGGTGTGTGCCTTCCGTCTTTCCTGGTGGAAGGGTCACTTCGTGAAAGAAGACGATGGAACTCCCAAGCTGACGTTGTAACAACCACCGCATTTCGACGATGTTGTCAGGGGCACGATCGGGATTGTCAAGGTCCATCAGGGCATTGAGGTAACGCACAGGCGCAACATCACTGGCTTGGAAAAACCAGCCTCGCTGGAAATCGATGAGATAGTTGTCATCACTGATGGTGTTCTGAGGAGAACTGGGGTCCTGTGTGCGTGGTTCCTGGTGTGAACCGAGATAGTCGTTATCCCAGGTGGCGTCATTGTCGTGAATTTGATAGCCAGAGGGAAGGTCGCGGTCGTTCTCGCGAAACGCTAGTTCCAGTCGCTTCAGTGCTTTAATGTCCTTGAGGGCAGGGTTAAAAGCCCGGACGCGGGTGATAGATCCCTGCCGTCCCATCAAGTCCAAAACGGCGAAATCGTGACCCGTGTTAGCAGGAGGTTCGAGAGTTTCCCAGATCTCGACCTGATAGCCGTTGATCGATGGATCAAAATGCAGTTTGACGGTAGCCTCAGCCACATTCTGCTCATTCGCGGGATGGAGCCTCAACCAGGCCAGGAGTTCTCCCCGTAGTGTCCGATTCTTCTCGCGCACTACTTCTACTAAGCGACCAGCCCGGTATTCGATACGCAGAAAACTGCAAAGAAACGTACCATCCAGGTAGACCTCGCCCTTCAGCACAGTAATGTCGAGCCTACTGCGCACCTCTTGTACATTGTAGCGGTAGCGCGAACTGCGCGGAGATGCGTTGAGATACTGATCGTGGTAGATACGGTCAGGAAAGAACACAATCTTAAAAATGTCGTTCTCGGGAGCTGTGAATATGTCGTCGAATTGTAGGTCCATAGTGTCAAAGCCTCCGAAGCAAAATATCAGCCACGCGGAAGGAGTTTGCTTGAATAGTCAGGGTGGGATTGGCTCCCCCTGAGGTGGGCATGAAAGCTCCATCGGTGACATAGAGATTATCAAAACTCCAGGCGCGGCAATCTGGATTGAGCACAGAGTCCTGGGCATCTGTGCCGAATCTTGCCCCACCCAGGATATGATTGGCACAACGGGCCAGGGCATTTTCTGCCATATGGACACTGCCTGCACTCAGTTCATCAGTGACCCCGCCGTGAATGAGCAGTTGTGCACACTGGTTGGCGAAGGTGTTCATGAGCGTCATGTCATGGCTGTGCCATTGTTTGAGGACGTAGGCCACTGGACGGCCCCATTTGTCGCGTATTGTAGGATGGAGTTCTATGCGATTAGTCTTCAATGGCACCTGATTTGCCATAAAGCATGTCGAGAGACCTCTGCCGAATGTATCGTCCAACAAGCCGACGAGGCTCTCGCCAGTGAGGTCCATGTTATCAATAAACGCCTTCCAGATCGTATCAAGATCCTGACTGCCGTAAGTACGAGCGAGCGAGATGGGCAAGGCTCGGTCGGAGGTATTGTTGTAAATCGTGCCGCCCGCCCAGAGGCCATTAGCATGGAGGAAATCCTCAGTGGCACAGTAGTCGGTTGCCCAATCGCTATCAAGCGTGATTGACTTGTCGAAGCGACCTGGGACGTTTGCCTTGGCTCCACCAAAACAGTGGGTGAGAAAGTATTTGCCCAACAGATCGTTTTGGTTGATGCGTTGGTCGAAGGCCTGACTTAGTGCAGCGGAGAGTTTCAGGAGGCGCACAGATTCTATGGCTGAGCAGGCCACCACCACGATCTTTCCCTGAGCTATCTGTGGCATACCAGATGGATCGAGATAATGCACCTTGCCCACGTGTGCATCCTCATTTTCCAGATGGGTAACAACGCAGTTGGCTCGTAGTTCAAAATTTGGTAAGGTACTGAGGGGACCCAGAAGAGAGACCCAGGTGCTTGATTTGAGACCGAGCGGGTCACCATAGCGGTTGATATACCCGGTTTTGGCTGTTTCGGCATCGGTAGGCATCTTGCGACCACTCGGCTTGTGATCCTCAGTTATCACCGCCAGGGGTGTACGATAGCGTGGCATTTCCAGAGCATCCATCCCCTGTTCGATGTAGTGGCTGATCGGGTTTGGCAGGAGTGGCTTTTGATAGTTATCGATGCTGAACGGCTTGATTTGGTTGTCTTTCGATCCGTTAATACCGATCAGCTTCTCGGCCTTCGCATAGTATGGTTCTAAATCGTCATAGCTAATGGGCCAGTCCCGAGCCTCGCGTTTGATATCGCCATTGGGGTCATCACGCAAGTCAGTACGATCCTCGTTGAAACTCTTCAGGCGGAGATCAAGCGGGGTAAAACGCAACGAGACCCCTCCGTAGAGTTGGGTGCCGCCGCCTACGACCTGGGCTGTGTAGCCTTCAACAGTGGCACAATCCTGACCACCGATGGTACGATAGATATGCGGTTCGTCGTTCAGGTCTGGCTCAACGTGGCTCCCGTAATATGCTCCTCCCCGGTTGACCACACCGGGAATCCGGATAATCTTCTCGGGCCCTGTCGCAAACAGTTCGTCGCGTTTAAAATCACTAAGCCCATTCGCATCTTGATACTGTGTCCTCAAAAGTGGCCCCTTTTCAAGTACCAACACCGACTTCCCTGCCTGTGCCAATATGTGAGCGATAGGAGCACCCCCTGCGCCACTACCGATAATGACCACATCAAATTGATTCTGCATAGGCTCTTTTCTCCTTGGGGAAATATCAAAAGGTGGGAGCTTATAGCGGCAGGGTTCCCCTTACAGAGCGATCAACCATGATAGTCACTGTTTATGCCGAGCGGTTTTTCTATAGCTCTACGCCAATTAAATAGGGTTTGGCCGTTGTTGTCCTTGTACCTGTCTTCCAGGTATGCCCACCCAACAGCTCCCACGTTGCCCCCATACTTGGGATGAGAAAAGGCACCTGTATAGATATGGCGGCGCAGCAGTTGGAGAAAATAGCGTGGGTTGTTGTATTGCTCATAATCCCATCCGTTGATGTTATTACTCTCCATCTCGGTATATAGCTCAATATACATCTCTTTGTCCATGTCAACTGGCTCAGTGTAGGGGTTACGAGACCGAAGCAACCTGTCGATCAAGCGTAGACATATTCTATAGTCAATCAGGTGATGATGTTCTTCCTTCGCGAGTACCTTATCGATGAAGTTAACTACACCAATTGGTTGATCCAAGCGATAGGCATAGGCGTACTGAGTCTGCTTTGCCTGTCTACTCAGCCCTTGATAAAACAGATCGAGGAAGTGCCGCCCTTCTGTGGTTCTAAAGGGCAAGATTTGTTCTGTTAATCTATTTAAGAGGTCTAATTCCCTCCGCTCGAAACTGAGTGGTTGGGTGCATAAATGGGTGAAAAAACGCGACCATGTCTTACCGTTATCCAAAACAACGCGTTGCGGGTTAATTGGATCGAGTTTGATTTCGCCATCGACGATGAATTTATAGGTATGGACCTGACCCTTGGGCACAACAACCGCGAGGGCATAGTATCTCGTATCAGTATCTATAAACTTGACTCGTCGCAGCGGGATGGGTTCATAAAGATGAGCGAATGTGCCGATGACGGCAACATTTTGTGGGAGGGGCTGTCCCGGTGAAGCATAAACGAAGGTTACCGTGTTGTAACTGTAACTCGCCTCGAAGTTGACTCCATCACTATAACTATCGACAATGGGAAAGCACCAGGACTCACAAATATGGGAAGGTAAATCGTCAAGGCTGATTTGGTCGAAATCAGTCCTCGCCAGAGACTTTGTACAGTAATTCAGGATGTACTGGTCATCTTTTGTCACGATCTGCACTGCTATGCTTTTCCCCCTTGTCCAGAAGCCGCTAAACAAACCTTCGAGATACAGCGGTTGCAGAGAGATTGAGCCCATATGTACATTGTTGGTTCTCTCACTACGATGGTTCAATACTCCTACGAACCGCTGTAGTGGTAGATGTATAGAACCAGAGTCATGATCTCTATCTTTGCAGTTTTCTGCGTCCAGTTTTAAGGATACTTGACAGATGAGCTTCTTGGCTAGGAGGAAAGAGGGACAATTTGAAGAAAAAGGAGACACCTTTCTACTGGCTCCTCATCTCTCAAGCTCACCCGAAAAAAGTGCAAAGATAGTGTGAGAATAATCTCCTCCTGTAAGCTTGTCTCCACCCAAGTTTGCCTTTCTAGTTTTTTGCTGAACGGAAAACTTGGCTTGTGGTGAACATGAAAGAGTAGAGAATATTTGTTCTTTTCATGCGTGCCTCAAGAGATCTTTTCCATTCAGCCAAAAAACTACAATCGTAAACTTGGCTTGGCACACGCTCATTTTAAGAGACCGGAAAAGACGATTTCGTGTTTGCCTCATGCAAAGTTTACGGTTCTAGAAAAAAGCTGAATGGAAAAGATCTCTTG
>DASYAN010000509.1:0-9049 GCA_036501345.1 Ktedonobacteraceae bacterium
TATCGAGGTGAATAAGGATATGAATATTCATTTGTTCGTTTTCCATTGGATCAATAGAGGCATAGCCTGTTTGACAAGCTGTGGCCAGACTTGTTATAACGCTTGTGGCTATGTCCAATACTCAAAAACTGCCTATCCTGGTATGACGGTGGACGTGACACAGGCTCCTCAAAAGTATGCAATCATGCAGTATCAGGGGAACTGGTGGATATGGTACCAGGATCAGTGGATTGGATACTTTCCAGATTCCCTTTGGAGCACTAAAGAAATAACCTTTAATAAGATTAGCGTGGCTCAGTGGTTTGGTGAGGTTGGACACACACCAGCGAGTAAACCCCACACCCAGATGGGAAATGGGCTCTTTGGAAAGCAACCAGGCTCTGCATCTATCACAGATATGCATTTGATTGACTCGTCATTAAAAGAATCAAATGCTGCTGCCGCACCTTCTTATATGACAGTGACTGACCCTAACTGCTACAATTATGGAAACTTGGCTGGTCACAGCTTTACTTATGGTGGCCCTGGCTGCTAACACGAACGTGCATTTGCTTGGTAATCTACAAGAGTATTCATGCTACGGCAATAAGTAATTAAACGGCTGAACGTCGGCAGATGTTCAAGCGCAGGTACACAACCGACCAAAATCAGCTTGCGCTGTGCACGTGTGAGTGCAACGTTTAGACGATTAGGATTGGTTAAGAATGTATACCGCTGGCTCTCGATAGACGGTTCACGCGTGGTCGCAAATGATATGATAATGATCAGGCGCTCACCGCCCTGAAAACGGTCGACCGTGTCAACGCTAATGGGAGCATTGGACGGTAGGCCTTGCCAGTCATAGACTGGGTCTGCACTGAAGAGATGACGGCGTATATTGGCAACCTGAGCGCGATAGGGAGCAATAATGCCGATATCTTGTATGTCAACGCCATGTGCAAGCAAATTGGCAACGATAGCCCGTACCACCCGTGCCTCAGCATGGCTCTGCTTGCCCTCCACAACAGCCGATTCACTATACTCATCATATACGTCCAAGAAAACCAGGGGATACTGTGGCTCAAGTGCCCTGATGATTGCTTGATTCTGCTTGGCAGTATTAGCCAGTGCCTGTAAAGCATCTACATTCTTCCGTGTATAGGCTAGGATGTGATTGGCAATAGACTTATGAGCCACCAATTGCTTGTCATAGAAGACAGTCGAAGAGAAATTGGCGATCCATTTGTTCATACGGTATTGGGTGCATAGCGATACGCAAGCACTGATAGCCAGTGGATAGTCTTGCATATACTTCTCATCCAAACCTTTAAGAACACTGAAAAGCGAGTCGGCAAGCCCAGCTTCAGCAGCGTCCTTACTCAGCACCAGTGGTGGAAGCTGTTTTTCATCGCCCACGAGAATAAAGCGTCTGGCGAGGCGTAGCGCTCCCAGTATCGCTGGAATGGTAAGTTGTCCAGCTTCATCGATAATTGCAACATCAAAAGAGAGCCCGCTATGCTTGAGTGGATCACTCTCAAGCTCTGCTGATCGAGCATTATACTTATCCGATGACCAAGTAGCCGTTGTTGAAGCAACGACTGGGGTGCTATAAAGAATGTCATGGATGATGTCTTGATAAGAAGCCTCGCCCACGGCCCCCACGGACGCCAGCTCTTTTAAAAGCCGTGGGTGAACGGACTCGTTGACACTGCGTTCGTGGCCCAGTCGCAAGTAGCGATGGAAGCCCTCTTTGTCCAGGCGCTTGAGCATATTGTCAACTGCCTGATTAGTAAATGCTACCAGCATGACGCGCTGGCCCTGCTGTATCAGATGTTTAACAATCTCTGCAATTACACTGGTTTTACCCGTACCTGGAGGTCCATGGATAAGCAAATAGTCTTGCATTTGCATAGCTCGCTCAATGGCAAGATTCTGCTCTGCATTGAAATCTGGCCGAGGTGGTACATGCCCATCGATGAAGCGAGGACGAACTCTCCCGGCCACTAAGTCTCGCTGGTGAGCATCTGCTTGCTGCCAGCGGAGAAGATTCTGGAGTGTACGAACATGGACCAGATCGTTATCGTAGCGATCGATCAGCACCGGGTGCTCAATCTTTTCACGTGTCCAGACCGTGACTTGTTCAGAGCTGATCCCCACAATTGTTCCGGTCACTACTTCGCCACTAATAGGGTTCCCATTACTGAGCAAAATCTCGTCACCCTCGCGCAATTCCGAAGTATTATTGCAGTTGAAGACGAGTTTCCATCCATCCTTATCGACAATGGGCTGATCTGCTATATCCAGGCCAGTGATGGCAGTGCCTCGTTCGATACGCTCGGTGACAGGGAGTTGCCAGAGCAGGGCCTGCTGTTGCTCGCTGGCCCGTTCTTCCATCTGTAAGAGTGCATAGTATCTGGCAAAAAATTCCTGATCTTCAGGCGTGCTGGAGAATGAGCTTCGACCGTTCCCTTGAGTGATAGTTTCGAATGTATTAGCAGGTCTCGTGTGTGAGTACTTGGCAAGGATCTGGGGATCTGGCTCTGGTGGCTGCCATTTGAGAAGTGCAGAAACGTGCTGGCAGCGTTCGAGCATAGCACATTTTCCACAGCGCGAAGCTCCCGGAGGACTTGGCGGCGTACCCGTGACCCGACTGAGGGCGAGGATATTGCGTGTCTCATTAACACGTTGAATATCCCGAATGGTCGGGCGAATGCCGAAAGCCTGCGCATTCCCTGGTGTACCACTGTAAAGCAGTGTAGCAAATGCCCTTTTCATCTGCGAATCGCGACGTACAGTCAAAAGGGCGTGATAACCAAGAACCTGCCAGCGATGATCTCGCTTGGGCAAAGCACCACTGGCCCCTCCGGTTTTAAGTTCTAGTAAACGTTGCTGCCCCGATTGTTGCCAGAAGAGATCCAGGCGACCACGCAGACCAATCTCAGGAGCAAGTAAAAATGTCTCGGCACGCACCTGATTACCCGTTTCTTCTTCCTGTGCATCTGCAGAGATCGCTGGTATATTCCACAAGGTGTTACGCTCACTCTGATACCAATATGCCAAGCTTTCGAGGTGGGGTGTTACCTCAGTACGCATGGCCTCAGGTGAAACGTTGGCAAGGGCCATCTCGATACTATTGAGTTCCAGGGCCTGTTCTAGATGATGGTGAAGTGTGGCTAGCGGAGTTTCTGATTGCTTACCATCACGGGCATTGAATTTTTCGCGATCGTGTGCTTTCAATAGTTCTTTGAAGCAGTAGTGCACTAAATTGCCGCGAATGGTGGCGGGAGACGTTGTTGAAGGGACCAGACGGTTGAGTATGTACTGCCGTGAACAATATTCTGCTTGATTCAGGTCGGTGATATTGAATAGTATATCGGGTTCCAGGACTGCCAGGGTATAAGCATTGGTTTTATAGTAAGAGCGTGTCCGTCCATTTGACTCAAGGGTAATAGGAGCAGTTGGAAGGTGATAGATACGTAACGTCAGGCTATAGCTTCCAAGAATATCGCCTCTGGCTTTGAGTTCACTGATCAAGCTCCGGTAGTAATCAGGATCGAGGAGAATCTCGACGTGCGTTATACCTGTGTCAAGAGTAACGATTGGAATTTTTTTGCCTTCAAACTGTCCTTCATAGACGGCGACGATGCGACCTTCAATCTGTGCTTTGTAGCATGATTTTTTTTGGAGATCGAGAATGCACAGAAAACACTCATGCCTCTGCGCGTCTTGCTGGTTGACATCGTGCATTGCCATACACAAGATACTCCCCATTTCCACCGTATTATAGGAAGTGTACGGTATGAGCAGAGATTGGTCAAGGGAGTAGGAAAAGAGGAGCATATGCTATTGTTTTGCATGACAGGGCCTAAGGCGCACGTGAGACAACGTGCAACGCAAGCTAGGTGGCACAAGACCTTGGAGTTTGCTCTCTGCAGCTGACTATACCAAAACAATGAGACCGTCCCCGCAAGCGATCATTGTCCGACTCCAATCACGCCAACCGATCACGAGAACGATCTCATAGGCTCACTTCTTATGCAAGGCTACTAGTTAATGAGGTTTTCTCCATTTCACCCAAGAGTATTGAGGAAAGGTCAGTTACTCCAAACATTCCAGAGAACTGCTCAATCATCAACGGGCGTGGTTTCGAAGTGGGAGAAAACAGTCCATCAGCCTCCCAACGTTGTGGATCTAGCCCTACTGCCCAGGCATTCACCCACAGAGGAGATGGCATGTGTGCGAGCTTTTCCGGCATGGTATCAGCCACTGCCATCAAGAAAATGATTTGAGCTATCTCTTCGATATACTCTAATGTCTCTTGGTGATCAACTAGCAATTCTTCCATCGTCTTCCTAGAACGAAAATTACGATGGTAGAAGTCCAGTACCTTGGGAATAGCAAAGTAATCGACAAACTTGTAAGAATATCTCTTACTTGTCATTGCCGCCCACTCTTCGAAGAGCTTTTTCATGCGTTCTGCCAGTGCGTAGATCTGAGATACAATGGGCAGGAGTGCATTGGTTTTCTGCTCGTCGATATACACGTTGTTAAAACGTTGAGCAGGATTCACTGAGAAGGCGCGTAAATTGTCCCATATCAACCTTGTTCCGCACACCAAGCAATCGCCAAAAAAGGGATAAGCAGATTGGATAGCTAGCACGGTTCTCTTATGATGTGCCAGAAATCTCTCATTAAAATTTTTCACCGTCTGAGCATCTAACTGGCCTGATCGATCACGCTTGATCATCTCAGTGATTAGTATATTAGCAAAGCCTACCTGATCAAGGCCAGGTGAACGAAATGGGTCGGAAAACAAAGCGGCATCACCGCTACAGGCCCATCTATCTGTCGAAAAGACTTGTTTGGCGTCATAACTATACTGTCGCAGACATTGGAAATCCACTGGAGGAAGATGGCATATTCTCCGCCATAGGGCAGGTTCATACTTCTGGAGCCATTGCATTGTCCGCTCATAGGTATTGTATTCTGTAAACGGGAAGAAATCCTCATGAGCAACAATGCCGATACTAGTCTGCCCCGATGCTAGGGGGATGAGCCAAACCCAACGTCCATTATCCATCAAGTGATTTGTTGAGTAATAGCGGTTGTTGCCCATCACACGCGTGTGCCATTCGATCTCTGTCTCAGGCACCAGATCACAGACGTCAATGCGACCTTTCAAGCGAAACCATGAAGCACTATAGAGTGGGTTATAGGGCTCAGCAATACCTAGTTTTTTTTGCAAGAAGCGTCGGCGTCCCGTTGCATCGATTACCCAGCGACATTTGAATGTATAATGCCGTTTAGTTGCTTTCTCTAAGACACTCACTTCATGCAGATCAGCTTCTTTTTTTAGCTTGATATCATCAACTTCACTCTCTTCTAACATCTGAATACCCATCTCAGTATTGAGCTTTTTGATATCTTTTTCTAAAAGAGCCCGATCAAGTTGGTATGAACTCAAGGGAGAAGCGTGTGAGGTTCCAATCTCTGGCCTCTGGTGCAGAGGTGTCTCCCCACTTCCAAAAAACCAACGAAAGCCCCACTTATGATAATGTCTGGTCTCAAGGTAATCCTTCAGCCTAACAACATTTGCTAGGTAATGGGCAGACATCTCAACGGTAGATTCTCCTACCTGAAGTGCGTTTGTTCGGCTCTTATCTCCGATACCTTCAATAAGCAACACCGATGCTTCAGGAACTTCTATAGCAAGTTGTCGAGCCAAAGTGAGGCCAGCTGCTCCTGCTCCGCAAATTACAATATCATACTCGGTTTGCAAACCACTTGCGAGACTCATAGGTTCTCCTCTTTCTGCTTCATACAGCTTCATAGCTTCTGCTGGTTATTAGGTTCAATATTTGCGTAAGATGAGCAAGTAGATCCAGTTTCGCTATCAAGCCAGATCATCTCAACATGCAAGGCATTGTTCAAAAGAATGTGACAGTTCTCAGTAGTGAAATGGCCTCTGATAGGGCTCTGTACACTCCTTGGATCGTTCAAATTGTCACATTGCATTCTGCTCAATATGAACCTTGCCCAAAAAATGATGTCAAGGTAGTACACAAAGGACAGTCCTGACTACAGCGGCAGGGGAAGATCTCTTCGATGAGTATGGCAGGTTTTCTCTCTACGTTGAACAGGATACGCCGAACATGACAAAGTTCAGATTCCTTGCACAAAAACTGTTCTGCCAGAAAAGCACCACATGGACGGTTGCTTGTAGAGAGGATCGTTTTTCTTATAGGGATATCTACGAGGTGTCTTCCCAGCGGCTCCTCTTGCCTCTCGTATATACCTTTCATCACTGACTCAGGAAGAGCACTACTCTTTAAAAGGCACGAAGCGTATAAAAAGTTTATCTTTGTTTTTTCATCGTAGAGAAGGGTACGGCGATAAATGGCACTCTCTCCTCTCTTGAAGCCTTGAGTGGTTGTAAGATCTGCCAGGAAGCCCTCCATTGGCTCAGTTCTTTGCGTGAGAACGAAACTTTGTAGATGGACACCGATGAAACACTTTTCGATCAATGCAGTCATCGAGCCTGTGTATGTTGGAAACAGTCTTTCAAAAGTCTGTGCTTGTTTGACATCAGTTTGCATACTTTTTGCTCCTTCTTTATACTGTTGCTAGTTATTTTCTTCTACTACCAGTAACCATCAATATATCGCGAATGTTCCGTCTTTCCCATAATATTTTCAAGTTTATCAGGAGTGGTTAATTACTTCCCATCCTGACAGCAATCGACAGAAGTATTGAGCCCTCATAGTGAGCAAACCAGTGGTCTGTCTGCAGGTTCAATGTTTCTGAAGAACACTGTAAGTACAGCCGATCATAAATGTATTCCGAAGTTTGGTGTGACAAATGATCTCACAATTGGGAGTGTCAACCCTGAATACACTTGCGACGGTCTACATAAAAACGGTAGCGGGACCAGGATGCACTTCGATCAACAGCCCTTCAGCTTCAGCAGCAATGGCGGTATATGCCAGGTGACTGTTCGACAGTTGGTCAAAATCCCATTGGGAAGGCCGAGAGATGCTATTTTGTGTACTCGATCTCGACTCTCTGACGCCGTTCTTATCAGACGAGCTGCTGCATCTTTCTCAGCAGTGCTCCTGTCATACTAACAGGTGTTAGGAAGAGGTTTAGGAGGATGGGAAGTAACAGCGGCATGTCTATAAAATTTTGCTGGAAAATTGCGTTTTCTTTTAATAGTAAGCTCAAATGTCATTTCGTCGGTTTCGTCTATTTTTCTAGAAAAATAGAACATAGTGTTTCTCCTATTCAAATTCAAAATATACTCGTATACCATAATGCTAAGAATATAACTTACTACATTTACAAGCTACTGCATCATTTAGTCAAACAAGAGTGGAAGTATTATAGCATTGAAAAGCGGTCAGTTTTTTCTGCCAACGCTTGTTCCACATCATAATTTAGCAACCAATCTTGCATCAAGGGATTTTCGCTATGAAGTGCCTGATCTCGTTGTTGCTGCTGTTGTCTATCAGATAGTTGGAAGGTTTTTCCATTTGCACGTGCTCCTTCCTGAACTCTTGTAGTACGAGGCCGTCGCAGTGTCTCATAGCGTAGTAACCCTTCAGGAATATGGCCAATAGTTATGTTTTTCAAGCAGCCCGCGAGTACAACGGCATCCTCGATCGCTTGTCCGGCACCTTGTGCCTGATGTGGTAGCATGGGGTGAGCGGCATCGCCCAGGAGAGTAACGAGCCCAGTGCTCCAGCGCTCCAGCGGTTGGCGGTCGTACAATGCCCCGCACTTTATACTATCAAGTGCATAAATAATACGCTGAATGGGTTCTGCCCAATCAGCAAACTCGGTTGCCAGATCTTCAATGCGCCCCTCTGTCATCCAGGACTCTACTCGCCAATCGCCTGCTGGGACAACTGCAACTAGGTTAAAGAGACGACCAGCAGAAATTGGGTAACAGACAATATGTCGCTGTGGACCTAACCAAAGTTTCACGCTTGGTTCATCTTGTGCGAGAAATGTCAGACGCTGTGCAGGAATCAGGCCACGATAAGCCCTCGTCCCCGCAAACTGAGGTATGTCATCTGCAATCATTTTGCGGATGACAGAGTGGATACCATCAGCACCAATTACGGCATTGGCATGTACAATCGTACCATCGGCAAAGGCCAATTCAGCTCCTGTGCTATCCTGCTTAACCCCAGTACAACATTTTCCAAGATGAATGCACTCCGCTGGTATCTGCTCATACAGCAATGTATGCAGATCTGCCCGATGAAGGATATAGTGTGGTGCCCCATATCTGGCTTCGATTGCATCTCCCATAGGATAGCGTGCAATAAGTTGGTCATTCTGCCAATTCCGCAATTCCATAGAAGCTGGTCGCACTGCCAGTTCACGCAGCCGCGCTCCTAGCCCCAAGCGTTGTAGCAGGCGCACAACATTTGGTGAAATCTGCAGGCCAGCTCCAACCTCGCTCAATTGTGCTGTCTGTTCAAAGATCTCTACCTTGATATTGGCACGTAAAAGTGCTATCGCAGCTATCAAACCACCAATCCCAGCACCGATAATTGCAATATGTATATTTCTTTGTTTCATCTTTGACTCTTTTTATATCAGGTTCTACATACACACAAACAAGTCAGTATGTCCAGTTAGCGGGTCGAGCCCTCTTTAAAAACCGTATTGATAAATAATGACTCCAAATGTCATATTTGTTGAGATGCTTCCCAGACAATATGACATTCATCAGATATCTTACTACTTACTACTTACATATATCTATCTTTCAAGTATAAGTTAGTACTTGTATTATGACAATGTATTAATCTAACTTATGATCTTCTTGTGATATATTCAAAGTAACTATAGGGTATAGATATCAATATACCTGCAACAAAGCTAAATCCCAGCCAGAAGCTATCTCATGTATATATCTGGGATAGGAAGTTCTCTCTGAGTGTATAATCCAAATGTGACTCGATTTGAACACATTTTGAAAGGCAGGTGTAACACCAATGCCCATATTGCCTCCCATACGTACCATCACACTTGGTATTGCCGAACCTCACCCTATTCCAGC
>DASYAN010000510.1:0-2554 GCA_036501345.1 Ktedonobacteraceae bacterium
CAAATCAGGTTCGAGCGCACGGCGCAATAAATACAACGTCTTACCAAAAGAGTTTGCCGCCTGCTCCATAGAAGATGAAGGCCACAGGAGTTCTTGCACCTGCTCACGATGTAAACGATGTTGTTCTGCTGAGAGCAATAATTTGAAAAGTTCACAAACCCTGCGGCGATTCCAGTTCCCCCCACTTAATAGGTCTTGATCACGGAGGATAGAGAACCGACCAAGGGTGGTGACTATAAGGGGAACCGAGCCCCCAATCATTGATTTAAGCCTCCCGAAGTACTAGCAGGGCTATATTACAGTCTTTACGCATTAACCTAATGCAACACTACTACTTTTAGGGAATAATTGTCAAGAATTTGGATATTGTTAAAATCACGCGGTAATCGTGTGGTAAATCATCAGTAATAGCTCGCTGATACACTTCCATCAAGCAAGAAAATAGTCTTTCAGCAAGATGGAGAATTACCATGACCACTATGACACTCGATTATCCTACTTCTGCAATACAAGTTACCAATACCAATAAGGAGCAACTTGAGGATTTTACCGATGCATCTCTTATGCAAGCTATCTATTATGACAGAGCAGAATGGGCCATCGAGAAATTATATGAACGATATAAACGTTACGCATATTCACTGGCCTACTGTATTTTAGACGATAGTTTTCTAGCAGAGGATGTTGTACAGGATGCCTTTTTGGCACTCTGGCATAAAGCACACTCCTATCATGAACAGCAGGGAAGTGTAAAAAGCTGGCTACAAGCCATTATACGGAATCGCGCTATTGATAAATTACGTTCTTCAACTCACCGCGACTATCAATGTACAGATTTACAAACAGTGAATGAGCTAGATCTCTCGAGTGCACAACCAGAAATGTGGGAGCGGGTATGGGAGTATGAACAATCAGCATCTATTCGCAAAGCTCTAGCACAGCTGCCAGCAGAGCAAAGCCAGGCCATTGAACTGAGTTACTTCCATGGCTATACACATGCAGAAATAGCAAAGCAATTACAAATTTCTCTTGGCACAGTCAAAGGACGTATGCGCCTGGGTCTACAGAAAATCAAACGACTCTTGCAAGAAGAGAGCATTTACAATTAGACATCCGTCCATCACATTGAGGCATCTCGTTTTGCTTTTCTGCTTGCAGCTGCAGCCTGCGCTCCTGCTTTCCTGCGCTCGTGCACGTGAGCTTGGTGCTCAGCTCTCCACTCCTCTAGCTGTTCACGAGATACAGTCAGGATGACTCTCCGATCAAAAACGGGATATACCATATCACTGCCAGCTTTGTGAAAACTGCGGTGGTCTAGCACAGCTAGCTTTCCTTCTTCTACCCAGCGTTTACGCTCGGTCGATGTGCACACAAGCAGTTCCTCGAGTTCCCACGGAGGAACTGCTAACTCAGATGCAAATACCTCAAAAAACTGCGCTTTGGTGGTCTGGTCTATTTCCATTCTCTTCAGCAGACGCTCAACGAGATTCGCCTTGGCCTCTCTAGAATTAGCAGGAAGTTCTAGGAAGGCAAGAAAGGCACACAACTGTTCTTTGGTGAGTAACAAAGTCCATTGATCGGGCAAGACGACTGTCTCTGGAAGAGGCAAAGAGATAAATTCATGCTCCTGCGCACTCATGCTCTTAAGGGTGATCATCCACCCTGGCACAGCTAATGCTGCGAGCCTCTCTCTTCTGGGCAAGCTGCTGCCTTTCCTCCTCAAGGATCACTGACCACAAGGCAACAAAGTCCTGTGCCACCTGCTCTGCATCTTCCGCTAATACTTCTTCGAGTGCTACGAGGCGTCGGAAAACCCGATGCAACGCTGCCTGATGCATCTGTGCACACGATCTGGAGATGTATGATTCTGCACAGGCCTGCAGCCGATCATATATCTGGAACATCTCCATTATTTCCTTGCTTCGATCTCCAAGGGGCTTCGTATCGATAAGCACCCGCGCAAGCCTCGGCCCGGTCACCTCCACACAGATAGATGGGCGATCACTTACTTTACACCAATGCCGAAAGCCATTCTTCACCATACTCGTAGTATGCGGGTAAACGACCAGATATCCTTGCTGACTGGCCTGTGTAATAAGCTCCTGCTCACGCACACGCCGTTGCTCTTTGGTTTCGAAACGCCAGTGGAGATCAGGCTGTTTCCACCGCTGAGCATATTCGCACCGTTGAACATAGTCGTATCCAGATGCAACATCCCCCAGCCAAGCTACAAGTTCACGCAAAAATCCGTTTGCCGTCAAGAGGGGTGGCTCTCCTCGTAGCCTTACTTCCATAGAACGAGCTTGATAGACCAATTCCATCACAAGTCCAAATTGCTCGCTAGGCATGTTGAGGAAGCGTTGGCGCAAAGACATCACATCGGCACAGATAAACACACCTCTCCCTGGGCTGAGGTATCCCTCATAGGCGCGGACTTAAGGAAACGTCATGCGCTGCAAGCGCACCACTCCGGATGAAAAAGTTGGGGTCAGCCTGCATGCAGGACGTTTTCAGAATACTCTGTTGGCCAATAGCAAAACCGGTAGATAGAGCA
>DASYAN010000511.1:0-5688 GCA_036501345.1 Ktedonobacteraceae bacterium
TATGCCCGGCTGTCTGATGGCTCTAGCCCGCCTGAACATTCCCAGCGTATTTGTCTACGGCGGCACTATCCTCCCCGGCGTCTGCAAAGGTCAGGACGTTGATATCGTCAGTGTCTTTGAAGCAGTTGGACAGTACAGTGCAGGCAAAATCAATCGTGCACAATTGCACGAGGTGGAGGTCTGTGCTATTCCTGGCGCTGGCTCATGTGGTGGCATGTATACGGCTAACACGATGGCCTCAGCTATCGAAGCCCTTGGCATGACTCTGCCCGGCAGCTCATCGATGCCAGCCGTGACATCGCGCAAGGCCGAGGACTGCTACAATGCTGGTCAGGCCCTTGTTCGCTTGGTTGAACGCCAGATCACGCCCCGCGATATTCTGACCAAAACGGCTTTCGAGAATGCAATTGCGCTAGTCATGGCCCTGGGTGGCTCTACCAACGCCGTATTACACCTGATCGCGATTGCCCGTCAGATCGACGTTCCGCTCACCATCGACGACTTCACCCGCATCGGCGAGCGCGTTCCGCACTTGGCAGACCTCAAGCCCGGCGGGCGCTATGTTATGGCAGACTTGGATCGCATCGGCGGTACCCAGGCTGTATTGAAACTGCTGCTCAAGGCAGGCCTTATCAACGGTGATGCTCTGACCGTCACAGGCAAGACATTAGCAGAGAACCTAGAGTCCGCTCCCGATCTGGCACCAGAACAGAAGGTCGTTATGCCACTGGAGCAGCCATTGCATCCCTCCGGTCCACTGGTGATTCTTAAAGGTAATCTGGCACCTGAGGGAGCGGTATGTAAGATCGCAGGTCTGAAAAGCACCAGCCATCGCGGCCCCGCCAAGGTCTTCAACTCTGAGGAAGAGACCTTCGATGCTATTATGAACCACAAGATCACCCATGGTGATGTCGTGGTTATTCGCTACGAAGGTCCCAAGGGAGGTCCGGGCATGCGCGAAATGCTGGCCGTCACCGCTGCACTGGTTGGACAGGGTTACGGCGAGACCGTTGGTCTGATCACCGATGGGCGTTTCTCGGGCGGCACACACGGTATGGTCGTTGGGCACATTGCCCCCGAAGCCCAGATAGGTGGACCGATTGCTATCATCCAGGAAGGCGATATCATTACCATCGACGCCGACAAAAATGAACTGTCGATCGAACTGAGCGATCAAGAGATCGCCCACCGCCTGCAAAGCTGGCGAGCACCGGAGCCTCACTATAAGAGAGGCGTCATTGCAAAGTATGCCAAGCTGGTTGCTTCTGCATCAGAAGGAGCTATTACAGACTAAATTGCAATAGCTCTCGTTCTCTTTAAATGCATATGGCACTCCGCAGAAATTGAAATTTCTGCGGAGTGCCATTGATATCTAGGGCAGCCAAGTGTTACAGGCTCGCGTGTAAGCAACATTTACACACTGTGTAAGCATTTCGCTTCTATGGTGGTAGAAATATACAGTTGCAATGATAAGTACACAAAATAACAAAAAATCAAATAGTATCGAAATATATTTCTTCCACGATAGATAAACTGAAAGTCTTTTTTCAGTGGAAGAATCGTTAAGCGTCTCTGAGTGCCTTGCTTTCTCGATAGTGATAGACATCATGCTTCTCCTTCCATAGAAATATTACGCCATATCGATATAGTAGCTGTAGTGTCAAGCTTCCTGCTCATGAGTCAGATAGTCATCGATGTCTGTAATAAGCTGAGCGCAAAAAAAGACCAGACTCGCCGTCGTAACAAGTCTGGTCGCATGCCTCTAAAAACTAACCTGTGCGAGTAACAGCCGCGTCCTCACCGAAAGGGAAGAAGCACGATGAGAGTATGCCTGATGAGTGGATGCGACACAATGCCAAGTACAGGTAATCTAGCAGACAGCTAGCCACAAGCGTGTGTTGATGGTGATATGAACCTCCTGTGTTGATCTCCCATTCTACAAAAAGCTTATTGGCAAAGTTGTCCCCAAGTAGCTACAGTTCTCTTTCCAATATCTCTACTCAAGCCTACTCCCGCTTACGTTTGCTGATCAGGTATAACCCATAAGCGCTGGCTGCTGCTGCACCTACCATTACGATGGTGGGTGCTAGAGTCTCTGGCTTTCTGACCACCACAGCCCCATCCCGCTTCTCAGCAGGCACAACTTCTAATTCAAGCATAGCGAGCATCTGATCATAAATACGATGCAATGCCAAAGGTGCAAATGTGCGCTCAAAGAAACCACCAACGCCAGAACTACCCTGCCATTCCGTCGTCACCTGTACACGTGTCTGGCGCCCATTATCCTGAGGGGAGAGCTTCCACGTGGTCACCAGAGACGAATTGCGATCTCTTTCCATTAGTTCCTTGCCTCTTACCACTTCATCCACACGCATGCGATATGCACGTTCACGATTGGCCGCACGTAAACGATAGCTCACTACAGTGCCAGACCCTTGTCCACCGTTCTCTACCTTATAATCCAGAAAATTCGGTGTCAAAATCAATGGACGTTTAGTCTTATAATCGGCTAGTGCTGTATAAACAGCCTCAGGACTAGCGGGAATGGTGCGCTCACTTTTCACAAACACTTGGCTCATTAGTTTCCTCACGATCTATCCTATGTCGGATCTAGTACCTATCTATGTGCAATAGCTAGCAAACTTTCCTTTATCTACTAGTTACAGGATACCACGAACAGAGAAGTAAAGAAGTACTCTTTTATTGGTACATAACCATCAAGGGAGATGGATTAAGTGCCAGCACATCGCTAGGTGACATCAACGGATTGTCCTGCTTATAAAACAGCTTCATACCAGGATACTGGATCAGTTGTTGTTGATCGAAGACTCGATAATCATCGATCTTTTCACCCGGCGAGCCAAAACCATCTACGCAAGTCACCAGTTCAACACCGGGTTTGAGCTTAATATTTTGCCAGTCGGGAAGCATCTCTTTGAGGAATTGGTGAATTATCAGGATCTTCGGTGGCAAATGCTGACTCATCACCAGATTTGAGAGCTTGTCGATTGCCCAGTTGATCTCAGCAGCAGTCATATGCCCAAAGACTTGGTCAGGAATTGCTCCAGGAGGCATATCGAACTCAGGGTCCAGCGCCAGATCAACACCGGGCTGCTGCAAATAGGGCCAGACCTGGTTAACCTCATTTTGCACAGTACTATGTCCGACCTGCATATCAAAGAAAAATAATGCATGATTGCTATTTGCCAGGGTAATATAATGCTCAATGGAAGCAGCAGGCATACGATAGACCCAACTGCCATCGTTCATCGGCCTAGACTGTACCACGGGAGTCACATAGTCAAGCGCCGGGATAACCGGATGCTTCGGATCTAGCTCAGCATACGCATTAGCCTGTCCATTGAGTTCGGCAATCAGATCAGCATCTCCATACTGACCAATTGGCCCCATTTCCGTCGATAGCGGGTTCCCGTAGAAAATAACAAGGCGGTGAGTAGGCAGGTTAGCAAACCACATCCAACCATCAGGACCTTGCAATTGACGTGAGAAATCCATCTCTTTCATGGCCACTGCACTAACGAGAGATAGATCATCTTGCTGTGGTATTGTATGTGATTTAGACAAGCCTGTGTGAGTCTGTCTCATAGAGAAGATTGACAATCCACTCATACTATCTGGGAAGAATAACGAGGTAATCATCAGTACTAGAGGGAACCAAACAAAGCTAACCAGACTCAAATGACGTCGTATACCTCGGTGTTTACTCATCTATTCCTTGTCAAGAACACTCTCTTCTTAATTTATTATGGCATTTTTTCACGTCACAGCTATACGAGCAGCTCTTAACCTACCTGCTAAGAACAGTATATGCTAAGCAAGCCAGTGTTTCAAGAGTTTCTCTACCAATACAATCGGGCTCAATTGAACATTTCGCTAGGCAATTCATCAATCAAAAGCATCTTTTGATTGATTAGACAATAAAATAATAAAATAATATATAGAAAATATTTTAGCGTGGAAATAGCATATATTGCCTTTTCTATTTTATTTAGCTAATAATAAAGTCTTTTTAGCATTTTTAAAGCATTTTTGCTACTTTTTGCTCATTCCAAAGACAAGCATAAACCACCACCGTTCCGGCTAGTGGAATTTTTACCCAACTTTCTAAGTCGGCAGGTAAATCTGCCGTCGAATCAAGAGCGCTTATTTGTGCTGTGTTGCTACAAGCAGGCACTATTTGCTCATCACATATATGCGGGACATAAAGAAAGAAGTCCTGTTGAGATAGCAATTGATGGCTCATGACATCCGCTTTCTTACGCTTGACAGCGATACTTGCGTACCTGTTCAACTCACAATGCCAGTAAAGCTCTGACTATCCGAAAGTACTGAAAACTTGCTAATCAATTCTCAACTTGAGTACAGTTAAGAATATAGAATGGTAATCAATAGGGTGACATCTTATCTTAGTGATTTTAACAGTAGTGCTCACTTGGGAATGATAGCCCTGCTTACGGGTGTAACGATGTAGAGATGCTGCTCTACAATGTCATTCCCTTTGTGACCACTACGAAGTTATACATCCAGGTCTGCCTGTACATTGAACCAGCTCATAGAAGATCTCAATAGTTTAACGATACAGACATAACGAAGATGTCCCCCTAATTATTAATGCTATACAGTTCTGTTTTGTTTCATTGAGTTCATGGGAATAATTTCCCAATCCACCTAGTCAACAATCAGACCAGCTTTTCAAAGAACTTCGACACTAGTATAAGCAAACTAAAACGATTACTAGCAAATCTGATGGCCTCCAAAGCCCTTTACTTTGTCTCGCCATCTATGTTATCATAGACTAAATTATTCAATAGATTATAGCGACGTTCACGCGAGACACATTCCTTCCCATCGACAGACAGAGAAAATGCATCGGCGGCTGAGAGTGCTTTTGATCGGCAAGAAGTGAATACCCCTCGCTCAGTCTGTACTCAGCCAGCAAAGTACACGTCTCAACCACGTTAGCGGTTACCATGAGCGCGTCTTTCTTCTTTAGAGGATGAGAACGCGGAAGCAGGGTGGAACCACGAAGAGATTGTCAACCTTTTCGTCCCAAGGGGGATGGAAAGGTTTTTTTGTTGTTATATAAGGAGGTTTTTGCATGTCAGTGGAAGTAGAGTTAGAAGAATCACTGAGTTATACGCCGATTCAGCGTATGCGTCACTCCGCAGCACACGTGATGGCCGAGGCAGTGCAGGAGATTTTCCCTGATGCCAAGTTCGCCATTGGCCCGGCAATTGAGGATGGTTTCTACTACGATTTTGATCTGCCACGTGCGCTCACCCCAGATGATCTGCCTGACCTTGAGAACCGGATGAAGCGCATTATTGCCGGAAACTTCCCCTTCTTGCGCGATCGCTGGCCCCGCGAGAAAGCCCTGGAATACTTTCGGAACAAAGGACAAGACTACAAAGTAGAGATCATCGAGAATTTGCCGGATGAAGAGGTCGGCATTTATCAGCAGAGCCAATTTCTGGATCTGTGCCGAGGCCCTCATGTTGAGAATACGAGACAGATTGGTCCAGTCAAATTGATGCGTGTAGCTGGTGCCTATTGGCGTGGCGACGAGCACCGTCCAATGCTACAGCGTATCTATGGGACTGCCTGGTCGAACCAGGAAGAGCTTGATCAGTACCTGTGGCGTCTGGAAGAGGCCCAAAAACGTGATCA
>DASYAN010000512.1:0-12321 GCA_036501345.1 Ktedonobacteraceae bacterium
TGCACGAAGACCGGAAGTCATATGGCATTTGGCTAAGTGGGCTGCGAGTTCAGGCAATATACCTCTTGACAAATCCCTCGTACAGGTGTACGATAGGGCCATCCTACTGATGGGAACGAAATACAGAGTAGGATGGACCGATTTTCTTCCAGTCCTGTCGGTCGGCGTAATTGGGTCCTGCGCGGCAGATGTCTATGAACCCCGCTAGGTCCGTGAGGAAGCAACGGTAATGGGCCTCTCTGGGTGACGCAGGGTTACCTGATTACGCTGCCCGGCAGGACCGGGCGAAAGTCGGTTTTCTACGTTATCTCTTCTTTTTCCTTAATATAGCGAGTGGGCTCGTAGCTTGTCATAAGGATTTATTGGCGGGAGTTTCGTTTATGGCCTCACAATCGCTCTACCGTAAGTGGCGCTCACAGACCTTCGGTGATCTTGTCGGTCAAGAGCCAGTCATTCGCACTCTGAAAAACGCGCTCAGTAGTAGTACTCTAGCTCATGCCTATCTCTTCACTGGCCCAAGAGGGACTGGTAAGACCAGTACAGCGCGTCTCCTCGCAAAGACGATCAATTGTTTGCACCCAGCAGATGGTGAGCCATGTAACAATTGTGAGCAATGTCGTGAGATTACTGTGGGTAGCTCTTTTAACGTGATTGAGATTGATGCCGCCTCCAATCGTGGTATTGATAGCATTCGTGAGTTGCGCGAAAAAGTCATGGTGCCTCCCTCAAATGGTAAATATAAGGTCTATATTCTCGACGAAGCTCATATGCTGACCACTGAAGCATTCAATGCCCTGTTGAAGACGCTGGAAGAGCCTCCCCCACATGCTATCTTTGTGATGGCAACAACCGATGTGCATAAAATGTTGCCCACCGTGCTTTCGCGCTGCCAACGCTTTGACTTCAAGCGCTTTTCAGCTCGCCAAATCGTGGATCGTTTGCGCTTCGTAGCTGGAGAAGAGCATGTCACGCTTGAAGCTGGAGCTGCTGAACTCATTGCTCGTGCAGCTGCTGGTGGTATGCGTGATGCTCTCAGCCTATTGGACCAGGCTATTGCCTATGCTGGCAACGAAATCTCTCTCCAGCAGGTGCAGGTGATGCTTGGTGTGGCCGATCCACGTGCTATTCAGAAGTTCGTGAGCCATATCGCTAACCTGGATAGTCCCGCTGGATTGCACTTGATCCATGAGCTATCAGAATCTGGGGCCGATTTACGCCAGATCAATTCGCAAATTGCTGAATACTGCCGGGCCATGATGCTGACCAAGGCTGGGGCAAGTATTGCCGAGATCCTAGATCTAACTGAAGATGAGATTAGCGAGATTGTGCAAGTAGCACAGCGATTCTCCCTGGAGGAATTGACCGAATGTGCACGTATTTTTGCGCAAAATGATCTAGTGCAGAAAAGCCAGGGTACACCCCAGCTTGGTCTGGAACTAGCTTTGTTGACTTGTATTGAACTGCATAATCGTGTGCAATCCGGCCAATCTATTTCATCTACGGCATCTACTCCTGCTGCGCGGCCAAATCAGGCTCCTATTCACGAGCGTGTACGTCCTGGTGGGATGGATGGAACTCCTGTTTCTGCACATTCTCATGGGTCTACCGGTCCTGCACCTTCCGAGTTCCGTGCTTCTCCGATCCTCCCATCAATGGAGAACACGCTAGCTTCAAAGCCAGAGGCCAAAGTGGTAGAAGCTGTTCCTCCAGTTCCAAAGCCGGAAGCCAAAGTGGTAGAAGCAGTTCCTCCATTGCCTGATTGGGACGATGTGTCATTCTCAGATGAACCGAATGAAGAATATGTACCAGAACCAATTTCTAAGCCTCAGACTCAAGCAATCTCTGCAGTTAATGCTGCTCCCAAAGATAGTGTGCCGTTTGTAGCTCAACCACAAGCTGTGCTACAGCCAGTCCAGGCTATGCAGCCTGTTGATAGTGGTGCTGCGACGACGAGTGATGCTCCTATTCTAACAATAGAGAAAGTCAAAGAGTGCTGGGAGTATGTCAAAAGACGAGTCAAGTCGAAAAAGGATGGTGCGAAAATTGCTGCGCTCCTCAATGGATATGCTATTGTTGGGGTAGAAGGCACACTGGCGCTGCCTATCGTTGTCATCCGAGCGAATGCTGATTTCTTTTATAGTACTCTACAGCAGAATACATCCCATCATGCAATAGTCGAATGGGCGATGAAAGTCGAGTTGAAGCAAGAGTGCAAATTACGTTTACTCCCGCCGGGACAATCTGTGCCAGCACTCGGTTCTATTCCTCCGCGGCCACCGCACGATTCCGAGACCTCGCTGTCTAATCGTACAATCGCCAGAACACCGCAGCGTTCGCCTTATCGTGAGCAGTCCGTATCTGCATCTGAAATACCGCGAGTGCCTCCAAAAGATCAGGTGCAGAACATCCAGAGCGTGCAAGTGACGGATCAGCCACAGAAACAAAATCCCATAGCTTCGGCAGCGTCTTCCGTTGCCACAGCTGAAGTGCTTCATCCCTCACCTCTTGCCATAACGAGTGTTATGAGAGAGAATACAACTACGGCGTCGTCCACAACAGGTGAAACTCGCCAGGAAATCGCTGCCAAGAAAGTGAAGTCCGATCAGGTGGTTCAGGAAGCTATGCGGATGTTTAAGGCAGAAATTAAAAATATTCAACTGAAGTAAGGAGCAATCATCTATGAACATGCGTGAGATTCAAAAGGTGCAACAAAGACTAATGAAGATGCAGGAGGAACTGGAGGCAACCCAGTTCACTGGTACTGCTGGTGGTGGTGCAGTTACGGTCACCATGAGTGGAAAATATGAAATTAGCGCTGTCAAAATTGATCCAGAAGCATTTAGTGCAGATGATATTGAAGAGCTAGAAGTGATGGTGAAAGCTGCAGCCAAGGATGCCTTTGATAAAGTAACTGAGGCACAGCAAAAGCTTCTCAGCGGTGCCACTGGCGGTTTGAAAATCCCTGGAATGTTCTAAGCAATGAGTGATGTTGCACCTCCTGTGGCCGCTTTGGTCGAGGAGCTTTCGAAGCTACCTGGTATTGGTGTCAAGACGGCCCAACGCCTGACCTTCTTTATTCTACGGAGTCCAACTGATCAGGCACGTCGTTTGGCAGAAGCTATCATGCGCGTGAAAGAAAGTATTGTCTACTGTTCACGCTGTTTTAACATGACTGAAGCTGATCCATGTTCGATCTGTGCCAATCCTGCTCGTGATCAAGATGCTATTTGTGTAGTCGAAGAGCCGCTCGATGTCCTTGCCCTGGAGAAGACGGGGGTATACAAAGGATTGTATCACGTGTTACATGGGGCTCTTTCGCCATTGAATAGCATCGGCCGTAAAGATATTCGTATTGATGAACTCTTGAAGCGCCTTGCAAGCGGTACGACGAGGGAAATCATTCTCGCAACCAATCCGGGCTTTGAAGGCGACTATACCGCCCACTTTATCAAGGATGCTATCGGAGGTGAACTGAACGTTCCACAGTTGCGTGTCACATCATTAGCTCGCGGTCTACCTCTTGGCAGCGAACTGGAATATGCAGATGAAGGGACTCTTGGTCGTGCTCTTGAGGGACGCCGTGATCTGTGATGAGCAGTGCGAACATAAGTACTAGCAAACTCTACCCAAGTCGACAATGCTGTGGTAGAATAGTAGCTGTTCAATAGGCGCATAAGATCAAGAAGTGAGGTAGAGTTATGACGAGTGATCAACTTAAAGCAGCATACGAGGCTGCTCAAAAGCTCTCTCTCAAAGATCAAGATATGTTAGCCAAACACATTTTAGAGCGGATTGAAGAGATGGAGTGGGATGAAAAATGGGATGAAGCGTTTGCACAGCCTGTAGAAGAGGGAAGTTCTATGTGGAACTTGGAACAAGAGGTAAAAGCTAATAGAGACGCTGGGAATCTCATCGCCTATGTGCCAGGGAAGAGCTTGTCGGAACTATTTGGTATCGATTCGTCAGAGATCCTGGCAAGTTGAAGAGTCTACTTTGAGCCAATGTTTCGAGCCTTCTCTATCACCTGAGTAGTTACAACGGAGTATCTATTTCCAGTTTTTGACCCTTTTCAAAGAATAGGTTGTAGGAGTCATTGTGGGAGAGCCACGGTCTAGTTCAATTACTACATTAATGTCGTATTTGCATCTATATATGCCGTGTGTTCGATTAGGATAGTGTTTAGTGGGAATTGCAAACCCCCTTTGAGAGGATAATGATGAGTAAGAAGGAAAAAGTCTCGGTAGATCGCAATAGTATTACTTTTGCTCCTGGCATGACTGAACGTGAGAAAGCGATGGAGTTAGCGCTAACCCAGATCGAACGTCGGTTTGGCAAGGGAGCAATCATGAAGCTAGGGGACTCGGCGAAGGTCCATATTGAAGCTATTTCCACCGGGTCGATTGCTCTGGATCTAGCCCTGGGAGTTGGTGGTGTACCACGTGGGCGTGTCACCGAGATTTATGGCCCAGAATCTTCCGGTAAAACAACGCTCTGTCTGCACATTATTGCCAGTGCTCAGCGAGCAGGTGGGTTTGCTGCCTTCATAGATGCGGAGCATGCACTCGATCCCTCCTATGCATCCAAATGTGGAGTTGATACTAATAATCTGCTTATTTCCCAGCCGGATACTGGTGAGCAAGCATTTGAAATTGTTGATTCACTCGTGCGTAGCAATGCGATTGATGTAGTGGTAATCGACTCGGTGGCAGCTCTGACACCACGTGCGGAAATTGAGGGCGATATGGGTGATACGCATGTTGGCCTCCAGGCTCGCTTGATGAGTCATGCACTACGTAAGCTCACCAGCGCCATTAACAGCTCTCACACGACAGTCATTTTCACGAATCAGTTGCGCGAAAAGATCGGTGTGATGTTTGGTAACCCTGAGACGACAACGGGCGGGAAAGCGCTCAAGTTCTATGCTTCAGTGCGCCTAGATATCCGTCGTACGGACTCGATCAAACTGGGTCAGGATGTAGTCGGTAGCCGCACACGCGTACGTGTGGTGAAGAACAAAGTTGCCCCTCCATTTAAAACGGCTGAATTTGACATTATGTATAGCGAAGGTATTTCTCGTGAAGGTGGCCTGATTGACCTAGGTCTGGAGATGGGACTGGTCAAGAAGAGTGGTTCCTGGTTTACTGTTGGTGATATTCGCCTGGGCCAGGGACGTGAGAATGCCAAAGAGTTTCTGCGTCAGAATAGCGATGTTGCTGGTGCAATTGAGGAGCAGATCCGTGGCAATATCGTCTCCTTCAAGGCCGCTGAAACCGAAGGTGTGGAGGAGGAAGAAGATGAGCTTGAAGATGTAGAAGCGTTGGAAGAGAAAGGATAATCCGACGAAGGTCTACTCGGTTGACGAATTTGGAGCTACACGCTATGATCCATAGGCAAACCAAATTCGTCGATTATAGTAGACTATTATAAGGGCTTCATCTTGTTCTATGATGAAAAGATTACAGGGGCGTAACCTCAAACATCCAGGCTGTCTGATTGGAGTAACAGCTGGCTTAACCATTGGCATCATCCTTGCGGGTATTTTGGCCACAGTCTTCAATGTGCTTCTCAATACCTTATTGCTGATCTGGCTAGGTCTGACTGTAGGACTTGGCGCGATTGGCTGGATTGTTGGTAGCAGTCTTTCCTCGAAGTTGCCTGTAGAGGAAAATGTGCCAGAGGATCACGGTTCGACGTAACTGTCTCCTCTGTTGTATCCGTCTTCAAAGATACAAGACCTTCTCTGTTTAGAGAAAATTGGTTAAAGCCACATATCGCACTGTCCCATTGGGGGCAATATCTAGGCGATAGAGGTGTCGTGTCGGAAAAGCTAGATGTAATGCTTTATAAGCTGATTGATCGCTAGCTTGAGCGTAAATGACATCTCCAAGCAATAATGGATCATTGAGACCAAAAAGCATATTTTGATAGAAAAGAACCCGCCGCAAACTACGGGGTTTCAATCCCAGGTAGATAGGCGGGTTTCTCGCGGGCTTTAGCCAGAGGTCTGTTCGCTCGTGGTACCTTCATAAAAAGTTTTATCCTGTTACACAATTATTTGATGTTACAGATTTAAATATGCAACGTTATAGATAGTAGGGACTATTTTATGAAGGAGGATTATTACTATGGCAAAAGCAACCACGACGATCAGGCAGGTCTTGAACTACCAAGCCGACTATGCTGCGTGGTTTGCTGCCAATCAGGATCTCTTCAATCGAGTCACGTCCTTCTATTTTGGGGTGATTCAAGCTTATGAGAAAATACTTGAGCTTGGAAATATGGATGCACTCCAGGCACTTGAAAAGCTTACCCACACCACACAGAGCAATCCCCATCCTGTGATGCCGCTCTCTGAGATCGGGGAAGATATCCCTGCCATGTTCCGCCGTGCAGCGATCAATGCGGCACTCGGATCAGCTCGCTCGTTCTCCGCGAATCTAGGCAAGTGGCGCAAGCGAAAAGAGAAGACAACGGCAAAAGGGAAGAAATTCACAGAACGCCCGCCAGTCCCACCACGTTCATGGAACAAGTCGGCCATGCTCTATGCTGGCCTCTGGAAAGAGCGTGCTGGTTCCTCCATCATGATCAAGGTGTGGACGGGAAGTGTGTGGAGCTGGATCAAAGTTCGTATCACTGGCCGTGAAATCCCTGATGATGCCCAGATGGGAAGCCCCTCACTTATTCGTCGTGGTAACCAGTGGTGGTTGCATACTCCCATCGAAAAGCAGTTCAAGAGTCCTGGCAAAATCGAAAAGCAAGTCACCACAAACGCACAAACCAAGATCTGTTCAGTCGATCTGAACATCAATGAACATCTCGCCGTGTGCACCGTCCGAACGGTTGAAGGTTCGATCCTCGCCACCACTTTTATCGGTGGTGGTCGACGGGTAAATGGCCTTAGGAAGCAACTGCTCGGACGGATCGCCCGCAACCGTCGCAAGACTGGCATCTGTGCCTCGAACGAACAGGACAATGCAGACCTGTGGCGCAAGATCTGCAACACAGACGAGCAAGTCGCCCATCTGGTAAGCGCTCGCATTGTCCAGTTTGCCCAGCAGCATGAGGCCACTGTGTTGGTATTTGAACACCTCGGTAACCTCAAACCAGCAAAAGGTAAGTATAGCCGCCGAGGCAATAGCAAACGAGCATTCTGGATGAAGGGACGAATCTTCAACGATGCAAAATATAAAGCGTACAATGCTGGTATCATCACCAGTCGGGTGAGTCCCAGGAATACCAGTCGTGAATGTGCTTGTTGTCATAGCATGGTTGCCCGATACGAAGAGGGAAAGCCAGCTGAGGGATATATGTATGGAGCGCCTCTGGTCTTATGCCATCAGTGTGGCATGCGCGGGAATTCAGATAGAAATGCGAGTCTTGTCATTGGTCAGCGTCTGGTTGAACGCTATCAGAAATCATTCAAGGAAAAGCCTCAAACTCTTCTACTTGTAGAGAGGGCAGAGCAATCTGCAGGTGTTGTGATCTCCCAAGACGTCAAAAGCGTAGGTACCCAGCCATCTACTGGAAGCGCAAGGCATGGGGATCATAACGAGCATGGCACCGCTCAGGAAACAGGCATGAGGACGGTTGAGCCTGTTTCAGATATTCCCTACCAACTACGGCTTCCATTTTGAGTCGTGGCTACGCCACATCGACTCCGGAAGCCGACTATGTAGGAGTGTCAGAAGCTGCGGGGTGCAGAACCCCTGCGGAGTGTCACGAGAAAGGTCTTTTGCTAGGGAAAAGGAGGGACAAAAGAGAAGAGCAGTAGGATGTGGTACGAATTGAATTTATTCCAGGGCTTGTGAATCTTCCTGTTAAGTGTAGTTCTGCTTATCAAAAAAGCAAGCATTTGCTGCATTAGGAGTTTCTCTTCAAAAATTCACAAGCCCTGGAATTTGATCGATAAACTCTGGAAACTTGTCTGAATTTATGGTATACTAACTTCTACTCTGCTATCCCAAGCATCCAAAGGTCGTAGACGTTGTTAGTGAGAGATGCCCTATCCTGTAAAGGAAAGAGGCTTATGATGAGCAAAACCCACATCTGATCAGAATCAGTCCTTAGAGGCGACTCTAAAGTGAGGACAAGCAATGAAGGCCGGGGGCTGTTCCTCCCCAACTCTTATGAATGGGATCGGTCTCCTACACATTTGATGACTAGTTTTGTTTGATCAGTACACTAAAGGAGGCATGATGATGCCTTATAACGAATTCTCCCGTCCTATCTCTGCAGATTTAGCCCCCATTGGAAGTATTTGTGAGTGGTGTGGCAAGCCAGCAGAACAACAACTGACAGCTATTGGTGGAAGTTATCACAATGAGAGTGGACTCTTTTGCCGCTCCTGTGGTGAGCAGTTTTTTCAAGGTGTAATCAATTCGCTTCATGCCCAGCAGGCTGTGACGCCCCCTCCAGAGCACTATTAGAACGAAAGTCAATGATGCTGCTTAGCAGTATCCCCATCGAGATTTTGTACTTCAACCGTACGTTTTCCTACGTTTTTTTACCGGGCTGGCTCATCACCAAAAATTTGTAACAAGAGTAACAAAAGTAACAGGAGTTCTTCCAAAAAGCATACTTTACGGAAGGACTCCTCTTTTGCCATCTAGGTGGTTTAGGCGTACCGTTTCATATATTGTTCAACGTCGAACGGCTTGGCTTGCTGAGTGAGCTGATGTGCTGCTTGGTCCATTGTGGGCCGTTCAGTGCGGTAGAAAAGACCAAGGAACAACTGCTCTGTCTCCATTGCTAGCAGCATGGCTTTGGAGCGATCTGCTGTATCGTGTTCGGCTGGAATGGGTGTTGTTGCGGCATCCCAGGCATCGAAGGTCTTATAGAATGTTGGACAGGGACTGAGCACATGGATAAAAGAGAACCCTTTGTGCTGTACGCCCTGCTCAATTAGAGCGGCCAGTTCCTTCGGCTTTGCCGAATAGCCGCGTGCAACGAAGCTAACGTTCAATGAGAGTGCCGTAGCCATCGGGTTGAACTGTGAGGCCATTAAGCCGTAGGGTGTGGACTTCGTTATGTGGCCAGTGGGAGACGTCGGGGAGGTTTGTCCCTTGGTCAAGCCATAGATCTCGTTATCCATCACAATCACTGTAATATCAATGTTACGTAGCGCTGCGTGAACAAGATGCCCGGCACCAATACTGAAGAAGTCGCCATCACCACCGACAGCAACTACCGTCAAGTCAGGGCGAGCCATTTTCAATCCCTGAGCAACTGGCAGAGCGCGACCGTGTACACTGTGAAAACCAAAAGTTTTCATAAAGTGTGGGAAGCGACTTGAACAGCCAATGCCTGATACAATCACTGTTTGATCAGGGGCTAGTTTGAGACCTGCTAGACCACGGAATGCGGCATTAAGTACACCAAAATCGCCACAGCCAGGACACCATGTAGGTTTAACTTCACTCTTATAGTCTTTAGGTGTGGGATTGATGACTGCTTGTACCATGATTAACCTCCTCAATAGCCCGTAGGATTTCGCCTGCGGTGAAGGGAATGCCTCCAAATTTATTTACGCGAATGGCCTGCAAACCATATTTAGCCCCCAGCAAATTGGCAAGCTGACCTGAGTAATTGCATTCTGGCACGATCACCTTCTGTACCGAGCCAATAAAATCGCGGATGCTCTGATCGGGCAAGGGCGATAAGATCTTGAGATGGAGCGAGGCTATCCGGTGACCATTAGCACGTGCACGATCCACAGCCTCTTGAATCGTTCCTTCGGTTGAGCCCCAGCCGATGATACCGATGGTGGCGTCTTTGTCCCCGTAGCGTTCTGGAATCGGCAATACGTGTGCAGCTGCTTCAAGCTTGCTGAAACGCTTATGCATCATTGCAGTATGATCTTCTGGCTCATAGTTCGGGTGACCAAACTCATCGTGTTCCAGCCCGGTTGCCGTGTACACTGCTGCACCAGCTCCCGGCGTACTGATTGGCGAAACGCCGCTCTCGGTGTATGCGTAGCGAGAATAGCCGTGAGATGCAGATCCGGCGTTAGCCAGGACTGGCTCATGGTTGCTTGTTCCGTTACTACCATTCTCAGCATGCGTTTGCGGCTGATACTGCTCGCGCTTTTGGATCTCTGCTGGTTTAAAGGCGCTGCGATCGACGCTCTCCACACGTGCTGTTAGCGATTGATCGGTGAGGAAGAGCACTGGCATCTGGTACTGATCAGCCATATTGAACGCCAGAGTTATGAGGTTGTAGCAGTCGGAGACACTAGCCGGGGCTACAATCATGCGTGGTGTATCCCCATGTCCTGCATGAAGTGCGAAGCTCAGGTCTGATTGCTCCATCTTTGTGGGCATACCTGTGCTAGGACCAGCACGCTGGGCATCGATGATCACTGCTGGCAGTTCGGCCATTGACGACAGCCCAATCAGTTCTGTCATCAAAGAGAAACCTGGGCCGGATGTTGCTGTCATTGCACGTACACCTCCATATGATGCGCCGAGTACAGCAGCAAGGGCGGCCATTTCATCTTCAGCCTGCAGGAATGTACCTCCAACCAGAGGAAGCTCTTTGGCCATGCCTTCCATAATGTCACTGGCGGGCGTGATTGGATAACCAGCAAAAAAGCCACACTGAGCGGCTAATGCTCCAGCGACCACTGCCTGATTCCCATTGAGCACCACACGATCAGCTCTCTCTACCAGACCTAGCTGATAGGAATCACGTTTGGATAAGTGCTCAGTGACATAGTTTTTGGCAACTTCCAGTGCAAGCAAGTTTTTCTCCATTAGAGTAGCATTTGCTTTACGCGACTTGGAGAGTTTGGATTGCACTACCTGAACAATGGCCTCTAGAGGGAGGTCAAACAAGCCACAGATTGCGCCAAGCATCACCATATTCTTCGTCTGGAAAAGCTGGATTTCTTTGCGGGCAATCGTGTTAAAAGGGACTGCATACGTAATGTAGTCACCTATCTCAGGTGTGAAATTGGAGGGATCGTAGATGAGAACGCCCCCGTGGCGTAGTTCGCTGACATTGCGATCGAACGCTTCTTTGTTCAAACAGATGAGTACGTCTGCGTGGTCTCCCATCGACTTTACTGGGTGATCACTAATACGAACTTGAAACATACAAGGCCCACCGAGAATTTCGGCGGGGAAGGTTCTAAAGGTATAGACGTGATATCCCCAGCGAGCGGATGCTAAGGCAAGAATATCACCCCCGGAAATGGTTCCTTCGCCAGACTCTCCTCCGATACGAATGGTTACTTCATTGACCATAAAATGTCCCCCTGACAATGTTGACCGTGCCACGCACCTATGCATAGCACGGTATGTCTAATCAGGTCACCTGTTTTTAGCAGGAATGTTTCAGTGGTGAGATAAATATCCTTTAATGATACCGAGAAAGAGACATGCTTCCCTGCTCTACTATGCTTGATGCAACTCTTTAAGTCTTTTGATGCAAGACAAAATAAATGCATGAATTTCCCGCTATCTGTTGTTGTGCAATCTCGAGCTTGTGTTTAGATCTGATGAGCTTGAGTCGGCCATTGCACATGACTGCTATTATTATAACACAACTCTGAGATGAGTCATGCACGAAGATAAATTCTACAATATAAAGATTTCATAAAGATAAATGTTCCATTGAAGGAAGTGGAGTGGAAATTGATTGGTTCAATTGATTTTCCCTCTTCACAGCGGATCTGAGATGTGCTATAATGCGCTTCGCAAGGGCCCATAGCTCAGCGGTTAGAGCAGGGAGCTCATAACTCCTTGGTCGCTGGTTCGATCCCAGCTGGGCCCACCTTTCACTTACCGATCCCCAGCCACAGCAGCCTCTTCCAGCTGCAACGACAGCATACGCGAGACGCTCTCACGCATAGAAGTGCCATAGATCACCTGCGCTGCACTCATGGTTACTCTATTATGGGTAATCACGATAAATTGTGTATGCTGTGCCAAGCGCTTCAAAATATCGCAGAAGCGTGTAACATTTGATTCATCGAGTGCAGCATCCACTTCATCCAGTAGGCAAAATGGTGGCGGATTGATCTCTAGCAGGGAGAAGAGCAGTGCGGCAGAGACCAGTGCTCGCTCACCACCAGAAAGCAGCGATAAATCCTGAACTTTCTTGCCTGGTGGCTGTACGATCACTTCTATGCCTGCAGGCATGCCGGAAGGAGTTGGTGAGTCCTCGTCGCTATTTTTTGCAGCGATGAGTTCAAGGCGTGCCATACCGCCGTTGAAGAGTGTTGTGAAATGTTCGCGGAAGCGAGTATTGACAGCCTGGAAGGTTAGCTCAAACTGGCGTGCCATCGTGAGATCGAGTTGTCCAATGATTGAGTGCAGTTGC
>DASYAN010000513.1:0-7673 GCA_036501345.1 Ktedonobacteraceae bacterium
AACCTCTCGTGGCAATTGCTCTAGCCAGTGCCGGAGGATGACCAATTCGTGTTCACCTACTCCCCAGGTGAGTGACATCATAGACGGCATACGTTCGATCAGATCAGCAGCCCAATGCCATTGATGAGCACTGAAGGCATGTAGGATAGCCTCGGTGGTGTGGTGGTGTTCAGCATACCAAATGCTAGCACGGTGGTGCAAGGTGGGCACGAGATCACCGTGTGTCTGATCCAGTCGATAGCGTAATGCTTCAGCAAAGAGGGCATGATAGCGATACCAGTGGCGTTTGTCGTCCAGGGAGACGACAAATAAGTTGGCCTGTTCCAGCCATTTGAGTATCTGCTGGCTACCATGCTGTTGGGTGACGAAGTCACAGAGTGAGGCATTGAGCCGTTGTAGCATACATGTTGAGAGCAGGAATGTTTGTATTTCCTGGGACTGTCGGTGGAGCACCTCCTCGGTTAAATAGTCCAGGATATAGCGCTGATCCCCACTCACTTCCTCCAGCAGGTTGACAGGATTGATACGTCCCTGGAGTGAAAGACCGAGCAATCGCAAGCCCACCAGCCAGCCCTCCGTCCGAGTTGTCACATCTTGGATTGTGTCGTCAGGTAGTTTGGTGTCCATGACCTCTTGGAAGAAGGCTCTGGTCTCCTCTGCTGTACAACGCAACTGGTCAGCGCGGACTTCCAGCATTTGCCGACGTGCTCGCAGCTGTGGGAGTGGCAATGGTGGATCGGTACGTGTTGCCAGGATAATATGCATTTGAGGAGGAAGATGTTCTATTAGATATATAAGCGTATTATGGATTTCCTGCTCAGTGATCACATGATAGTCATCCAAGATCAGCACAAAATGTTGAGCAGTATCCATCAGGAGATTGATGAGAATTGTCAAGATATACATCAGTGGAGGAGCTTGTGGTGATTGGAGATACTTCAATAATGGAGTAAACAGTTCTGGTTCTTGCATGTCTAATGCGGCCAGCACATAGGTCCAGAACGATCGAGGTTCATTGTCTCCCTCGTCCAGAGAGACCCAGGCTACGAGGGAATGACTAGCTGGGAGTGATTGCTCCCAGCTAGAGAGTAAGGTAGTCTTGCCAAAGCCAGCAGGAGCAGAGATGAGCGTGAGGGGACGCTCCAAGCTCTGCTGGAGCAATGCATTTAGACGAGGACGGGAAATCAAGGTGCCCGGAGTGACGGGCACAAAGAATTTGGTGGCCAGAAGCTGGCTCTCTATGAGCAGTGTAGCCATGGTAGCATCTTCTCCTGCCTATAAACACTTCCATTTTCCTTTTCAGTGGTCAATTCATTCTCTGCTCGTCCATGCATTTTTGCTATTCTACCATAGCAAGCAACCTTCGTAAAGAAGGCAAGTGTGATCATGTGGATCAGGTCCCAAATAGTGACCTAGTTTTTAATTGCTAGTGCGATATTTGTTCCCCCAATACTTCGTCCACCGATCAATACTCCAGTGAGAGACGATGAACGTGCTTTATCACCTACAAGGTTCAAGCCATAAGATAGATCTAGCTTTTCACAGTTGATCGTTGGTGGAATGAGACTATGACGAAGTGCTAGCAGTGAAGTAATTGTATCCAAAGCTCCTGCTGCTGCGTAGCTGTGGCCTAGCATTGTACGTGGAACGCTAACGGGTAGATGTGCGAGTTCAGGGCCAAAGGCTAAATGAAGGGCCTCGGCCTCGCCCCGGTCAGAAGTGGTTAAAGCTCGCCCGTCAAGACTAAAGTAACTGATATCCTCCGAATGTAATTGTCCTTCCTGCATAGCAAGAGAGATAGCACGGGCATACTGCCTACCATCGCTAGAGGGAGCTTTCAATCCATGTGCATCATTGGTCTGTCCAAAGCCAATAATCTCTCCATAGATTGAGGCTCCACGCCGCTGCGCGTGCGTGTACTCCTCAAGAATGCATATACCTGCACCTTCTGCTGGGATTAAGCCAGCTGCACGCTTATCAAATGGACGATAAGCCTGTGGATCAGTACCCGTTGCCCAGGTTTCAATCTGATCAGGTTGCTCTGAAAAAATCAGTGGGTGTAGGAATGCTTCAGTTCCCCCAGTAATAATGATATCCGCAGCTCCTCTTTGAAGAGCTTCATATGCTATGCCTAGGGCATTCAAGCTTCCAGCAGAGTCATTGACAGGCGCTTTGCAATATCCCTGAATACCATAATGGGTAGCGATCTGTCCTGCACTGGCAACCTGTAACCAAGCAATAGCTGAAAAAGCACTAATAGAACGTGGCCCACGAGTGTGCAAAGCTTGAATTTGCTTGAGGATATACTCAATACCTCCAAGTGAATTAGCAACTACTGCTCCTACACGCTGGAGGTCCTCGTGCTCCAGTACTAGATTTGCATCTTGTAGAGCTTCCTGGGTTGCTACAAGGGCAAAGTGACTCATACGATCAGTTCGCTTTGCTAACTTATGATCAACATGTTGATTTGCTGTAAAGTCATCGACATGACCGGATGCTCGCATAGATAGATCAGCAGTTGCAAAAGGTTGAACAGTTTTTATGCCTGAAATACCCCTACTAGTTGCATGCCAAAAAGCTTCTTTTCCGATGGCATTTGGGGCAACAACGCCTAGACCAGTGATGACGACACGCCGCTCGGTATGATACGACATATTTTTTATCTCCTTTTAGGACTACTTATACAGCCAGTCACGCTGAGCAAGGACAAGTGCACTATTCACACCACCAAAACCGCTGGAATGCGTAAGTGCTACTTCGACTGCAGCTTGCCGTGCTGTGTTTGGCACATAATCGAGATCGCAAAGTGGATCGGGATGCTTTAAGTTGGTAGTCGGGGGAATAATCTGATGCTCGAGTACAAGGGAAGTGACAATAGTTTCAATGGCGCTAGCAGCTCCCTGGCTATGTCCAATGAGCGATTTTGTTGCACTGATAGGGATATGATAGGCTTGTTCGCCAAAAGCAGACTTATAAGCGGTAGTTTCTGTCATATCATTGAGGCGGGTTGAACTCCCATGCGAATTAATATATCCAAGTTGTTCAGGCTGTAGTTGCGCTTCCTCTAATGCTTGCGTGAAGAGCTGTTGGAGTGGTGCTCCATTAGTTGGAAGAGCAGTCATATGGTATCCATTGTTGTTTGAAGCAAAAGCAATCAGCTCGGCATAGATATGTGCATTACGTGCTAGTGCTACCTTTCGTTCTTCTAGAAGGAGTATTCCTGCGCCCTCTGCCATGACGAAGCCATCTCGATTGCTATCATATGGACAAGAGGCTTGTGTGGCTTGCTGGTTATGCGTACTCAATGTACCCAATATAGAGCATGAAGCTTGGGCGATGGGACTAATTGGGGCATCAGTTCCGCCCGCTAGCATGCGATCAGCACGTCCTTTCTGAATGGTCCAAAAAGCTTGGCCAATGGCGTCTGCCCCTGAAGAGCATGCTGTTGAAATAACCATACATGGTCCATGTAATTGATGATGTGATGCAATCGCGGCAGCAGATGCATGAGTCATAAATATGCTACTGGGAGAGTGGTAATCGTTGCTGTTGTTATAGAGAACGGAGTTTCCTTGCCCCATTGTCTGTAGCCAGAATTTCTCGATCTCTGCCAGAGAATTGATGCCTGAGCCTATATACACTCCCATTGATTCACGTTCTACTGTGCTCAATTTACCGGGGAACTCTGCATCTTGTAAGGCAAGATTACCTGCTCCGAGGGCAAATTGGGTATTGCGATCTAGGTTCTGGCATTCATTAGGTGTGAGTCCCAGTGCTGCAGGTTCAAAATTTGTTACCTCACCAGCTATCTGAGATGGCAGTGAGCTAGCATCGAAACGTGTGATAGGTCGGATACCCGAGCTGCCAGAAAGACAAGCATCCCAAAAGAGTTCCTTGCCAATACCATTGGGAGCAATAACTCCAAGTCCTGTAATAACTACCCGTCGCTGCACAATTTATCCCTTTCTAAGGTCAATTTTGACAGTTTGATGATGTTTTGATGATTTGGAACTAGCTTTTGGAAGAAGCCCATAGTGTATGAAAAAACACTATATAAAACATGGAAAAACTCTTATTATCATTGCATTTCTTAAATAGTTTATGGTAGGCAAATTGATTTGCTTTATAGATGCAATGAGGCGATTGGAGTAAGACTCTTATTTCCTAAAATAGGAGAATTATACTTCCACAATTTTTTGAAATTCCGTCGATCAAAACTGATGAGAATGGTAACACAACCATTCGTGAAATACTATGATGCGTAATGACATATAGGACAAAGTAACTATTCAGTTTATTTCTATAGTTCCATAAAGATCCTTGGCAAGGCAGTTTATTGCAGGGGTAAAGAGAGCAGAGTACTCTAGTTCTAGCTCTGCTGTGTCGCTTGACATGGAAGAGCTATCTGGTAAACTTACCAAAGTCATCAGTTCAGCACTACCCTGTTTCTCGTATCTGTCGACTAGTTGTGCTCACTTAAACACATCAATAGTCGTTTCAGACGGATAGCGAGGGCTTTTACCCATATATCAGCAGGAAAGCTTCCACATGGGGAGGTTTTGAACGCATATAGAAGAGTATCTTTGCATACGATCATACAACCGTTTGTGTTTTCATCCTGATGAGAGCGTTAGTGCATCTCATTTAGACATATAGCCAGAAAAGGGAGAGTGGTACATATGAATATCCAAAAGACATCTGACGCTACCTACGTATTAGGTCATCCAACGCGTGAAGAAGAGCGTCTACAAAAACTGGCACAATTGTTATATCCTTTGACAAAACACCTTTTTGAGCAAGCTGGTATTACATCTGGTATGAAGGTACTGGATGTAGGAAGCGGTACAGGAGATGTGGCTTTGTTGCTAGCAGAACTAGTTGGTCCAACAGGGTCAGTTATGGGAGTAGATGTATATCCAGCAGGTTTAGATGTGGCTCGTGCACGTGTGCATGCGGCTGGACTAACCAATGTCTCCTTTGTAGCGGGAGATATCCGTCATATTGAACTCGATACGGACTTTGATGCCGTCGTCGGTCGCAATGTTTTGATCTATGTCGCAGATCAATCTGAAGTGTTGCGTGTCTGCAGGGACCAGTTGCGTCCAAGAGGAATAGTAGCGTTCCATGAGATCGAATGGGGTGTGAGTGAACGGTCTGCTGGAATGACTCCTATTCCTCATCTCTTTCAGCAAGCTATGGCCTGGGTTGCCGGGGGATTTCGTCATTCGGGGGCAGAAATGCAAATAGGGTTCAAGTTCCCCACAGCGTTTCTAGATGCTGGTTTGCCGTTGCCACAGATGCGACTTGATGGGATTGTGGGGACAACAGAGGACTGGATAGGTTATGATTTTCTCGCTGATGTACTGTATGATATCCTGCCAAAGCTGTGTGAATATGGCATTGTGACGGAGGAGCTGGATATTGAGAGCTACATTGAGCTAATTCGAGCAGAGGCCAAGCTGCAACGGAGCTTTGTTCCTCTCTTCTTTATGGCGGGTGTCTGGGCACGCTTGCAGGGATAGATTTTCGGGAAGAGAAAAAATAAGCTTGTCAAGATAGTCTTACTGTGTGCTGACGTTTTGATATAAGCCAGCAAAGCACAACCATTGCTCAGGTATTGTAGCAATCAGTCTATTGTCCTACTCCATGTGGGGCCTTGGATCGGCAAAAATCCTTATATCAAAACATCAGATCTTGATTATCCAAGATTGACATGTGAGAAGTTTCATATCTGTTTTTGATCTTTTTTCGCGTTTCTTGTTCCATTTCAATTGCACTGTGTGCAAAATAGGGAGCAGTCGGCCAGCTTTTCCAGAGAGCAAAGTCAGCATTGTTCAATCTTGAAAGCCAATGCGTGTATGATGAGAGGCCATTTTTCGTAGTAAAACTTCGTCCTGTAATGGTATAATTATGTCAAATGATGATTAATTGTTGTACTTAGTGTATTTTATTGTTTCAACAGTGTGCACTAATGACTAACAACAAAACAAGGAGAAAACAATGGATAGTGGTGAAAACCTCTTTGCCAGGAAAGATCAAGCACGGATGCAGGAACGCATTAAATTTGCAACTAGATGGGAATTTAGAGATCTTGATGTCTTTGGGCAAATAGAAGTAAAAGAAATGGCAGAGCAACTTATTCGTGATCATGCTATTACCGATGAAGCAGAGATGCAAGAGACATACAGGGAGATCAAAAGGCAATATTTAGAATATCGTAAAGAAAAAGAGGATAAACGAGAACAGAAAAGAGAGGAACAACAAACACAGAGAGGAAGCGTCCGTGAGCAAGCCTATACAAAATTGGACAAAGCAAGTCCCGAAACAGGCAGATGGATGAGAAGCTCTCATGCTCAGGAGCTTTGGAAGAAAGTTTTGAAGCGCTTAGAAGAGGACATTTCTTCTACCGCCTTTCGTACATGGTTCAAGGATACAGAGGGAACTTCTTATCAAGACGATGTGCTTATTGTGTGTGTTTCTACACTTTTTGCAAGAACACAGTTAGAAACCCGATTTATTGAGCAAATACGCTCCATCATCTCTGAGATTGACAAAGCAGCCCCCGATGTCCGCTTTGAGTCCCCTGGCACATCAGAGTCCAGCAACGAAGACAATGATACATCAACGTCTCTCATCGAAAACAATGGTACACCATCATCAACCATCGAAGACATCACACAAGACCCTGAGTACATCAGAGGGTATCAACGATGTATTGAGTACGAAAAAAAAGAGGAGGAACGAAGAAAATCACCGTACCTGCAAGGCTGGAGAGCTGCATACGAAGAAGTAATACGCGGCAGAGCTTCAGCAATAGAAACAGAGTTAGAACAACAAGAACAACAAGATATATCACTTCTTCGTGATTTATTGGAGGGCGATGCCATAAAGCAAATCAAAGAAGAGATGAAGCAGCTCGATGAAAGACTAAGGAAATTGGAGAAGTACACTGAGGAATAATGTGTGTTTATTATGAACATGGTTGAGCATCGGTTTGATGACGTTAGCAAAGTGATTTGAGGTTGGTGGCGAAAGGCGATGAGACTATATTGTTAATGTCGGTGATATGGCGAAATAACAAAGAGTCTCAAGATGTCATTGATCTCATTGATCATTTGATGAAGGATGAAGCGAGCGACGAAGCGCGATGATATCGTGAAAAGGCAAAGAGCCTTGTTGATTGCGATGAGGCTCTTTATATTACATCTCTGAGTTTTTCATCAAAACATCATCAATTGCTCAATACGCTTATCATTACTATCATCATCCTCGCATCGTTCCTCAACATTAGGATGCTATTCGCAACACTTCTTCAACGGAAACACATAGTGATCCACTAATTTCGCATCATGCCCTTCAGCAAGCATCGCTTTTTAAAGATTGTATTGTGTGTAATGTTTCGCATGATATACTTTATCGTATAAATTCATTAATCCAGTACATTCATTCATAAGCTTTGTTGCGATGTTTTAACGTTGTTTTTTTGATTTGACATGTATTGTTTCATCCTTATTACTTCATCAATGACTGATAACTCACCATTCGCACAAGTGGCCAGCCCGTTTCCATTTTTTCAGTGGAGAAAAAGATTGTATGGTAAGAATAGCCCAAAGGAGATGACTGAAGACAAAATCGGGGATATTTTGGGACTTTAGTACTAATGTAGGATTGAA
>DASYAN010000514.1:0-5876 GCA_036501345.1 Ktedonobacteraceae bacterium
TGCTTTGCCTCTGGGACAGTTTGTGCCTGAACCTTTGCCCCTCCTCATGCCAGCACGCAAGAAGCCGAAGCAGCTTTCCACTCCGGTGGCTCCTTTGGCTCCCCAGGAGGCCGCATGAAAATACCTACCCATGAAAGCCCCCTCCACATAGGCACGATGCCTTCCTTACCATTGTACTGCTTCTGCCGCAAAGAATCTACCGTTTGCGCGAGGAAGAAATATCACTAAGCACCGAATCGTCACAGAAGTAGCATAATTCGAAGCATGTGAGTCATCTTAAATACAAAAAAAGCTCCTGCTGCTACGGCAAGAGCGATGCTAACTCAAAGCTATTTTATTAGTGGCAACTTTGTATCCAGTTGACGTCCAGTTGGTTCAATCAGAAACGAACCATCGGGAAAAACAATCGTCGGAACGCTGCCTATACCACCATTGACTTTCAGCATATACTCAGCAGCCTGCTCATCCTCTTCAACATTGATATATTCATAGGCAATGCCATGAGCATCAAACCAGCGCTTGGCAGAGTGGCAATCACGACACCAGTCTTTACCATACATTACAATCTTTTTTTCTGTGTTGGATGTTTCTACAGTTGATTCGGCCATAAATCACTCCTTGGTATTTCTAGTATTCCTAAAAAAATCTGCCGGGATTATCTATAGCCCTAAACACATAGCCTTAATTATTCTATTCCCACAGGTGATTACTGGTTAGCTACACACCCACGGACAAAAATGGAGGTTGCAAATCTCATCTAAGCTCGTAAGTAGTCCACTAGAGTTCATCTTTGTCAACGGTTGTAAAACGTCTCTGATGTCAATGCTGATGTCAGAATTGAGCAGAAAAACACCTGGGGACCTCTCATTCTAGCTCACCAAAAAGCGTACTTTTGGGATGCACTTGGTATGATCACTGCAGCTTGGAAAAAGTTTACTCCTTGGGAAGTCGAGTAGCGGGATGATGTTGCCACCATCCCGCTACTCGACCTCATATTTTAGAAAGCATGTCAGGCGGTGATTTCCGGAAGCTTACTTTTGTGCAGATTTGACCTAATTTACTAGCCGCGTCATAAAACAGCGTGGCATTTACGGTCATATTGGCTTCTGCATTGCTGGCCGGATCAAGCGTAACTGAACAGCAAATTGGCATCTATGGTGCATATTGATCAGATGGATTATTAATCTCTCTTGATATAGTAGTTCCTCCTCCTTCTTCTAAAGGAGGTCCTAAACTGAAGTATCTATAGCCGCTATCTCTAGACGGAGGTACTTCTGGGAATACCCTGTAATACATCGAAGAATATGCTCTGTTCATAATATCTATGTGATCTGGAAGTCTCGGCATACCAGCACTTTCCTCATAGTCATCCTCGAATTCCGTTAAACGTTGGTTATAGTCATTTAGCATCTGTCCATAGGAACGATGAGTGTCATGAAATGTGTTTAGGCGTCCTATAGTAAGCGTGCGGGCCGCGTCAACAACACGATCTATTCTGCCGCGGCGACGATAAACCCAGTCTAACCAAACAAATTGCTCCGCTATTCGCATTGCCTCATGCCCATAGGTATTGTAACGGCTGCTGAGTTCTTCAAAGTTGGCCCTCAAAGCTGCTTGATCATCTTCTCTGGGGTCGTCGGACTCTCGAGGATGATCTGGGCGATTAGGAGCCTCCACAGGGGACCTGGTTTGGTCGGGGGGATTCACACTAGGGCCACCCTCTCCGTCGCCTGGTTGAGCAGCCGGAGCAACCTGAGGACCAACGATAGCACGTCCTGGATCTACTGGTGTTCGCTCCCTGCACAAAAAGCAAGATGAGCTGGGAAAGCACTGCTGGAGATAAGCCATGAAAATGTTACAAAATATTGTAGAAGGTGTGTTATCTCCTATATCTGCTTGGAACCCACTCGCCGTATCTGTGCGGTCACCTCTGGGGACCGGCAATGATGGCCGCTCTGTTGGTTGGATATCTCGTAGGCTTCGAGGTCTATTTTCTGCATGTATTTCATGTAGACTATCGCTATGTACATCCATAATGTTTATCCCCTTATTCAATAATAGAAGCATATATTTTTTGTAGATGACCACTCACCATTATTAAAGAATATTCAATGCACAATCATCTCATGCAGCCAGTCTTATATGGAAAGCAGCCTCTCTCTTGGCTACCTTTGTTTCAGCAAGCCTGGATAATAGTAATGTGAGCATATCTAACCACGAGGTCGTTTCTTAACTCAAAAGGCCCTCTCATTAACAGCTTTCTCCTCTAATGATAGCTGATGAGAGAGGTTTTTCCCAGGGACAAAGCGGACAACTTGAGGGAAAAAGAGGACAGCTTTCGGAGAACAAGGGGCAAGTATAGCTCATGTGTCTTGGTTAGATACATACCCGAAAATACTTGAGTGGCCCGTCTATGGGAGAAAGAGGATAAATTGGTCCCCAATAGACATTACGCATACTGGAGATGTATCCCCATCAGCATGCTGCAACGTATTAATGCTATAGATCACTCTATGCCCATTTGGACATATTCATTATGCTAAACTTGTATTTATGTTGAAGTAGAGGAAAATCTCGTGCATTGTAGTGAACCAGGTGCTATTCGCGATGAGGAGTTAGTGGCATATCTTGAAGGTGAAAAGGTGCGATCCGCTGTTGAATCGCACCTTGCACACTGTCAATGCTGCTCAGATCAATTGGTAAATTACCAACAAATCGAGCGCAAGCTCATCAGTAAGCTATATAGGTGGGATTGCCCTTCCAATCAGATACTTGGCGAGTACCATCTGGAACTGCTCAGTAAACAACTAGCAGCCCAGATCAAGGACCACTTGAATAGTTGTGTACTTTGTGCCTCTGAAATGGCGATACTCATTGAGTATCTGACAAACAATCCTTTAGACCGTTGACAGGATCAACGCACTGGATTATAACCCTGCCAAGATGTCTCGCTTTTCCACTAGAAAAAATTTCTTTCTTTATGACCCTAGTCTCATTCAGGAGATCCTTTTTGCCTAGTTTCTCCTCCTTTCAGCCTGCTCGAACACCCTTTCAAAAAATTCGGGATGACCCATGGAGACACAGGGAAAGGGACAGGAGCGACTCCCCAAGACTAATCGCGGGGTCGGCCAGAATTTTCCAATCGCTCGCGCATCTGATCGAAGGTGGTGGCATCGATCTCGCCACACGCATAGCGCTGGCGCAAGATCTCCAGTGCGTCAGGCATATAGGATGACCTGCTAGACGGGAACGAGCGGGCTATTCGCCCCTTGCAATTGAACCGAGAGATGGCTCCCCATATCAGAAATCCGAGAATAACTAGACAGAGGAGGTGAAGCGGCCACAGGCTAGGTCCAAATCCCCAATGCATAAGAAAAACCTCTCTTTCGTACTCTTGTTTGCCCAAACTCACTTAATAAGTTTGTAGCATCAGTATAGTTGTGAAGGATGACGGGGATATGAATTTTATCGCTCGGTTTTGTCATCGATCTGTCATCAAACGCTTGTTTTTATTCCTGCGCTCTGGAGAGTAGCGGTAGGCGTACTTCAAAGAGCGAACCGACTCCGATGGTGCTCTCCACACGTATCTCGCCACCGTGGACCTGGACAATCCACTGCACGATAGACAAGCCCAGCCCTGTACCACCCGGCTCAGCGTTTTCTGGCTTGCTGCTCTGCACTGGAAGAAGGGGTCTGTGAGAGCGTGCCTTATCTACGCGATAGAAGCGCTCAAACAGAGAGGGCAGGTGCTCATCGGAGATACCAGGGCCGTCATCCTGCACGCGCACGAGGCCCCAGCATTCCTGTTGGCAGGCCAACTCGACAGACACGCGTTTCCCGATGCCGCTGCTATATTTGATGCCATTCTCGATCAGATTGGTCAACATTTGTCCCAGATACTGTGGATTGCCTCGGACCAGCACTTCCGGCAGGTCTCCGGTTGCCAGAGTCATCTGGCTCTGCTTCGCCAGCGGAAGCAAGCGTTCCACGCAGGTCAGGGCGATATCACTCAGATCGACCTCTTGCAGGTCCAGCGTCATCTGTCCGGTATCGGCCCGAGCCAGCAGCAGCAAGTTGTTGACGGTCGCCGTCATCTGCGCATTCTCGGCCTGGATCTGTTCCAACACTTGCCGATAGTCTTCTGGCCGCTCGAACTGCGTCAGTGCTCGGTTGATCTCCAGATCAATAATGGTGAGTGGCGTGCGTAGTTCATGGCTAGCATCAGCGGTGAACTGCGTCTGGCGTTTGAAGGCGGCCTCTAGGCGTGCAAGCATGTGATCAAACGTCGCTGCCAGTTCACCAAACTCATCTCTGCGTTTCAAATGCAAGCGACGTCGCAGATCGGTCGCATGAATTTCGTGTGCCATTTGCGTAATCATCTTGACAGGGCGGAGCGCTTTGCCTGCTAGCCAGTAACCCCCGATTGCCGCGACAAGCAAGGCCAGTGTGCCGTGAAAAAGCCAGATCGCCAGGAAAGAGATGGGATACGAGCGCGGCAATCCCACCAGGAGGATAGCAATACGTGCGTTCTGGTTTAGGACAGGCGTCACCAGAACACGATAGGTGGTATCCCTGGCCCACCAGCCATGGGAATGGTTCTCTTGAACAGCGAGATCGATCATCCCCGCATTCTGCTCGGCTCTGGCCCGTAGCTGCTGGGTCACGATACCCGTCAGAGGACCACGCGAGTCTAGGACACTTCCATCGGGACGTAGCAGCAGCACTATCTCCTGCCAGGATTGATTGAGATGGAGAGCCGCGGGCCTCTGGCGCTCCAGCAGTGCCTGCTTGTAGGCCTGCGCGAAACGCTGGCCATCTTGGGACACCTGTGTCTCCAGCCTGCTCTCGGCTGCATTGGCATTGAGGAATGTCTGAGTCGCATAGAGACTGCCGCCAAAGACGACCACGATAAACGCCATTACTGCCAAGTACCATAGGGTTAGATGCGTTCGTACGCTCGAGGTCAAGGAAACTCGAAAGTGATACGGTGTTGGTCGTTTCATGGGTCACCCTCGCGTCTTCTGGTGGTTAGATGATTGCTCTTCTCTAAGATTATCGCATAGCAAGATGACAGATCAATGACAAAATGCGAAGGGAACGTTAATGTCCTTGTCATTCTTGTCGGTTACACTTTGGCGCAGAGACCCAGATACAGAATCCTTCTCTAGCGGGGGAGTTAATACTGATAATGAACATGAACGAAGGAGAAACAATGCTCAAAAAACTGTTTGCAATACTGGGATTAAGCTGTATCAGCATTGTGCTGTTCGTTGCCTGTGGCAGCGGTTCCAACGGCCCCAATCCCGTCCATATGAACGCCACAAATTTTGTCCAGAGTTCGATCACCATCAAGAAAGGCCAGAGCATTACGCTCATCGATGATAACCTCTTTGTAGGGCACACAATCGCCAATGGAACATGGAGGAACGGCGAGGCGAACTCGGCTAGAGAAGTGGGTGCGCCTGAGATCAATGATGTGAAGATCGGCGGCAATAGTTCAGCCATGATTGGCCCCTTTACGAACGCTGGCACCTTTCAACTCTACTGCCCCATCCATACTGGCATGAATCTGACCGTCATCGTAGAGTGATCGTGCCCTATTGTGGAGAGGCTAATCGGTAGCCAATCCCCCGAATGGTTGCCAGCAGCTTGACCTCAAAAGGGTCATCAATCTTACGGCGCAAGCGACGCACATAGACATCGATAACATTCGAGCTACACTCAAAATCATAGTTCCAGATGTGCTGCTCGATCATCTCACGAGTCACAACCTGATTCGGATGGTACATGAAATACTCAAGCAGCGCAAACTCCTTGGGTGTCAGGTCGATCGAACGTCCTTCTCGTTCAACCATGTGTGTCGCTGGATCAACGAC
>DASYAN010000515.1:0-21463 GCA_036501345.1 Ktedonobacteraceae bacterium
CCAAAGGCCATGTAAAACAGGATACTAACACGGACACCGTAGCAAGGCACGAGATACTCGCCTCCATTTTGAAGCTGGAGTAATGAGGAAACATGCATTTACGTCATTTGCGATGTAAATGCATGTTTATATGATTGCACTATTAAAAATAGATTAATATTCGGTAAAATGTGATAAATCGTCTTATCTGCATTTGTATCATGCAACAAATATGGAACTTGTCAACTTTCGTAAAGTATCATAAAACAAGAAATATTCAATAATTGCTCTGTGATAGAAAATATGATATTTTTACTAATTAAGATAGTATTGTATAAAATAATCATTTATAGAGGAAAAAGCGTCTGTCGCAGCAATTTTTGAATAGGAGGAGGTGAAAGAAAAAGACCTGAGTTACTTTTGCATCTCAGGTCTGATCGCAGAACCGACGGAACCGACGGGAGTTACCTTATCCTCAAGAATACCTGCGTGACAGGGTACTTTGTATTATCTGTATTGTACTCAAAGAGAGTATACCATATTCATCTATTTTCCTTTCTCTCTTTAGAGGTCACTCCCTAGTTAACAGCCAAATTGGAGTGCAGACGAGCAGTGAGCAGTGCTTGATTGCTAGCACAAAAGTTGTGGAAGATCTACAATTGTGGTTCTCCATCATCTCCTGGGCAGCACTCATGCAGAACGTGCCAAGACTCGATGCCGTAGCAAATCAAAATCTAGGTATGATTGCTAGCACTTATTGATATATCTAAACAGAAGCTATATACTTAGCTGTACTATACAGAGCGGTATAATTGCACTGCCCAGTGGATGTGCTCAAAAATTCGACAACATTGAGCACGAATGAGAACATTGAGCACGAATGAGAGGGAATCCACCACGTAATGTTGCTATACCCTATAATATGAATAGGGTTAGATTTTTGGGCGACTGCAATGTACCCAGTTGAGGAATGGAGCCGCACATTTTGCTCATGAAATCACGACATTTCACGACGTCGTTACTCACATATAATAGCGCTCATATTCAGCAAGCACTGGGTGTACTAGAAGGTGCGCTGGGTGAAAACTATATCCTCAGAAACGTTTTTGAGACCTATATTTATGATGACGACAGCTTTTCTGGGAAGGTCGCACTCATCGTCCAAGATCATATGACGGAAGATGTTGTTGGTGTGCTGGTAGCAGAAATTGTTTTGCCGGAGACATTCAAAGCATCATTGCTTGATTCCTTTGATCTTGTAAAAGAACTCCCTGCTATCCAACAATTGGATGGGAAGCGCATTGGCCTCATTAAATCCGTTGCCGTTGCTCCATCATTTCAGAGACAAGGCATTGGAATGCAACTCGTGAAGGATGCCATCAAAAAGCTGAAAGAACATGGCACTGAAGCGTTTTATGCGCTCGGATGGGTCTCCAAAGAAAGAGGGTGCCATATTCAAGGGGTATTAGAGGCTCTGGATTTTCGGGTGGTCAGCCAGTCTCACTGCTTCTGGTATAAGGATAGCATTCATTATGGCTATGTGTGTCCATCTTGCGGTTATCCTTGTCAATGCTCTGCTCGCTTGTTCGTGAGGTTGGGATGAAATCTTCCTCTTCACGCTCCATGAACGTGCCGATTTCATCGGGATCAAACACGTTCTCCAGCTCACATCAACAGATATTACGTGATCGAGAAGTGTAGAATGCTCACGGTCCTGGCAGGCTCTCTCCGTATAGAAGCCCAGAAACGTATACGTGAGGAATTACAGGGCATTGAAATGGCAGTTGTGATTGTCTCAATACTGCACGCCATTGCAACAGGCAACCAACTTCCTACCCGCTAGAGTACGCACTATGGTTGTCGATATCAATCCAGCAGTATTTGGCTAGGTCTGCCATGTTTGATCGCATACTGAGTTTGAAGATCGTGCAAGCCTATGACGATTACCTCTTGGTAGCTTGAGAGAATACTGACGTTGCAATAGCCTTGACCTCTACCTCTGCTCAGAGTATTGTTCCGATTGAAGCCACGGCTGAAATATCCTCAGAGAAAGAAAAAAAGATTATTCATAGAATATTCTATGAATAATCTTACGGAACCGACGGGCTACGGCTTCGCTCTCACCAGTGCTGATCCACTTCCATTCCCCCTCAAGTTTCCTCTATCAAAAATTCCAACAGCTTCTTCAACAAGATCAAACTCGCGCAAGTGATGCTCCTGTACCGCCACTCACAAAACGCCATCCAGGTCCCGTAAAACCCCCATATGGGATTCCTTCTGAAGAGTGGCCAACGGTGCTCCGTCGCGTCATGGAGAATCAGGAACCATTGCGTCGAATAGCTGTCGATTACGGAGTCTCCTACGAAACGGTTCGGAGAACCGTGATTGCTGCTCGTCAGCAGAGCAAAGCTGGTTCCTAGCTTTCTATTGCTGGCTCTGTCTGCGTGCTTGGCGTCGTTGTTCAATTCCAGCGAGCGTCTCTTTCAGCAAATCCAGATCAGGGGACAAGCCAGACGGAGAATGTGCAGCGCAGTACGTGAGACGGAGCTGCTGGAGTTCTTGAACGATTTCTCCACAGTGATCGATCAATTGATCCGCTTTGATAAACGACTGAGAAAGAGCTTCGCGGACCTCTGGCACTTCTTCTTGGAGAGCCTTCATAGCTTGGTCTAAGGCGTCTATCGTCGCATTTGCTTGTGCATAGCAATCTTCAGCAGAGTCATAGGCCTGCTCGATCAGAGGATGCTTTAAGTCAGACATAGTACACTCCTTTCTTAGGGAACGTATGTTCTTATTTAGCCCTTGTAAACAGTGTAGCACAGACAAAAACATTTTCATAGGTTCAAAAGGAGAACCGCAAACATGACCAATCAGCAGGGAACAATCAACCAAAGCCAGAAGCCCGTCGAAGGATATCGAGGGGCGCTGGTCTACCAGCAGGAGTACGGGTACAAGCTGATCACCATGATGGTGAGCTTACTGACTCCCAACGAGCGAAGTACTGTGACAACCTGTGATTGTGGCTTCACCTTCACAGAAGAAGCAGAGCATATCCCATCAGGTCCCTTGCTAGCAGCTGTAGACTTCTACCATTTTGCGGTCACAGAAGGAACGGAGATAGAACTCATGATGAGGAGTCCATGGGGAGAAGACCATGCACGCTATATCGTCTCTGCAACTGACATACAAGAACACTCACCATTCCTTTGGCTCGACGTTATCAAGTCAAGTCAGAGCGACAAGACGATCAGACTCTCTGATGAACGCTAAACAGGAGGCCATCATGAAACAATTTCGCAGCATCGAGAAAATCGATACCGCCATTCTTTATACGCTCGAGCTAACTTCAAGCATCTCTGTTCTGCTGTTAGCATTTGGATTAATCGCCAGTATGGCGAACGTGCTCACACAAGGCTCCGTGCTCACTGACAACCTGTTGATGCAACGGGTATGGGCCTGGACCCAATGTATCGCTATTGATGCCAGTGTTGCGGGAACCATTCTTCGCACCTTTCGCTATCATGCCCAAGGCGAGCGCGTGAAATGCGTCCTCCATGGGAGCCTCTCTGTGTTGTTACTCTTTACCGCTGCTATTGTCAGCAACATTGAGAGTGTGCAGCAGACGCTGAACTTGACACTTGATGCAGCCTATGGGCATGTGTTTCTTCCTGTTGAAGTCCTCATCTGGGTTCGTTCTCTCGTGATCGTGCTCCTCATTGTGGCTCATGCTATGCGTCATGTCCAGGGTGAGTCAGCGCCTACAATGCCTGCACAGGTCGACGTACCACAGCCGCCGCAGCTTGTACTGACCCCTGAATTGATCGATGCACTTCGTGCGGCACTGGCTCAAGTAACGGTCTCAGAGGAGCCACAGGTATCCCAAGCGTTACCTGCACCTCAGCGTGAACACAGGGCGAACACGAGAGCTTGTGAAGGCGAACAGGAAGCGAACACTGCTCAGCAAGGTCCTGCAGGACATGGCCATGAGCAAGAAGCGAACAACTTTGAGCGCGTCAAAGCTTACCTTGCTCGACATCCAGAGGCGACCGATCGCCAGGTTGCCGAGGCCTTGACGATGAGCACGAGCACTGCGAACAAATGGCGCAACCGTGCTAAGGAAACGTGTTCGCAAGGTGAGCACTGCTAGTAATTTACCTCATCTCTCAAGACGATCAGGAGCTTGGACCAACTGTCCAAGCACTTGCTTGCTCTTTGGGCATCGTACCTTCACCTTCCTGCGAAGCAGTCTCTTGCACGTTCTTCGACTCCACACAATCGGGGTAGAGTCACATGATCGTTTTCCATCTCAATGAAGACAACATCGAAACCAAGAAGCAGCGCCTAGCCGAGGTGATCAAGCACTACATCGACGACAGAAAGCAACACTATTTCATTATTATGCCAACAGGCGTTCTTGTCCAACCAACACCCAGAGGAAATAACCTGCAACGCTTCCTTTTCAGACTCAACACACGTTTCTGGCAATCACTCAACCTGTTGAAAAAGCCATGCCTCAAGAGTGGTAGGTTGCTTTGTGACGAAACCAGATGTTTGAGTTCTGCTGCTGAGGTTCATTTTGCTTTGCTCGCCTGTTTTAGAAAATCATACAGGTTCTCTCCGGTATCATAGTCGACGCGTCCCGTGTCGTTGAGAAATCGCACAAAACGTTTCATGCTTATCAGAGGCTGTTTGCCTGACTTTCCCTGCAAATAGGACTCGATATCGGCCAGCGTAAGATCTAAGACTCCGCGTGGGGGATCAGCGTTCAAAAGCGTCGTGGAGGCAAAGTCGGTGATCGTGGCGACATGCCCCTCAACCGTTTGCGGACTCAGACCCGCTTTGCGTAACTCGCGACGAAAGGCCGTGAACACCTTGCGGTTGCGTGTGAGGAGGTCGGTGCGCTGATGAACCGCGCGTGCCACCTGATCTTCTGGCAATAAACTAGTGATGATACCTTCGCGCTCCTGGATATTGCGATAGATCTCTTGCAGATTCTGGCGATATCCTGACCCAAATACGACATTGTAGGGAGAGAGCAAGCCATCATAGATGATGTGATGCTCAAAAGGCAGTAAGACAGCCTGTGTATAAACCGGAAGAGGCATGGTCACGGTTTCTTCGATCGTGCTCACCAACCCCAGCACCCCATACGCATGGGCCGGAGTCGTCGTGGAGAGAAAGATAGTAAAGTGTTGTAAGAAACGGAAGATATAAAATGAATCGGCGAGGCGGTACTGCCAACTCGCTACCAACGCCAGATCCGCAGCAGGCAACTGCGCCGGATTTTCAGCGACGAACTGTTCACGCAAAGTATCATTAGCCCAGAGGGCATCTCGCAGCTTGAGAGCCACTTCTGTGGAGACCGTTTCTTCTCCAGGGGTAGCGGGAAAGGCCGGGACGAGGTGCAGCTGCGCATTGATGTAGTGCAACAAGGCAAACCAAATGCGATAGAAGCGTGCGGTTTCTTGGGGTGGTAAGCGCATACAACCTCCCTTGCGAGATAATTTCACACCAGCTCTGTCTATCATATTATAGACTGACAAGGGAAGAGAACCATGATAGGAACGAAAGCGGTGCATCTTTACGCCAATCGCGGCGGTTTCGCTCGATGAGCTTTTTCCTGCCAATCATTTCTATCGCCACTTGGATCACGTTGTGGATCTCTCGTTTGTGCGTGATCTGGTCAAAGAGACGAGATCGCCTTTTTATTAACCTAGTGGTCTTCCTTCACCTTGTTGCGCAACTCGTGGGCTTCATCGCCTGATCCAAGAAGTCGATCGTTGCATTGGCTTGTGCATAGCAATCTTCAGCAGAGTCATAGGCTTGCTCGATCAGAGGATGTTTTAAGTCAGACATCGTATGCTCCTTTTTTGGAGAACTGGTGTTCTTATTCACTTCTTGGAAACAGTGTAGCACAGCCAGAAACTTTTTCATAGGTTCGAAACATCCATTCATGACCACTAGCTAAAAACGCTGATCTTTGCTATCCTAATGCCATCCTTGTAAAACACAGTTGCAGGAGCGGAGAAGGCCATGGCCGATAGATCTTTGATGTCACTCAAAAAGAAGCTAGAGCAAGAGCGTCATCTGATACCACTCGTTGCCCAGATATGGGAGGCCCCTGAGCAGGAAAATAACTGGAATACCATGACACTCATCCTCAAGTACACGCAAAATGGACATGCCGCCCGTTCGGTGTGGGAAGCGCTTTCTCCCCAGGAACGCCTCTGCTTATTTTCTCTCTTTGGGAGCGGAAATCCTGATAAGCCTCAAGGCGTGACATTGGAGAACGTAGGTCAGCAAACCAAGTTATCAACTGAGAGCGTGGCAGAAGCTGTCGAAAGCCTGAGCACTCGCTGGTACTTGGTCGATAGAGCCACTCCCTCCGTCGTGTCTTCTCCGAAAAGCAAATCCTCCCGTCTGTCTCCAGCACCAGCGTTAGAACAGGTTTTTCTTCCATATAGAGAATGTTTCGAGCAACTATGGCAGGTTGGTCAGGAGATCTTCCAGAGTGATGAGGATCGGAGCACATTTTCCCTTGAACACCTCGTCAAGACATTCACAGGAGATCGACTCTCCTCTCTGGCCAACCACTGTCATGTGCCTCTGTATTATGGAATGTACCCCTCCTCTTCTTCCTCTCACGCATCCCAGTTACAAGCAGTCTACGACCGCATCTACAAGGCTCTCTCCCATCCTCTCATGCCTTTTGAACTCCTGAACAAGCTAGAGCCGCTGACACAAGAGATCTTCTTCTGGCTCTGCGAACAGGGAGGGAAAGTCAAGATGGCAGAGGTGCGTCCCTACATTGCAGCGCGCACTCAAACCCAGGGGGCATTCCTTTCGGTGGTCTCTACGCTCGAGTCACATGCCCTCGCCTTCGATACATTCACCAGAGACGGCACACGCTGGTTGTTCACCCCTGCTGATTTGCTGGTCAGAGTCGAGCGCGAAGTACAGGAGCGGACAGAAGAAGAGCAGCGCTTTGCCTTCTCCCCCCTAGACGACACAGAAGGTGTGCCAGAAAGTCAGCCACTTCTCCTCTACGACGTAGCAGTGGCTATCGGCACGAGCACACAGATGGCCATTGAACCAACCAAAGATGGCCGAGTCCCCAAACGACTCCGTGGGAAGATCCGTCCCTTCCTGCATGGGCGTGCCCGTATAGGCGACTCTTTGGATGATATCCACATCGATCAGGTCTTTCGTACCGCTCTCCATATGGGATTGCTCGAAGCCGCTGCTCCGGCAGAAGAAGAAAAAAACCGGTATCTGCGTGGACCCAAGCTGGATTGGTGGTCGGAACTCAGCCCGATAGAGCAAGCACGAGCGTTTTTGCACTGGTGGAGAGCAACGCCCCACTGGGCGGATACGCGTTCTGACGGCAACGTGGTCTATTCCTCCATCCATTTTCACGAGCGGCTTGTGGATCATCTCAAGCAATGTGTCCCAGAACGCTGGTACCGGATTGATGTCCTGTTATACGCTCTCTTTCGAGAGAGGCCCCTGCCTCTTTTTCATTCGTATACCAAAGCGTTCGCCAGACCAACGCCACTGCGCACCCAACGGGAGATCTGGATGGAGCAAGAAGCAAAGACCTACATCAGTCCACTCGCCTCTTTTCTGAGCGAATTGGGCATGGTGTCTCTGAAAGAGCAGCCTCAAGCAACGCAGGAAGGCACAGGTCTTTTTTGCGTCACAGCATTTGGAGCCGCTGTCCTAGGAAGCACTCCTGCTCAACCTGATCCACCCGCACAGGCTCCCGAGCAACCCTTGCTCGTTGTGCAACCCAATTTCGAAGTCTTCGCGATGCAATTCGATACCAAGCTCGTGTATCAGCTTCTTACGACAGCAGAACTAGTGCGCATTAGCAGAGTGAGTACCTTTCGCCTGACCGAGTCTTCCATTCTCACAGGGCTGAGGAACAGTATGCGTCTTGAAGAGACACTCACCCTCCTGGCCGCTCATACCCCTCAAAAGACGTTGCCGCAAAACGTGGTCTATACCATCAAAGACTGGGCCAAGACCTATCGAGAGTTCCGTCTCAGCGAAGTGTTCTTCGTTGAAACGCCGGAGAACGAGACGCAGGAAAGTCTGCACCGTCTGGTTGGAAAGCTGCCAATAGAGCTGCGTCAGATTGGGCGAGGCACCTTTCTCGTCCTGCCCAAAACCCACGTCACCTTCGGGGATCTCCGCAAACGTCTTCGACAAGCGGGAATCGAGGTACGAGGGGAACCATTGAGCACCTTAGGCAAGCGCATATGATCATTCGGTAGTGGGTCTGCTGAGGAGGATCTGACTGCTCAAGAGACTCCACAGAGTTCATGCTCTGACCAAGCGTCACACGTTTATGCTAGTCAGGATCATCCTCCGAGTCTAACCCACTACCGAACGCTGAAGTGACATCTCCCCATGCCGTGTCAGGCAGGGGATTCCCGTCCTTGCGAACGGGACCTCCTGAAGCTCTCTCACAACACACCTACTCGTGGAGAGTTGATAATAGGCAGCATTCCCCCTTCCTCATCCTGCTTGTTCGCACATTTAGTGCAAAACACACTATCGGCTATGCTATTGGTAAAGTATCCCATTGCAACTTTTGTTGCAGGCTTCCCACATACGGTACAAGGAAAAGCAGGCGCAGTATTTTGAGCAAGAAGCTGCACAGGTTCCTTCTTCTCTTGTATGATTCCCTCTCGTTCACCAATCACTCTCAGATTGATATAGGTTGAAGACCCGTAGTCGTAGATATAGGAAAACTTTTGCCCAACTTTAAGGACGCGCCCTAGCGAGACTTCCATGCTGCAGTCTTCAACTTCGTCAAGAAGTTGTTCGACAATTATTTTCTGGTACTGCAAGGTTAGAGTTCTTCTGTGTCTTGTTCCTACAGGTATATCCTGCTCATCCTTCCATACAGATCTCTCTTCTTTTTTAATTCTCACTCGTTCTGCTTTAAGAAAATCAATAAGCTCATCGACAGAACGTGGCCTTTTGATTTCTGCAACCCATTCGGCCGTCTGTGGATCTGAATTGAAAGGAATACCGAGAGAGGATGCAAATCTTTCGGCAAATTGGGATACAACTTCGTCTATGACTTCTCTCAATTCTTTCTCTTCCTCTTCTTCAGAGAGATCTTCCTCTTCTGTTTTCTCTTCTTCACTAAAAAAGAAAAAGTCATCTGGATAATCGGTACTATAGTTGGTACCGTTAATAGTGAAACCACTCAAATGATCTAAATCATCGATCCACATATCCTTGAGAAAGTCATCCAATGACCACAACGGTTCAGAGGCAGGTACCTCAAAATGGAGCCAATATTGTGGATTATATTGACCTTCGGCCAGAATATGAAATAGGCGTGTTTTCATCTCCTGGGACTGCTGCTCTTGCGTGGCAAGAGTGGCGAGTCGCTGTTTACAGAACTTGAGATGCTGCGTCATCTTATTTTTCGCAAGTTCAGCTTTGCAAAATACGCAGGTTCCTTGTGATAGTGGTCTGGGTGTCGATTGAGTTTCCATCTTTTTCCTCCTGTAGCATTTCCGTCGCTAACCCCATGAGGTTTTCCGAGTCAGCCGCCTCTTTCTCTTTTTCACTGATGATGGGGATTGATAACGCTGTAGCATTACTTCTACCAACTTCCTAAATACTGCAAAGTTGGGTATATCGCTAATTTCTCTGCTCGCCCACTTGAGAGACTCGCCCCGTTGCTTGATAGTTACTTCCCCGTTACTGACTGAGAATTCACCGACCTGCTCCCAGTGCAATATCTTCTCCCCTGCACAGATGTGATGTTGACTTATACTGAAATATCCAAATAGAACTACTCGTTCTTGTTCAAGGTCCTGTTTAGCCTGGGATAGGAGACGATCAAAGATCTTGTTCTCAATTCTCGTACCCAACTCTACATTCTGCGTATATCCACGGTGTATCGTCAGCGTCGGGCTCCGGTCGCTGTACCTCTGAATCTTATAGCGACCGCTCACAATGGATTCATAAAGGATATCTTGTCCCAATTTTGCCGTACGTTCCATCGGCAGATGAGGCTGATCATCCATTTGGGGTACCCAAAGCTTGCCAATGGTACGGGGGTTCACGTTGTAGGTGACATCCTTCCAAAAAAATGCCATCTGCGTCCAAGGAAATACCTCAACTCGATCTCCCGCCTTCAGAGAGACAATGCCATCTTCAAACTCATAAATGGAGTACTCACGACGAAGATTGGGTTTGAAGAGTATCTCGTAGAAATCGAGAAGAAGCCACAAACTGCTTAATCCAATAGGGATAGCAGCAACAAAGTAAGGAAGTAGGCCTGCATGTCCTATTCCTGCTATGCCACACAGTACGAGGAGTATACCAATCCCTAGGCACCCAGAATGAAAAGCGAGATTCTTCTTGATCGATTCGGTTACGAAAGGGTAGACTTTTTGGAAGTCGCCAAGCTGTGCACTGGCTGCCGCCTCCTGAACGATGATTGGGATAATGACTTGTTCCTGGGAAATATCAAGCACCTCGTCTTCTGACATTTACACCTCCTCATAGTTATTATTCAAAATTCCCTAACTATTTATATTTCTCCTAAAAGGCTGATATCTTGGACGTTTGCCCAATGCGTTCTAAAGTTCGCAGGTTGAAAGTTCATTGCAGTGCACGAGTAACCTCTTCGGCTAAGCTTTCCAAGATTTTCTCGTTCTGTTCTATACGTGAGTGAAAAACGCACGACTGCCCACAGTCAAACTTCACATGGATGAGCTTGGCAACGTAGCCGTCATGCTTAACTGGCTTTATGTCCTGCTGAGTAATCACTCCGCGTCCAAGGGTAGAATGTACGACTATGCCGCCTTCTCTGAGCGCATCCCAAAACATTTCATGCAGACCAATCTCCCAGGCCAATATTCGAAAGTAAGCATCCGTTGGCTGGACCATTGATTCCAACTCATGAGGGTAGGCGAAGAGGAACAAGGAGTGGGACCAGAAGTTGTTCTGTTCACTCTGTGGGATCATCTTATCATGACTGAAACAGATCATGCAAATCTGCTCAAAGCCTCCCTAAGACTCGCCCGCAGAGACTGCAGACCTGGGAGAACTCCCAACTCTGACTGTCTGGCAAACTCACGCCTCGGGCCTCACCGCGCGTAAAAACAGGAGGTGGAACCGTTGCGCCTCTTCATGGTGAACTGGCTTTCCCTGTCAGGCCTTGTCGCAAGCTTTCGACCTGCTTGTGTGTCCCACTTGCACAGTTCGAAATACTTGTGCTACTCTTTGTCAAAAGGTCCTTTTGCAAGGATTCTCCCTCCCTACAACTCTCCATCCTCATTAGTTGGAATCAATGGCGTGCTAGTCTATAGTTGAAGTTGACCCGTTTTTGGGGGGCAGAGAAGGGAAATCTGGGAACCGCTATGGAGGAAGGGATCATGACAAAACACTAACCCAGTTTCTATTGGGGAGGGATCATGCGAAAATGCATCATCCCCTGCCCCTGGGGCTTCGCTTCCGGGTTCACACGCTCATCTGTCGTGATTCTGGTCTCCCTCTCTTCTTTCTGCTTTCTCCTGCTCATCCACACGATGCCCCTTTTGCACAACCTTTGTTGGCATGGGCCAAACAGCTCTATCACATCCGTCCCCGGGTCATCCGCTTGGATGCCGCCTATTGGGGCTTGCGTCTGATTGCCTGGATTCATGCTGTGCTTGGGGCAGTGGCCGTCGTTGCCTACAATCCCAAGAACCGCGAGAACCGCTCCTGCTTGCCCCCAACCTGGACCAGAGAAGAACTGGGCAAACGCAGTGCTATCGAGCGCTTCGGATGCCTCGCGTTTTTCTCTTTTTTCACCTCCAGCGTCCACCTCTGTGTGGTTGGTCTGAGATTGCCTCGCAGGTCGCCCTGACCTACGCTGCTTCTGTCATTGTTGGGTTAGCTGCTCAACAATCAGGTCGTCCTGACCTGATTCGTTCACCTAAAAGGGTCCTTGCTCATCTGTGGGAAGGAGATTCCCAGTGGTGAAATGCCCTCACAGGGCCGACACCAAACGGAGCCAATCACGCCAAAGCCGCAACGAGCGCCGTCTCGTTGACCCGCCATCCATCGCGTTGCTCATTGGCTTCTACCAGTCCCGCCTGCTCCAATTGCTGTACCGCCTTCTTAATCACATTCCGTGGTAGCGATGTCCTCCGCTCCAGCCCATGCAGCGTGAGATAGGAGGTACCATAGATTGGAGAACCCGTCTCCGACCAGAACCGCGCCTTGGACGTCACAATGACGATCCCGCTGAACACAAGCAGTGTCTCTGGATCCGCTAGCACATTGATCGTCACGCAGACGCCCTCGGTGATCACAGACATATCGTTTACGGCTAAGTTCTTTCCGTTCTTCATTCTTCCCCTCCGTTCGATAGTTCCTTCATGAAGCCCTTACACTTATTACGGATTGTGAGGGCGTTTCGTCACTTGGATAAACAGAGCAAGGCTCACGCTGTAAGAAGCAAAGAGCCTCTTTTTCAAGCTCATCGGCAAAGCGGATGTTTTCTGGTGAGGTTGACCCGCTTTTGGGAGGGTGGAGAAGAGAAATCTGGGAAAGGCTGCAGAGGAAGATATCATAGCAAAAACCAAATGAGGCTTCTATCAAGAAATTCTAGTGAAAGACATGGAATCTATAGAAGCCAGATTGATCGGTTCGGTACTTTCTCAATGGAGAGAGATCATGCAAAAACGCTTCTTGGCTCTGTGTAGTTGGGATGGTGATCGCGGAACCGATATGATTTTCTGCAAGCAAGATGGGATGCCCATGTGAGTTTGCTTCAATGCAGCTTCGTTTGGATCAAGGTACTGTATGAGCTGACCATTTATCGTCATACCTCCCTGAGAAGCTACGGTCACAAGCTTGTTGAAGAGGATGCAAGAAGCGGAAATTCCACATATACTGCAAAAAATTATTCTAATAAAAAGCCTATTTGTAGGAAATTCTACAAATAGGCGAACCGGAACCGACGGGATTCGAACCCGCGATCTCCTGCGTGACAGGCAGGCATGTTAGGCCACTACACCACGGCTCCTTGTAAGCTAGTACTGTAAGCACCTACTCACGAGATAGAATAATACCAGACCAGCCTCAGCCTGTCAACCCCTTTGCAAGCCAAATTTGGCCGAATTTCCGTGTTCTCTAAATCCTTCTGCGTTGTGGCGAAGATAAGTACTCCATCTGCTGCTAAACTGGCAGCAATAAGGTAAAATAGAAATAGTCCATGGAAATGGCCGTGGAAATCGGTGAGGTGGCAGAGAATGCCACTGCAAATCAGCTGGTGATGTTGGCTGATGAGATGGGAAAGTGCGCTGTTGAATCTGCAGTATTACAGACAGCTTTTTCGTTGGGGAACTGTGCTATGGGATGTGATATTCTTGTTGATGGCTATAATGTGATTAAAAAAAATCTAATGTTCCAGCATCTGGAAATCAAAGGTCTTGCCCTTGCTCGCGATACGTTGATCCGGCAATTGAAAAATCGTTATCGTCAGACTCCTTATCAAGTGATTGTGGTTTTTGATGGCAATGATGCGAGGGAGTGGATAGGCCATGATGAACATATCCGTATCATTTTTTCATGTTATGGCCAGACGGCTGATAGTGTGATCGCACGGCTGGCTATCGAGGCACGGGAAGCTGGTCGTGAGGTGGTTTTATATAGCGATGATGAAGAGGTAAAGCAGAACATCGTGGAGCAAGGTGGCACATTTATGACTACGCGTCAACTCGTGGCACGGCTTAATGCTGCTCCTGCCGATGTTGTGATACGCTCACAACATCGGCAGGCCATGCGTCGTGTCTATGGCATTGATCCCTGGTATAAGCCGGACGACGATCTGGAGCCTTCTCCACAGGCGCGTAAAAAGAAAAAGAAATCTTCGCGTCGCTCTCACTAACATTGATGAAATTGATTGTTTGCGTGGAGAAACAAGATTTCAGCTCTTGCTCTGCGGTGTGGCTTAAGTTTTCTACGCAGTGCTATCGTCTCATGCTTGGACCAACCACATCGGATTGTTTGCTCTGCACAGGAATGGATGGGGCAGAGGAGATTGGTTTCCCCATGCGCGTACGCAGGACGTATAGAAAAGCCTCAGCGACTATTTTTCGCGACATTTTAGATTTGCCCACGCGCCGATCCATGAACACAATGGGCGTTTCCGCGATTATGAACCCCTGTTTCATAACACGATAGGCTAGTTCCACCTGGAAGGCATAGCCTTGCGACTGAATAGAGTCCAAATCGATACTCTCTAGCACCTCGCGTCTATAACAACGATAGCCAGCGGTACAATCGTGGACCGGGATGCCCAGCATAAAACGGGCAAAGATATTCCCACACCCGCTAATCAGGCGGCGTGTCATTGACCAGTTGGGTGTTGCCCCCCCGGGAATGTATCGTGAACCGATCACTAGATCGGCGTGTTCAATGGCTTGCAGAAAGTTGGGTAAATACTGGGGATCATGTGAGAAATCAGCATCCATCTCGAAAGCAGCATCATAGTCGTTGGAGATGGCATACTTGAAGCCTTCAACGTAGGCCGTGCCTAGGCCCAATTTTTCGGCACGATGTATAACATGGATGCGTGAATCGTCCTTGTGAAGCTGATCTGCAAGCTCACCAGTGCCATCTGGCGAATTATCGTCGACTATCAAAATATTGGTCTGGGGAGCATACGAAAAGATGCTGCGTAACAGGGGTTGCAGGTTCTCGTATTCATTGTAGGTTGGAATAATAATTAACGTCTTCATCAGAACCTCGCGGCGTGGAAACCCTGGCGTTTCTGCATGCAGAGAAAACACCGGCTCCTTTCTCTTATCCCCTGATAAGGGGAAACGTCTTTGTCTGGCATGTCTGGAGTCGCCAATGCTCTACTATGGTGGTAAGAGATAGAGCACAGCAATGATCAAGATTGCACATACCATAACGGTCCCAAGCATAGGGCGGTCACGTAGTAGGACCTCCTCGGGACTGCCCCCTTCCATTCGTACATAAACTAGGTAAAGATAACGGAACATGCCATAGAGTACGAATGGTATGGTAATTATCAGGCGTTGATTACCCGTTGGGCCCTCAAATGTATAAAGACTGTAAGCGACTAGAGTGCATGTGACCACAATCGTAATCATCTGGTCGAGGAGTGGAATGCTATATTCTTTGAGTATCTGTCGGTGCTCACCAGCTTGTTTTTGTAAGAGTGTCAGTTCATGCCTGCGTTTACTTAATGCGAGAAAGAGCGAGAGGAAACAGGTAACCAGATAAAGCCAGGGTGAGATAATGACTGAGATTACGACTGCTCCAGCCAGGATACGTAGCATAAAACCAACTGCAATCACAAAGACGTCGATGAGAACAACATGTTTTAGATACATGCTATAGAGGACCATGAGCACGAGGTATGCAACGACGGTGAGGGCAAAGAGTACATTTGCTCCTCCGTGAGTTGCATAGATATCGTGAGAGACTGGAATGCTGAACATCGCTAGGATGAGGACGCTATTGCATAGAAGAAGCACTCCGCCACCAGTGATTGCCCATGAGACAGGCAAACGACCCGACGCCATTGGACGGAAACGCTTCAGCGGATGCTGGCGATCCTTCTCTAAATCAAGCAGATCATTAAAAAGATAGATAAAGCTGGAAGAGAAGCAAAAGATAACCAATGCCAATGCTGCTCTAATACATGATGTTCCATAAAAAAGGTGTTGCGCGAAGACAAGTCCAATCAAAAGGGCGAAGTTTTTAGTCCACTGTCGTGGTCGCATAGCCACGAAAAGTGCCTGTAGGTGATTTCCTATGCCCGTTGCAGACGGTTGAGTGTTGTCTGTCTGTGCCTTCGAGATATTTGGTTTTTCCTCGATGATCACTGTCTCGTTATTCTGAGTCGTCGTAATGGCCTTCTTTCAAGAGCGTGATATTCCTTTAGCATCTTCTGCATCTATGAGAGATTGTATTTGATTTATGTGTTAAATGCATTGTGCAAGAAACGAGTATCACGGGTACTAAAAGTCTGTATCTCTAACATTAATAGATACGGCGTTTCAGGTCTGCGACCCGATGGAGAGTAAATTTATGTTTGTCAGTAGTGATAAACCCCTTATCGGTGAAATATCCTAGAACCTTATTGACGCTTTCTCGCGAGGCTCCAACCATTGCGCCCAAGTCTTGCTGGGTTAAGCGTACATTGATGAGGACACCATTCTCTCCCTGGACACCGTGGGTTTCGGCTAATTCCAGCAGCTTTTTGGCAACTCGTCCATAGACATCTAGGACGATTAAGTCTTCGACCTGCTGGTCTGTTTTACGCAGGCGTTCGCAAAGAACTTCCATAACCTGAATAGCAATCCTAGGCTTCTTCATAATGGCGTTGTGGAAGTCGGTACGCTGCAATGTATAACATTCAACCTTCTCCAATGCGATAGCATCGGCGGATCGGGGGAGACCATCCAGCAGGGCAAACTCACCGAAGTATTCTCCTTTACCAAAGACAACCAGGGAAATTTCTTGCCCATCTGGACTAATCAAGCAGATTTTTACTTTGCCTTCTTTGATGATATAGAGCATTTGTCCGGGGTCATCACGATGAAAGATGACTTCTCCAGAGCGAAATGTGCGCTTTTTCGCGACCGATATTAAGTCCTGAACTTCTTCGTCGTCGAGACCCTTGAAAATGCTAACCTGTTTGAGATAAACTGTTTCGCTTACTGTCTCCATCATTTTCCTCATGGGCGCTTGGTTATGGCTCGATGGTTTCCATCACCTATAGTATACCGTGAGGAGCTTTGTGTGTAAAGGCTGAGATAGGTGGGGTAAACGGGGCATGAAATCTTTCTTCGACACTGCATTGATTCTATGCTATAATATGTGAGTTAAAAAGTCGGAATTAGCGTTTTTATCTCTCTTCAGTTTAAAGTGAAAGTGAAAAAGTAGCACATGATATCTATTTCCTGTGTTGCTGATTGAGGATACGGAGTTATGGCGGAAACTATTACTGCCGACATGGTTATTCATGATATTGTGACAAAGTTCCCTGCGACCGTGAAGGTTTTTCATGGTCATGGTTTGCCCTGCACCGCTTGTGCAGTTGGTGCTCGAGAAAGTGTCTCGGGAGGAGCACGCACACATCGTTTTACTCCCGATAAACTTCAGCTATTGCTGCAAGATTTGAATGCTGCAGCCAATGGTGAGCCAATCTCGGTTGCTCCTAAGAAAGCTCCTGTCGGGCGTGGCGTTCCGCTGACGATGGCTGGTGGTGCTCCTGACCGCAAAATCAAGCATGTGATTGCGATTATGAGTGGAAAAGGGGGTGTGGGCAAATCTCTGGTTACTGGCTTGCTTGCTGTTTCGCTACGGCGTCAGGGATTGCAAGTGGGTATTCTGGATGGTGATATTACTGGCGCGAGTATTGCACGCATGTTTGGAACGCAGGATCGGCCTACCAAGGCTGAGACTGATGAGCGTATGATTGCGCCACCACGCAGCAAGGGTGGCATTAGGGTCATGTCGATGAATATGTTCTTGGAGAATGAGAGTGACCCTGTTATCTTGCGTGGTCCTATGGTTTCTAATGCCCTCAGGCAATTCTTTGACGATGTTGATTGGGGTGCGCTCGATTTCTTGCTGATAGACTTGCCTCCCGGTACGTCTGATGCTCCATTGACAGTTATGCAGGCTCTGCCTCTAGATGGTGTAGTCATTGTTTCTTCACCCCAGATGCTGGCAACGATGATCGTAAAGAAGTGCGTTAATATGGTACGCCATCTGAAAGGGACGATTATTGGCATTGTTGAGAATATGTCCTATTTTGAGACTCCCAATGGTGAGCGCTATGAGCTTTTTGGTCCTAGTCGGGGCAGCGAATTGGTCGGTGTGACTGGAGCTCCTCTGCTGGGGACGTTGCCGATTGATCCATCTATCACTACATTATGCGATACCGGCCGCATCGAAGAGTACTATTCTGAAGCGTATGAAGAACTGGTAGCTAATTTTGTCAGTACACTCAAGATTGACCGCTAGTGCTCTGTGCATTACAAAATTGACACCAAAGAACCCGCCGCTTGCTACCAGACTTTTGTCTCAGTAGAGGGGCGGGTTTCATAGGCTGGCAGGTGAATATGAGTTGGTATCAGAGTAAATGACCTGTCAAATTTGTATACTCTCTAAAGGTTCGAAGTAACGTGTAGGGATAGGCCTGTTACCCACCTTTTCCTGTATTTTGAGTATTGTGACATCTCTCCTTATAAGAGCTTCCCATAGCTTTATAAAACCTCTTCTGAATGCGATAGTCCAGTCTTCTAGTGTAACTGTCATATGCCTTTCTGTCAGTTTACTTTTGTATTGATCGAGCATCTCTTTAGCCATAATCGTAGCGTTAATGTCATTAGGATTAGTCTGCGTAAAGTTTGCATATGCATGTTCCTGTCCAATAATAAAAGCAAACCGTGTGGCGTCTGATATAATGGTATAGCCTTTCTTACTGCTCATTTCATCTAACTTGGTTCTCCATAGGTTCGTGGAATTTTTGTATCGTCCGTTGGCGTAGGTGCTATATCTCTCCTTTATATCTTTTTCTGTTAGTGGGATATTTACCAAGCTATTCATTTCGCTAGCTGTTAACCCGTATCTCCCATCACCTGTAGGTGCTATTGTGGTAATAACAACTGTATCAAAAGCTTGGCAAAAATTTACAATGTATGACGGGATATTTTTATTTTGATGGTTTTTATATACTTTTTGGTAGTAATCTATATAATAACGCAGAAAATAGCCAGCTATTGGACCATCTAATTCAATATTGTGCGCTAAACCGGAGCTAATTTTTCCCATATCAGATAGGATATTGGTAAAGCTACTTCCTGCCACTAGTCCATCTATTCTTGCATATTTTTGTACCCCAAATGGCTGGTATTTATTCTCTTGGCTCTTCTTAGCTGGCGGCCTCTTTGTGTACTTCATCGTACTATTACCCCTAATATGCGAGTATCAGAAACTGTGTATCTATCGTTGTACTTTCGGTTTCTCCGGAAGAGCTTTTTTGCCGGGTCCTCACCGTATGATGCTGGTGTATGGTCAATGGTGCTAAAGCAACTAGAGTATATCATAATATTTCCCCAAAAAAGAAACAAGCCCTAATATCGAGGGCTTGCTTGTTTTTGGTCGGCTCGTCTCTATTCTGAGCACTTTAGATCTTATAATGATCCTTATGATAGTAGGCCATACCTTTACCGACTACCTTTACGGGATAAAGATCTACCAGCCAGATTACATCATTGCAAACTGGGCAGATGTGATTAGTTGCATGGTTAACCACTGTGCGGTTTGCCAGCGAGGCACGAGCCGTCTTGGAGAGTTCACCTTTTTTAGGCATTAATAGTATTCCCCTTTCGTTTGTTTCAATCCTCAGCAGTTCCTAGGGAACCGCTGCAACGCCTGCCCGGAAATGACAGGCAAGAATCAAGCTACGACAGATTGTGTAGTCACACAATATCTGACCTTTTCCAAAAAGATTGCGTGATTATGCATTAGAGAGTATACCATAGTGAGCTCTGTGCGTACAGTTGGTTTCTTGGCAGGTTCCCCGAAGGTCATAGATCCATTGCTAGACCCACGGTCTTATGTTGGTGGGTGCAGCAGTTTTGTATGGGCAAGGGATTGCTGTTGATTCCATGGTAGCCATTCGAGTGCATTATACATCTGTTTTTGCCATACACTCCAAGAATGCTGACCAACTTGTAGATCAAAGTGGTAGTGGATATGCAGCTGATCCAGTACCTGTCTAAATTGTAGAGTATCTCGATAGTATGGTTGGTCCTTGGTAGCTGCGCCAATGAATATTTGCAATTGCCAGGCCTGGGGCATCTTGACAATAGTGCTAAGTGGGCTATTCAACTGCTGATAATAGGGATTTGAGCCCCAGATAGACCCTTCAGCTTTATAATAGCCTCCAAATGACATAACATTGCCGAAGATATCAGGATGATGGATAGCTATGTTCATGGCCCCAAACCCGCCCATGGAAAGCCCACCTATCCCGCGATGCTGGGTATCAGGAATAGTTCGATAGTGTTGGTCGATGTACTTGACAAGATCGTTGGCAACGAAATTTTCCATCAATTGATGCTGATCATAGCTATTGCCCCACTCACTAGTGGCGCCAGGACGCCCGTTCCCATCGGGAAATACCATAATTAACTCAGGAATATATCTTAGAGCAATCAGTGTATCAGCAGACTCGGCGGCCTTTCCTCCGACAATCCAATCAAGGTCTTTTCCAGGTGTGCCGTGCAATAAGTAGAGCGTGGGGTAGGATCTTGTCTTTCCTTCTGGCGTATTGTAAGAAGGTGGCAAGTATATCAGGAAAGATCTGTGCTGGTTGTTTAACGAAGGACTGATGAGGCTCCCAGAAACAACGGTTCCTGTTACTACTTTCCCTGCGCTATCGCGGAATACTGGATGGGTATGGATGCCGGTATCGGGCGAGAAGATAAACAGATTGCTTGAATTAGCGGCCAGAATAATAAGGATGACGACTATCGCTGCACCAAACCAGCGAGTTATGATGTCGAAGGGCATCGATCTCGTAGGATCGCTATCAGTTTTTATGCTGCGTTTTTGCGTGAAATATTGCCAGAAGAAGCGCAGTAGTCTGTAGGGAGGATCAAGAACAGCCTCACCTAAAGCAATACCAACCGCTAGCCCGATAAACGCGCTCAGGAGTCCCAACCCCAGGATAATGGTAGAGTTGCCGTAGAGCGCTTGTGCATTCAGTGGTTCCGGATGTCCGCCGGGATCCAATAGTGGTTGCCTTTGCTGCTGGAAAAAGCCGATGAGAAATCCGTTGCAGAAGATAATGCCTGCACCTATAAAGGCACCTAGTTTGCGACGTCCCAGAACGGCCCCGATGAGCGCGGAGCCAGCGGTCATGATCAGTGCTGCAATAAGCTGAGAACGGAGAGTGTCCAGTCCAACGCTGATGACCGCGTTAGTGAGTCCATTGAAGATGGTTGGCTGGAAAAGAAATACTCCCCCGAGCACAGCAAGCAGCAAGGAGACAAAGAATTGTAGAACTGGTAAGGTTCGTTTGAGCGATAGACGCTTCTTTGAAGAGAGGTTCTTTTCTTTCATATATACATACAGCGCGGAGGGAACTGCTATTCCCCTGAGCTCCTCCTGAGTGGTTACGTCTATCTGAATAGATCCAATGCGACGATGATAGCATTCTAGATGTTGACTATCTATCTATATTATACGACCTCATCGGTGTCGGAGTTCACATACCTTGCTCGCTCGATCCGTCCTCATCGCTAGATTTGGGGAGTTATCAAGCTGTTTGAGGTCAGGAAGTCGAACAGATAATGAGCTAGTTGTGGTATACTTTACACGGCTTGTGCTACTAATTCATGGGGCTTCCTTATTTAGCACCTTATTTTGGAAGGATTGGCCTAAATCCGTAGAGGAGTGTTTAGCCATGGCT
>DASYAN010000516.1:0-31435 GCA_036501345.1 Ktedonobacteraceae bacterium
CAGAGGCCATCTGCGCTTGAAAAGATAGCTTTTTTTACTAAACATACAGATTTTACCAAACATACAGGCAATTATCTCTCCCTCATTGACGGGATAGACTTCCTGGTCTTCTTTTAAATTCTCAGGCTAAAATTAGCAGTAGCAGCTTTTTCTACTACCTCAACGGCATCTCCTAGACGAATATTTCCTTCATGTGCGTGTATCAGGTTTTGCCCAAATATGACGCCTTTTTGAGCACGTCGATACATTGCTAACGTTTTCAACGGTTCCTTACCTACTACAGCTGTTGATTGATTCGTTGTGGTAATCGGACAACGTTCACACGCTTTGACTATATGAAAAGCTACTTGCCCTATACAGATTTTCCTCCATGTATCTTCAACGTAAGGCAATGTACCTGCGAGGACAATGTTTGGTCGAAAACGATCCACTGGAAGTGCTTCTTGCATACGAGCATTCAGATCTGCAAGAGATGCCTCAGTCACCAGAAGAAATGGGTAGCTATCAGAAAACGCTACTTGATCTTGCTCTTTTGTTGCATATTGAGGATTGACTTGCCTCACATAATCCTCCGGCATATGCACAACTCGACATGCCATTCCCAAGAAAGTACTGAACCACGCTGCAATAGCATCACCTTGATCAACAGCGATACAAGTATCGTTCCAGATCTTTACCTCACAGCGTTTTCCTGTATCATCTACCACAATTGGTATTCCTGGCATATTTGGAGCTGTAACTGCAATTACTCCATTTTCTCTTACGAAAGGCCGAATAAGTGCCATACGAGGCTGCTCACGCTGCGTCATGAAGCGACCAGCCAAGTCTACAACCATGAATGCTCGATCATTGCGAATACCTCTTCGGCTTATTTCGGCAACCTCAAGGGATATACCACCACATGATTTTATCGGATAGAAATATAATGCGGATACAAAAATAGGTAAAATAGGCTCCTTTTTCTCATCACTAGGCATGGATCTTTTTTCCTCTCTTCAATCACTGGCCAAGACAAAAAGCAGGATTCAATCTGTTAAACCGAAATTTCTTCCCACGCCCCAGTGCCTGTGAGCCAGTCAAGAACTGTTTCAGGCATGTGCGAGACAGCTCCCTGCCGTTGGGAACAACGAGGAAGACTATGGAGGATCATCGAGCCATACTCTTTTGAAATGATGCGGCGATCGAACAGCACAACCACATTCCGTTTTTTATCGCTCCAGACAAGCCGATTAAGTGCACGGCGCATGCGTAATGCAGCCATGGGAACAGTGAGCTGGTGGAGTTGGTCTGAGTACTGTTCTGCACGAGCGGCGATAGGGGGATCATTGAGTACAGGCATAGGCAAACGTGCAATCAGCAAACAAGCAGGCGGACGGCTGATCTCTTCCATACTATCCCAGAAACTACCGGTGCCGAGCAATACCACACGTTCTTGGGATTGAAACACCTGCCAGAGTTGACGTGGGGATCCATCGACACCTTGTCCTAAAACAAGGATACCGCGTGACTCTAGCAATGGCTTAATTGCAGCGTAAGAGCTACGTAAAGCTGCATGTGAAGTAAAGAGCGCCACCACTTGCCCATCTAATGCGGTCGCAAGTTGGACCAGAGCATCATCTACATGACGTTGATACTGGGGAGTATTAGGTTCAGGAACATCATTGGGTGTATACAAAAGTGTCTGCTCATGATGCTCACTGACCACAGAAAGGGCAGAGCAGCTATCACTGTCCAAACCAAAACGGTTACGGATAAACGCAAACGAGTTATCCACAGAGAGTGCCGTACCCACAAAGAGAGTGCTTGCATTATCCTTGAGCAAGACACGTTTTAAGAATGTCGATGTCTGTGCAAGCTGAGCATAGAGAACGGGAGTCTGTTCAGCTGGTTGTGTTGACACAGCATGATCTGCACCACGTTGTGCAGCTGATTGATGTGCAAAAGGAGGAGAAGGCGGCATACGGAGCCAGTAAACAGTTTCACTGTCGCTAAGTGAGAGAGCACGCTGCAAAAGATCTTTTTGCTGTGCCAGCTTGTATGCAGCCGCCACTAACTCAGAGAGGACGGAACTATCTTCCCCACTGCCAATATCCAGCCGAGGACGCTGGCGTTGCACCGTCAGGATAGTTTTTTTAGCCTCGTGAGCAAAATCGATTACGGCCTGTAAACGCTGCGATGCTTGTTGCCAAGCATACTCCGTTTCCGTCCAAGCTCCAAGTTGACGAGTCTGGCTATTGAGGCGCAAAGGCTGATCAGTACGCTCACTGTTACGACCGTTATGAGAGCGACCTGCTGCATCACCACGTCCCTTACCGTGAGCACCCTGCTGCACAAACTCTTCCAAAAGCTGATTGAAACAGACAAAGAGTTTCTCGACCGCAATTCGAGCTTGCCGCAAAACCTGAAACCAGGAGAGTAGATGCGTATCGAGTTCTGACTTGGCGATGGTCGCCGTCTTCGAAAGCCCCCCTGGTCCATTTTCGCGCAGCGAGGGAGCAATAAGAGCAAGTAAGCCTTGATAGCGGCCATCTGGTAACTCTGCACCGATCATATTAAGTACGCTAAGCAGCCGCACCTGATCAAACTCGGTACAACTCCAGCGAGCATTCTCTTCTTCCAACAGATCTGCATCAAGAATGAGCCGAGCCTCGATGTTGGCGAGCAACGAATGATCATACGAGAGATCGTCAAATAGACCTGCGTGGGTAGTCACCACGATGCTTGCAGCCTTCACCCGTTCCTCAGCAAGGCTCACAAAACAATATCCCTTGCGGCGATAGGTACAGTCAGATTTCAATCCCGTCTGGGCATCAGTCGAGGGAATATGTTCAATACCGGAGGAGATACGTTCCCACGCAGCATTCTCCTGCTGAAGCAATGTTATTTCACTGCGCTCACCACTTAACGTCTGATGAGCCCACAGTCCCAATTTTGCCAGCCCTCGCGCCTGTTCTGCGGTCAGTTCACCACTGGTACGGCGCAAAGCTGCCCCAAACCAGCGATGGGTGCATAAATACCCATTTCGTTCGGCAAGGTAAGCTACAGGCAATTGGCTATTGAGAGAACTTTGTATGTGAGGCAAAGTGGTCTCGATCAGGCGGCGTGCACCTTGCAGGGAAGCACAGGCAATTACCAACCGCCTGGGCTGTACTCCAGGAGTAGACTGCGCCTCAACCAGCCACTCTAACGCAGGAAGCAGAGCAGGCGTATAGTCGTATCCACCCACAGCGAGATCCATCAAAAGAGAAGTATGCAGATCCAAAGCTTGCCGAACAGCACTATGTGCTGCACTGTAACCATCAGCTACTGGCGCAATAGGTTCTTCAGGGGCGGCCTCGACTATTGTTCGCACTTGCGCCAACGTATCCAGTGCAATAGAGGCAGACGGCTCTATTTCTGACGGAGTTGATGCCTGATCAGGTTCTTGCTGACGAGCAATAGCTAAAGAGAAAATACGTGGATCCATACCCAATTGGGCGGCAAAGCGATCTCCAAGGCTTCCACGTGCCAGTGTTCCGTGCAGACCATCGCTCTCCCGTCGTTCGCGCAGTTCCTGACGGAAGAAATGTAATAACGGCCAAGAGCGCGGTGCATCTAGATTTGCTAGATCATTGAGGAGAGCCAGATCAACGGAGGCCAGACGTTGATGCAGAGCGAGAAAAACCTCCATTGCCAGCACGGTATCGACCATCGCACGATGACGATCTTGCGGTACAGCCACACCCAAAGCCAGCGCGACCTGTCCCAGATTATAGCTAGTCAGGGAAGGAAGTAACACAGTTGCTAGTTCAAAAGTATCAATAAGGGGATTTGAGCGTGCAATACCACGGGGACGCAAAAAGCTCACATCAAAGGGGATGCTATGACCCACGATGGGAAAATCTCCCAGAAACACTTGTAATTTTCTAGCGATGGAGGAGAAAGGGGGAGCACCAACAAGATGTTCTGGCTTTATACCTGTCAGACGCTGCACACGGTAGGGTACAGAGCGACCAGGCGTAACAAATGTTTCAAACGTATCGATAACTTCGGTGCCTTGAAACTTGATAGCAGCGATCTCAAGAATAGTATCCTGCTCTGGATGTAATCCCGTGGTTTCTAAATCCATAGCAACGCGAATGGCCGATTTCTTCGCCATAGTTTATTCCTTAATAGTCTCTCTTCATTTCTTTTGATTAACACTATTCTCTCAGTCATTCCTGTGAAGATGAAAGTTGAGGCCAGTCTTCGAGCAGAGCACGAGCGCGACGTGCCGCATGTCCTCGATGACTGATACGATTTTTATGCTCTGGTGAGATTTCAGCGGTCGTTTTTCCAAGTTCAGGGACTAGGAAAATAGGATCATAACCAAAGCCATTTTCGCCAAGTGGAGTTCCGCTGATCACTCCTTCAATAGCCCCTTCTACGCTATGATGATAGCCAGAGGGCTCTGCAATAGTAATCACACAACGGAAGCGAGCAATGCATTGTTCCGGTGATAGACCTTGAAGGCGCTCATAGATGAGGTCAAATCGTTCGCTGTACGGCATATTCTCGCCACCAAAACGAGCAGAGTAAACACCGGGGGCGCCTCCAAGAGCATCTATCTCTAAACCAGAATCATCAGCGAGCGAGAGTAGACCTGAAGCACGTGCATATGCCAGGGCTTTTAGTTGCGAATTTTCCTGAAAAGTTGTCCCTGTCTCTTCAACATTCATACTGAGCTGGACATCATTCAGGGAAAACAACTGATAGGGCAGATCAGAAAAAATAGCGCGAAACTCATCCAACTTATGGGGATTCGCCGTTGCTATCAGCAGAGGGCGCATATATGACTCCAAACTAGGCTGATACGTTACATTGCCTTGTATCTTATCATACCATTATATCGTTGTCGAGATTTACTGTTCCGTAGTAGACATTTGGAAGTTGTAATACACCATTCGAGCCCGGCTCAAAACTCAATGCGCCAGATTGACCTGTATCGCAGCATCAACCACTGGTGCAAGTTCGACAAAATCGGCTGAGACGATATTCCAATCGAGAACCGACGCTGAACTAGATGGGTTCCATAGAGCATCCGCTGCCATTGGTGTAGCAGGTTGCGCACAGTTTTTCAGCAGTGAACCTTTGATAGTATTCCTCAGAATCATCGAGGAACTAGGAGTGAGGCAACAAGCCAGCTTAAAAAACTGTTTTCGAACCGGAACGGGGGAACTTGTGACATTTGTTACCGCCTGTTGTATGGCATTGCCAAGTCCTTGTGTGTTATCCGTCCCATCAGCGCCCAGATCATCAATTCTTGTTAATAATGTACTAGGCCAGATCATAGGATCAGCACTACTTTCGTCATTGAGAAGATCTCCCCCACCAAAATCCGTCCCAAAGATCACGATGACCCGCTGATTGGCTTTCCATAGCGTGCCAATGTGAACGGTTGGTCCTAACGAGTTCGGTGCAAGCAATGGCCCAAAGATAGCCTTTATACTTGCTCGTAGTGCAGCAGTTGCTGCCGCTGGCATAATATTTGCAGCATTAGTACTAAATTGTAGGATCACAATCTCCTGCTGATAGGTATTAACAAACGTAGCGACCTGATTGATAGCGTTAGTAACGAGATCACCATAGAGTGCATGCACAATCTTGGTCACCTGATTTTGATCATCCCAGCAAACGCGAAAATCGAGATACCTGATACCAGCTTCAAGCTGTTCAGAAATAGTTTGACGCTGCGTATATGACCAACGATACATCAGGCTCTTAACTGGTACAAATGGCAAATTCTTACTGACCCATCCAAGCTCGCTTGGTGCATCTGGAGCAATCTGACTTGATGGTGTCAGCGTAGAGGTTCCCGAGTCATGTGTGCCTGGAAGCATAATCGCATTAAGTTGGGTATTATAAATTTTAGGCGCAAGTTTTGCCATCCAGTTGGACATATCTTTCCTTGCACATAGATATATAGACTCGCCGCCAACTCCCTGGTTGAGATCAAAGCTGATTCGAGAAAAGCCTGCGGGAGGAAGGAGAGCGATATCACTGCCACTAATGACAGCAACATCTAAAATCGGGAAGCGAGGATCACCTCGTCGAAAGCAGAGATAAATGGATCTTCCGCCTGCAACTGCATTGAGATCCTGCGGTACTTCAATATAGCCAGGAGGCACATTCAGCTCAGCAACATTGCCAGGGACAAACGTAATATCAGTAATAGGAGCACTTAGCCCACGCCTATAACATAGGAAAATGTACTTGCCGCCAGATCCTTGATTGAGAGCAACATTAATAAGGGTAAAGCCATTAGGAGGTATAGGATTCGCACTATCGCCCATAATGACTGCAAGATCTACAATCGGTTGAGTTATGGTAGCTGCTTGTTCGGTAAGAGATGTCGTCACACGTGTAGCAACAGGAGTTGCAAGAGCATCGTTGCTCCCCTCAGACAACAGGCCTACTGCAACGCCAGCAATGCCAGCTTGCTTAAGGAATGTTCTTCGATTGACTAATGATGACGATGCGTCCATAGAGCTACCTTATTAAAAGAGCGCGTACCAGGAGTGCTCTAGCCAAACATACTCAGCAGAGGCACGTTGTTGAGCATAGTGTATGAGAATTTTGCACGCTCCTCCAGGGGGAAACAGGGACAGTTCTCATTTTCGGCAAGCTGTGCCTCTCATCCGATCGGCCAAAAAGCGCTTGACAGGGGCAAGGTTTAGATTTATAATCCCAGTGTTAAGAGGAGATCTGTGAGATCCTCAAAGGCATCAAGCCGGTGTAGCTCAGTGGTAGAGCAGCGCTTTCGTAAAGCGCGGGCCGCGGGTTCGATTCCCATCACCGGCTCTACTTGTTTATGCTTGTCTACGGATGTCTATTCTGCGCTTAAATTCCCATCTGGATGTCTACTGAGATTACTCAAAATCTTCTGTTGTCTATCGGGTTGTGTTGCAAAAAGGTTGACGGCATAGTAAACTCAGCTTTATTTCGAGAAGAGCAGAGGAGTTCTCATCATGAACCAGCAGCACCCGTTCAAAGGGCGTCATTTTGAGTCAGAGATCATTCTCCTCTGTGTCCGTGGTACTTGCGCTACGCGCTCAGCTATCGCGACCTGGAGGAAATGATGCAAGAACGGGAACTGCAGGTGGACCACATCACGATCTATCGCTATGCCCCAGAGTTCGAAAAACGGTGCTGACCTCACCTCAAAGCCTGTAACGATACCTCAAGAGTCGACGAAACGCACATCAAAGTCCGAAAAACCTGGATATATCTATATCGGGCGGTCGACTCGCAAGGCAACACCCTGGAGTTTCTCTTGAGCGCAACGCGGGATGCTGAGGCGACCAAACGATTCTTCGCCAAAGCACTGCACGCCACGGCTAGCTCCGCTTCTCGATGGAAACAGTCGGGCGAACGCTGCAAGGCTATGAGCGCATGCATTTGCCCCTTGCGGATCATATGCAGGGCGTGGCCAAAGGCGACATCACCGGGCAGGTCACCTTCATCGCCGACCTGTTTGGCGTAGCGGCCTAAGCCTAACAAGAATGGGGAACCTCCTGGCCATTGTGTTCTTCTGCCAGTTTTTGCAACAGAACCCTCTATTGCATACCGTTCCGTACCAGTGTATATTTACTATAATTCTATATGGCGCTCTATGCTTTCTACAAAAAACACTCTCGGCGCCACTTCTTGATGTTTCTGGCAATTGCATAGTCCTGTAGCGTTAATTCGGCAGTGAGATTGTCGAATAAGAAGGATGTCACAGATGGAAGTCTTATCATCCCAGCCTCTCAACCTCTGCTATTGCTATGCACACGAAGATCGCAAATATGCACAAGATCTAAATAAACATCTGACAGCCTTGAAAATGTCTAAAAAACTTCAATCATGTTATGGTTGTATATTCTATTCACATGGACCTTGGAAGCAGGAAGTCGCTGATCATATTAATACAGCTCATCTTGTGCTTTTGCTGATAAGTGCTCATTTTCTCTCATCTGAAGAATGGTATCACTGCGAAATAACCTCTGCGATGGAGCGTCATGATAGAGGAGAGGCATACGTGATACCGATACTTCTCAGTGATGTTGATCTGGAGGGTACATATCTGAGCGATTTACGCATGTTGCCCAGCAACCGTGAATTTGTCGCTGGTCCACGTGACAAATCGCGAGTCTATACAGAGATTGCAAAGGCGATCCGTCAGGTAGCGCTTGCGATGAAGAATACCGGGCCCACGCAAGCCGCACCTTCACATCATAAGCAGCCTATCCTGGCGAACTCTCCATCAGATCTTCTTTTTTCGCCCGCCATACAACGCGGCTTTTTAAGCATCAGTTGGTCTCCTCAGGCAAACTGGCTAGCTGTTGGAACGACTGATGGAACTGTACGATTATACGCTGTAGATAACTACGACGATAGGCATATCTTTCAGGGCCACGGGAACGATGTGTACAACGTTGCATGGTCAGTTAATAGCCAGCTGGCTTCGAGTTCGGCAGATTGTACAGTACGGCTCTGGAACACCAGTGAAAAACACGTAAGGAATCTGGCAACAGCGCAGATCTTGCAAGGCCACACAAGCACAGTCAATAGCATAACTTGGTCTCCTGATGGGAAACAAGTCGCTTCGGGCTCTGCTGACAAGACGATACATCTGTGGGATGCTGAGAGCGGACGCAAGTTACGTGTTTTGTCAGGCCACACACATAGCATCATGAGCGTGGCCTGGTCGCCCGATAGTAAATTGCTGGCTTCAGGCTCACGTGATCATACTGTGCGGCTGTGGGAAGCTAAGAGTGGACGCGAGTTGTACCCTTTCCAGCATCAGGCGGATATCATGAGTGTCGCCTGGTCGCCTGATAGTAGGCTGCTGGCTTCGGGCTCGGGGAACCATGTGAGGCTGTGGAATGTCAGCACCAGAAGTGTGTCATACGTATTTCAAGGCCATACTGGGACCATAACAGCCGTGGCTTGGTCGCCCGACGGGAAGTTACTAGCATCCAGCTCACGCGATCAAACAGTATGTCTCTGGAACATTTCTCTTGGGAACAAGTTATGTACTTTACAAGGACACATAAGAGACGTCATGGGGGTTGCGTGGTCCTCCGATGGGAAGTTCCTGGCAACAGTGTCCCATCATGAACTCTATGTGTGGAGTACCGAGACCTGGGAGCAGATCACTGCACTTGATAACCAGCAAGTACTGAGAACAATAATCCACCAACCAGTTAGAACATTACAGGCAGATGCAGTGACATATAATGAAGAGGCGCCTAGTGAATTCCAGCAACAAGAGATGAAGATACAAAAGGAAGAAATGCCAAAGGACAAGCAGGCTATTGCCTGTCCATTCTGCCACACGCCCTTTCCTGCGAAACAAGTAAACAATAGGCGCAAACGTGGCATGACAGAGATTGTCTGCGGCACCTGTCAGACTTCTGTCTCGTTACTTACCAGCCAGGACCAGCCAAGCGACAAAGCTATGAGCAGACCCGCACAACCTGCTAGTGAAGGAACCCGAAAGCAAAGCGTCCAAGCCATGTTGCAACTCAAGATTGACACACAAACCTTTGATGTCTTTCTCTGTTACAATAAGCAGGATAAAGCTGTTGTGAAACGGATTGGTGAACAGTTAAAACGACACGGTATCTTACCATGGCTCGACGAGTGGGAGCTACGGCCTGGGCTGTCCTGGCAACGAGCTTTAGAAGAGCAAATACGCAAGGTCAAAGCGGCGGCTGTTTTCGTCGGCCCGCAAGGGATGGGACCCTGGCATAGCTCAGAAATGGATGCCTTCCTTCGCCAAATGAAGAAGCGCAATTGCCCGGTCATTCCTGTCCTGCTGCAAGGGGTGCCAGAAAAGCCTGAACTGCCTATTTTTCTTGAAGAGATGTCCTGGGTTGATTTTCGCCTTCAGGAGCCAGATCCTATGCAACAATTGCTGTGGGGAATCACCGGGAAAAAGTAGCATACATCCCGGCGGCATGCTTTAGTCCGAAAGTTTCGGGCTAAAGCATATGTGGTTATTCTTCTTCCGTATCCAGGCCACTTTCCAGGATACAGAACTGGTCCTCAAGCATGTCTTTGGCGAGATGTAAGGGATAGGAAAGAATAATATTTCCGCCATCCCAGCTCGGCGAAAAGCGCATAAAATGGGCAACACGACACCAGGCTTGCGCATCGTCCCCTGATTGCAAGAAAAAGGGAACAAACTCAACAATAGTCTGGTGCTTAAACGCGATACCGCCGCCTTCGTCCAATTTATATTGGGGCTGTTTAGCTTTTTGCCTATTGGCCGTCGTTGGCATACGTCCTATCGAGAGATAGTGGAAAAATGGGCCCTCTGCCTGAATATCGACAATACCTGTCAGATGCTTGAAATCCCTCTCTATGGTAAACTCGTCCTCTTTGCTCTGTTCGAAATCTTTCTCCGCAGTAAGCTGATTCTCTACATTCTCAAGAACAGGCACATATTGAGGCGTTTCTCCTACTGTTCCAATAGAACGCAAGCGTACAATACGCAGATAAGGCAAATCTTGTGAGCTATACAGGTGCTCAAAGGGCTCGATCTGCCTGAGATCAAGTTGATTTTTCAGTGCGGCTTCACTATTGGAAAACTGAGGGAAGAGGTTGTGAACTCGCCAATCCGAGGCTTCAAACAGAACCAGCGTTGGCACATCTTTCATACTGGTAAAGACTTGCGCGGCGAAGCGTGCAAGATCCTCTCTAGGCGGATCGATTGTTTCGGCTCTTTTGTTGAAGAAAAGCTCGCCAATCATTTGACTGGCCTCATTCAAAGGCAGCCAGCGCTCAGGGTGCTGAGGTAAAAGCGCCCGATAGGTACCGTCGGGACGGAGACAAATTGCGAGGGCATAGTCGACTCTGGGGTTATTATATCGCGATAATCTATACAGGCCAACAACATGAAGCTGTTCGGTCAACTCCGACGGCAGTCCAGCCTTTGAGTACAGGCTCCCGGGCCGCTCATAGATCAGACCTGTCTGGCGATAGAGTAGATCGGCGACGGCATTGCGCATTCGTCCCCGGCTCTCGTCCATTATATCTCCTTTATTTGGTATCGGTTTTGGCCGTGGGATCAGAGGAAAGATCATCTGCGAAGCCAGACCTACCCTGTTACATGCCCTGCGTACTGCTCCCTTAATGTTTTGATCCTTGTGGTTTTTTTTCTCATCGAATTTTTGTAACTCAATCAGCGCCAGACCATAACCCGATCTGTTTCCGCGTATACTATTCAGATAGCCCTCCCAAGCTTGCGTTTTAGCGGCAAAAGCTTGGCGCATCTGCTTCTCCCATGACTCCTCAAATTGCCGACGCTCTTGCCAGGTCAGACCAGACTCGTAGCGACGGGATAGAACGATTGTACCAGAATCCAACGACTCTAACAGGTCATAGGGAATTGGTTGGGATGGAATAACTAAAGTGATGTCCTCAGGCCATGGGTCGCCCTCCTCGAAGAACAGTGCCTGACACAATTCTTGCCGCAATTGTCTCTGGGTAAAAGCGTCGCACCAGCAAAGATAGATGATGATAGGTTGATTGTGTGCGGCCCGGCGCAACGCCTGCAAGACAATCTTTTGACGCTCCAACCTGTTTTGGTGTTTTACATCTTCCTCAGCTTGCTTCCGTTCAGCTTCCTCCATCTTTCTCCGTGCATGCCCCTTTCTAGAAATGACGGCTTTCCGGCGAAATTCATCCATGTTGCACATCGATAATGGCAGTTTGTCTAGGGAGAGAAATGATGCGAGCTGATCGACAGCGAGCGTCTGACCAACTGAGAGTTCGAGGCCTAGCAGCTCGCTGACCGAACTAGCTACCTCATGGATTTCGGCGAAATCGAAGCCAGTCTTCACCTGGTGTTTGGGCTTGAAGCCCTCAGCGTGTAGCACAAAGTACTTATCATGCTGGCTTAGCGGAGTAGATGTGCGATACTTCGTGGGGTTCTGAAAGAGTTCACCGGGTTCAATCAGAGAGCGTGCTTTCATGGCTGCTAAAAGAGGAACCAGATGATCATCATCCCAGCGAGGATTCGTTTTGCTCCCCGCGACTGGCAGCGTTACCAGGGTTGGAGAGCATGCCCAACCATTGACACGAGCTTGATCAACGCCTATTTTGACACTCACATCGCGTTGCCAGTTCTTCTTCGCCAGAGGCTTATCCACATAACGACAGCAACGCACATAGAGATGAATCCAGGGACGCGAACTACCAACCTGTGTTTGTACACGGAATTCCAGCTTGTAGGCGAAGGTTCCTTCTTTCGTTTCCAGCTTATGGGTATAAACATTCTCTTCTTGATACTCTGTCCAGAAAGGCTGGCTGATGGCAGCCAGCCCGTAATCACCATCCTGAGCCAGATGCCACCTGATAGTTTTTCCATGAACAGTGGATTCTTTGCCTGCTAGCAGAGAGGCCAGCAAGCTCGGAATGGCACGGAAGCCAATCTGAGCGCCTTCACCAAGCTTGAGGAACAGATCGGCAGCATCAAAATCCTGCCATTGCTGCACAGGCTCCTGTAAACGATCCAGAAGGCGTCGATAGGCATCACGCCCCGCCCCATAGACTTCATTCCTGAAGCTCTGATCTCCCCATTGTTTGCCCCACTCATAAACAATATCGCTGATCTGTGCCGATGTAGGCCGTCGGCCCACATCCTTGCCAACGACCAGCAGTTGCCGTTCTGGATGATATCTTACAAAGGGATGAGCCAAGGTGGGCATTAGGGCAGTCATCACGGTATTCAAGCGGCGATAGGGAGTTGGTACAGGATGGTTGCGGGACACAAGCTGCCTCATATCCTCCAGGAAATCTTTGCATGCCTGCTCATAGGCAAAACTTGAAATGGAGACCATTTTGTCTCGCAGATAGGTCTCGTCGATACGAAAACGCAAGGGGATGATAGCAGACGGTGTAAGCATGTTTATCACTGTTCTCCTCGATACTTAGGTTCAAAGCCGTCAATATCTTTCAAGGCCTCTACAATGGGTATGTAGAGAGCGAAACCAGTCTGGTCTTGTACATAGAGTTGGAGTACTTCAAGCATCGCTGTTAACAAGCTTGTTCGGGAACATTCCGCCACTGCTTGCTTGCGAGCAATTTTTGGGGCCCAGGCAGCGTCAACAAAGAAGGCATGAAAAGGCACCCCTCCTCGCAATAAGCGTCCACAAGCCTGGATTATATGGCCGGCTGTCGTAGCAGCCAGGTCGAAACGCTCGCTTTCGCTATATTTCTTATCGTTGTAGGTGTCTTCATGAGCAAATTGGGTGTAATAACCACGCAATTCGGCTTTGCGCCAGTATTCAGTGGCCTTCTCACGCAAGGCAAGCGCCTGCTCATAGATGAGTGGCTTCTGCCAGATTGATAAGCTCGTCCTTTGGCACCAGTCAAGAGTGCGCCGATTCAATTCGCGTGCGAGGGCCTGTGTATCTGCTGGATAGGGCATAGGTCGAGTCAGGAAGTAGATGGCCCCAAAGGCTGCCTTGCCATATTGGTTGAGTATGTTATAGCCTCGTCCAATAGCCTGCATGGGAGCGATCAGGATTTTTCCGTTGTATTTCCGCGCAAAATCCTCAATATCGCTGCGATACACGGCCGTATCGGTATCGATCACAACTTCATCGCGGCCAGCGCTGTTCCGCTCTAGATAGCAGATCTCTCCCTGGTATGTTTCACTGAACCTGAGCTCTTGATAGGCCCATCTTGCCTGATCGTATGAATTGACAATCAGTAGCAGACGCTCCCTATCGGCCCAATAATCCGGTTCCAACTGACTTAGGCGTTGCAACCCCGCCAGTTCTTCCCGCAAAGGCGATTTCTGGCCATTCTGGTCGCTAGCCAGTGCTTTCATAAGTTCTTTGACGGGCTGCATCTTTTTTGGCTCGCCGGAGATAAAAATAGGTTCAGGCATCTCTTGCTTGTCATCACTTTGATCCTCTTGAGACTTTTTATCTCTCAGTCTTCTCTTCTGTGTGTTTTTATCCACATATCTGTACTGCGGAATGTAGGAAAAGACACTTTGCTTAATCGCCTCCTGGGCATCTTGCGGCAGTTCGAGAATGCCTTGCGGCGGAATATCGATGTGCCAATGGGAGGAATTCGGCAACCAGGAGGTGCCAGAGAGAGACAGGACATTGGGGCCGCGCTTTTGATCAAGTTCGGTGAAGAGTTTATGAAAGTACATAGTGTACCAGCGCCCGATGTTGGAATAGCTGAAGACAGAGAGACCAGAAGGCTGCTCGCGCTTCTGCTGCTCATCTTGCCCTATTTCTAGACCTTTAGAGTAATAGGTACCGAACACACGACCAGTGGGTGGAATTGGCAAAACGTCTATCAAATTGTCAGGCGCACCTTTCAGCGAAGTTTCATTGAGGTCAGTGGACATGATGTAGGGCTTGCTGTACCATTCATAGAAGACAATGCGGATATTGCGGTCAAGAATCATCACATTCAGCACAAATTCCAGGCGCAAGGCGAGTGTTTCCAGGGTGTCCGGTGGATCAGGTGGTTCTGCATCCGCCTTTTTGCGCTTTTTGGGGAGCTGTTTATTCCACTCCTCAAGCTCCAGTTGCAATTTTTGCAATGTCTGCTCAATGCCGGGGATAAAATCAAGAATCCAGGCCTGACATTCCTGAGCGACAATCGGGTTATGGGTACTGTCGCCCGCCGAAAGCAAGATGCGCATAATCAACGCCAGACGATAGACGGGATCTTCTTGCGCATTGTTAACAGGTCGTTTGATCTTGAGAGGATCTTTCTGATTCAGTTTATCGAAGTAAGCGATGAGCGGCCGGATCTTGTCTATGGCTTCTTTTCGTTCCTGCCCCTGGCAATCTTTCCATTTGGGGAGGCCAAGCGAGCGCCAGAGCACTTTATAGGCCAGCGTGAGCGCGGTAAAGTAATTGCGCTCGATCCAGTGTCGCAGCATAGGTGCCAGTTCTCTGTCCGTCAGACAGCTGAGAATGTTGGATATAGAGACCAGGGAATGACGTTCCGCCTCCACCCAGCGACGCGTGGAGGGCGAGTGAGTACGGCGTGGTACCAGGGCTAGGGCCGTCTCGACGTCTTCCAAATCAAGCAAGCCGTCGTTGCCATTGGTAAGAACAATCTCTTCCGCGAAAAGATTGTCGAACCACTCCTGGACCGTGTCAGCCTCGTCAAAAATGACCAGATCCGATTGTTCATAGACGATTTCTGTCAAAGAAACTTTGCGCTTCTCTAGCTGGGAGGGGACGCTGGATTTTCCTAACGCACCTGGAGTGGTAATCCAGATGCAGGCAGTTGGCATATCCCGATATTGCTGCTTGCTTGGACAGACTGCAAACAAGGGACAGAAGTGATATTTTCTTCTTGGCTCTGGCCCTCCTGAAAGTGTGTATAAGGATTCACATGGCTCTGTACCGGGACGAGTACAGTAAAACTCAGCTTTTGTTGCTAGGGCTTGCAAGGGACAGGCAGGATTCAGCCAGCGGAGCGCCCAGTGCTCGGGACGGAATTTGCTGGAACGATGGAGGCGTTGCAGATGTTGATTGCGGGTTGAGCGTCCAATCAATGGGACAGCTACAGGCGGATCTCCAGGCTTGCAAAACAGCGTATTGAACTCGTCAGCCAGATTAAGCGCGGACATTGTATCGCTGACTACCAGCGTAATCCGCCGCTCTTTCTCAGGGTATAGGGCCGCATCAGACAAGATCAGCTTAGCAATCATCGATTTTCCAGACGCAACCGCACCCACCACATAGGCATGGCCATCTATACGCAGGGGAACCTTATTCCGCGCAGCGAGACTCCCATCGGACAAGATGGCACGATAGCCCAGCATCTCATCGACCAGCTCTAACCAGTTTAGTTGTGAGCCAAGCGTGCTAGTCAGGTCGCGCCGTTGACGCAGGTCCTCAAGATCGCGGGCAATATTACGGAAATCGTCGTATGAGTATTCCAAAGTTTGGCGCGGACGTGGCTCAGTGAACCAGGGCAGGTTGATGGTTACTATATCTGCACTCTCTTTGTCAATATCGGCCGTAACAGCCTGTTTTCCCTGTTCAGTAATCGCGTCAAAAAGATATTGGCCTTCTTCGGCAGGCTCAATTGTTCTCCGGGCAAAGGGCAGAATGCCTTCAAGAGCTTGATCATAGACACTCCGACGTTCCTCATGGCTACCGAAATTAATGACCTTCTGGGACTCCAGGTTATCTGGCGAGACGCGATAGCGGCGCCATTGTTCATCCATCATGGCGTAGGTCTGGAGTGCGTTCTCCCAATTGAAGCGGCCTGCAAAGGGAAGCAGGATGCGCGCATTGGCAATCGCATGGCGCTGTTGTGCATCCAGAGCAAGTAAACGAGGATGTTGCAGGGGACTGTCGCTTAAAAGCACCCATAACACAGTAATTGGTTCATCAGACAACTCTAGCCGCTCAATCAAGTGCAGGCCCAGTTCCACTTGAAGAAGCAGAGCATATCTGTCTTTGAGGACCTCACCTACATCCTGAGCCTGAATCTGTGCAAGAAGCTTCTCATACCATTTGCTTCGATCATACATAGTTCTTTCACCTCCGCTCAAGAGCGAGCTAGCACCCGCTCTTTGAATTGGTCTTCACTCAGAATGGCAACATTAGGTGGCAATCCCTCGGCAGCACGCCGAACGCATGCTCCATAATCGGGCCGTTGCCATTCACGGTATGTGGGATACACATAAAACCATTCATTCCAGATGAGATATTCTTGATCACGAGGGTGTGTATCTTGCTTGATGTATTTGCCAAGAGTAAAAGGATCTTTATAATCTTTGACATCAACGGCCCACACGTTCTCCCGAAATGTGAGTCGCAGGTCGTAGCTATCGATCATCGGCCACAAGTCAACCTGTTGTAAGACTGACAGCGTTGGACGGACTTCATCCGCCAGCCAGCGATAGAGCTCTATTTCGGTAGCTCCAGGAATACAGGTATAAAGATGAACGCCACGCTTTAACACCAGAGTATTGTCCTCGATATCCAGAGGCTGCCAGCCTAGCTTGCTGGGACAACGTTTCTCGCACGCCCCTGGCTTAATGCTGCCCAGTCGCCCATTGCGTTGATACAGTGGGCCACAGACACTGCAATTCCAGTAGCATGGCTTTGACCGATCTGCCCCCTGATAGCGGAGCGCGGGACCGACAGAGTCGCTATCTTGATAGAGCTCCCTAACATCCTGGATGCGTATGTGGAGCAAGTCTCGCAATTCCCTGCGCAACTTCTCGCTCGTTGTCCAGGGATGGGTAATTACATAGCCTCTAACAGCAACGTAATCACGCTGAGCGCCAGTCGGATCATAAGCAGCTGCTTTCCTAGCGTCACGACAAATGTTCCCCATTAACTCACTATCAAGTACCACCTGTATACCTTGAAATGTGATACTATCAGGTAACTTATATGTTTTTAGGTACTCTATGACTTGTTGTCCTAATTCTCCATTTGGTTCAAGCAACTCAAAGCGCTTGTCAAACTTATCGGGCAAGGTTTCACCAGGCCACCACTCTCCCAACGGCTTTTTGCAGAGTTCAAAGAATTCTGTGATTGTGGCAGGATACGAAGTAAGCATGGCCAGAGAGAGATGATGCTGAGCATAGAGCAGTTCAGGTGGATAGGGATATTTCTGCTCATTCTCCATGTATTTAGCCAATCCAAAGGCTAAAAAGGGAAATACCTGTTCAGGTAAAGGTTTTGCCACTTTTGTATCTCCTCAACTAGAGCGACAATAAGACATTATATTTCTTATTCGCCTCATAAGCACTAAAGTTCTCATGATATCTAATTAGTCCTCCTGTTTATGCCGTAAACGATTCTTGACTGTTCTCGCCACAGAAGCCCAAACAGCATCGCGTCTTCCCCGGCTCATCTCACTCAAAGGAGTTGAAGGAGGATTAATGGCTTGAAATACTCTTAAATGGGAATCTAGAAAGAGGCAATGACGCAGAATAACGCAAAGAATGGTGACACCCTCTTCCTCGGCTGCTTTGAGAAGGGGAGGCAGCTCATTTCTAGCGATAAAACCTGAGGCAAGAAATTCTGGGCTGACCAAGAGAATCGCAATTGCAGCACTCTTCAGTGCCTTCTGAATTTCTTCTCTCCATTTTGCGCCTGGAGGTATCTTGGTGTCATCCCAGTAATCAACCGCCTGACTCAGCGCATAATGGTCCAGATGGGCATGAAGTTCATCTAAAGAGCGTCTATCATGTCGACTGTAGCTGATAAATGCCTGGTAACGATCTGGTATCTTTTCTACATTCATCTTTTTTTACTTTCTCTTGGAGAACTTGAAGGGGCTGGTCAAAGCAGAGCAAGCTGCCCGCCACTTCATAACGAAGCAAGCATAACCGAAAAGAAGCGGCTATAAGGAGAGCAAAGAGTGGGCTAATGATAGGCAAAAATCAGAATTACAAAAGTTGAATTACAATAACATATTAGGTATACTAAAAAACAAGTATGTACATAATTGATCGTTTCACGAGAGGCGAAGGCTTTTTTCGCCAACTGATTGTTCTTCCCAGCTTGATAAGATCTCCTAAGTGATATGAGAAAGAGAGCAGCACATGGGTCAAAAAAAATATATTCGCAATCAGAAACTCAGAGAAGCTCGTGAGTTACGCGGTTGGTCGCAGCAGAATGTTGCGGAGCAACTTGGATTGTCAGTTGATAAATCCACAGTAAGCCGCTGGGAACGAGGAGTAGCCGTTCCACAACCACATTATCGTCAAAAATTAGCAGAGATTTTTCAGACAAATGTGCAGGAGTTGGGTTTTCTCAAAGATCCAGAGAGATCTACAAGAAAACCGCTCTATAAAATTCCACGCCTGTCAACTCCATTATTTGGGCGGGACCAGGAGATTGAGAACATAAAAGTCCGCCTTCTTCAGCAGGATGTTCAACTCCTTACACTGCTTGGGAGCGGAGGCGTCGGCAAAACACGAGTTGGGATAGAAATTGCTTCGCAAATGCGTCAGCATTTCTCCGATGGGCTCTGTTTTGTACCTTTAGCAACAGTCTGCGATCCTGCATTGATTGGTCCAACCCTGGCTAAAGAGCTGGAGATCCATGAATTCAGTGCATTACCACAAATAGACCAGATAAAAAATTTTTTATCTGATAAGAGTTTTCTCCTGCTCTTGGATAATTTTGAACATATTGTTGCAGCTGCTCCATTTATAGAAAACTTGCTGGATGCCAGCCCACACTTGAAAGTAATAGTTACCAGTCGAGAGGCTCTGCACCTGCAAGCCGAGTTCCGTTTTACTATTTTTCCTCTGCCAGTACCAGATCTGAGGCAGTCACCCTCATATGAAGATCTTGCCCATTCAGCTGTTGTGTCTCTATTTGCAGAGCGTGCCATGGCCCGTAAGCGGACGTTTCAGGTCAATCCGCAGAATATCTGTGCAATTGTAGAGCTATGTGCTCATCTTGACGGACTCCCTTTGGCGATCGAGCTGGCCGCATCACATGTGGAAATCCTGCCCCCGCAGGCGCTTATGACACATTTCTCAACATGTCTTTACTGGTTGCGGAATCACATAAGAAATGCGCCATTACGCCAGCAAACGCTCTCTGCCACTATCCAATGGAGCTATGATCTGCTCTCTAATCAGGAGCAATGGCTCTTTCGACGACTTGCTCTTTTTGCTGGTGGTGTTTCCCTGACAGCCTTGGAAACATTTTTCGCCATGAGCGAGATGTCCAACCTTCCTTCCTTGGTAGAAAATATCAGATCTCTTATCGATAAAAGTCTGCTCATCAGCACTGATCTGGAAAATGCTGGCACACGCTTTACCATGCTCGAAACTATTCGTCATTATGGGTTAGATTGTTTACGAGCAAAGGGTGAGCTCGAAAAATGTCAACGGTCGTATGCTACATTTTATCTCTCTCTGGTTGAAAAGGTTGCGCCTTGTCTCTTTGGGAAACAACAAGCTATTGGTCTTCAGCAATTAGAGCAGCAACAAGACAATTTACGAATTGCCCTGGGTTGGCTGATTGAACAGAGAGAATCTCTGCTAGCACTGCGTTTTTGTGAAGCTTTTGGGAAATTTTGTGGTTTACATGGCTATTGGAGTGAAGAGCGGCGCTGGTTGAAACTCACCTTAGACCTCCCTTCTGTCTCTGAGGGGAATGCAACACGGGCAAGGGTTCTCCGTCGAGCTGGCCACCTTGCTTACCGTTTCCGAGATCTCTCTGAGGCAGAAAGATTGCAAAAAGAGAGCATTGCTCTTGCTCGTGAACTCAAAGATTGGCAAACATTAGCTGGAGCCTTGAGTGGATTAGGATGGGTGAAGTATAGACAAAACGAAAAAGCCACCGCTCAGGGCTTACTTCATGAAAGCGTTGAGGTTGCTCGGGAATCTGCTGATGCTTGGTCACTCGCGAATACCTTAGAGAGCTTTGGGCGCTTCATGTATTTCGCTAGAAGGTTAAAAGAAGCATATACACTTCTTTATGAAAGTATCGTTATTTCGCGCAAAATACTAGATAAGGAGTGCCTGGCTCGTACTCTGACAACCTTGGCCGCCATAGAATTAACTCAGGGCAATATACAACAAGCTACTCTTCACACTGAAGAAAGCTTTACTCTTGCCCAGGAGTTAGGAACGAAACCACTTATTGGCTTGGTGCTGAGCCGTCTGGGAGATGTCGCCCTCCACCAAAAAGCGTATGAGCAAGCACAAAAATACTTCGAAACAAGTATTTCTCTCGCTTATGATTTAGGTGACGAATCGGCAATTACAAGCAGGCAACAAAAATTAGCTGATCTTGCTCTACTCCAGTGAGCATAACAAAGCTGAACTTCCTCCGATTTGGTAGAGCTCCCAAAGCTGAGATATACGCTAGCAAATCGAGAAATGGAAATCGGGTCTTCATGAATCGCTATGGTCAACCTGTCACTCCTAATGGGGTGGCACAATTACTCATTGATGTGAAGAATCGAGCGGGTATCACCAGCGTTCGGGTCTCTGCTCACACCTTCCGCCATACCTTTGCACGCATATATCTGGAACCATGATACGCCCCAAGTCTCACTCTCGCATAAGAGTAACCTGAATGGCTTGGCGTGCAACCTCATAGACATCTGCAAGCGGCATATCCCGCTCCTTGGCGATACGCTGGCATTCCTCATACTCGGGAGTTGCGCCGACGATACGTGAACCCAGTTGCTTGACTTTCACCATCATCAGGCCAAAGGGAGTTGCGATCTGCTTCTGTACACGCTGTGCCTTGCGACGCTGCACCTGTTGTATGCGTACTCCCAAGGTACTCGTCTCACGCAACAGGACCAAGGCTAGCTGCTCTCCATCCTCTGGGGGACAGATGATGGTCACTAGAGTAGCTGGGCGATTCTTTTTCATTTGTATGGGAGTGTAACTCACATCAAGCGCTCCGACAGCAAATAGGCGCTCCATCAAACCGCCCAGGATTTCACCACTCATGTTGTCAATATGCGACTCAATGACTGCTACCCAATCGGTATCAACTTCTTGATCTGGCACACCGATTTCATTAAGCGTCTTGCCAAGACAGAGACGCAAACAATTGGGCCAGGGCAAATGATGACGTCCGAAACCATAACCAATACGCTCGATAGTTATCACTGGAGTTTCAAAGTTGGCCAAAGTGGCAAGAATCGCAGCTCCAATTGGTGTAACTAATTCCTTTTCAATGGCACAGGGCTTCCAAGGAGCACCAACTCGGCGCAGCAACTCCAACGTAACAGGTGTTGGCACAGGCAAGAGGCCACGCAGCGTTTGCATATGACCATTTGTGAGTGGGAGCGAAGAGGCATAAATTTGTGTGATGCCTAGCTCTTCAATGCCAAGTACAACACCAACAATTACAATGATTGTATTAACCACATCTGGGGCCTCAAAATGAACGGCCTCGACATCTATCCCTTGAACGGCTGCCTCTGCCTCCACTAAATGCTGGAAGATAGTTACCGATGTATGACGAGCGTGAGGAGAGATCGCTAAGGTATCGAATACAGCAATACCCTCAGATAGGGAACAAACAGGTTGCTTCTGCTCCTCCAAAAGGAGACTGAAGCATGAACCCTGTATTCCTTTTTCGAGCAAGGTATTATGCTGCAACTGGTAACCATGCAGAGGCAAAGCATCCAAAGTCTGACGTAGAGTATTCAGTGAAAAGCCAGCATCCAGCAATGCAGCGAGCAACATACTACCACTGATGCCCGAGTAGCAATCGAGATATGCTACTTTTTGTGCCATATGCTAGGACCCTTCAGCATCAAGAATAGTACGCCAGTGACTTTTCTGTTCAGCCGATAACTGCAAACTGGTCTCCACCATTGCTCGGAAACTCAGCTTATCCATAACATGCGGTACTGGATAGTCTGCCCCCTCTTCAGCAACCTTCCTTTGCTGCTTTCTTTTCTGCATAGCAGAGCCAGGCTGGTGCTGGCCCAAGGAACAAAGATACTCTTGCACCATAGCACTAGGCTGCTGCAAGAGTATAGCTATCTGCTCACATAGCACATGCGGAATGGTTGCAGGCACAATTGCTCGTTGCTCAAGCAACAAAACGATATCGATACTCAAATTAAGTTCAGCCGCTATTTGAGAGAGAGTGAGTCGCTGACCAGTTGCAGTTGCTAATAAGGTTGTCATAGTCCCGGCAGAGGCTAACTCCCCCGATGGCCTCACCTCTTCAACAGCATGGTAGTACGCCACAAAATCAGCAATGGCATCAGCATAGCGAGGATAGCGAGCCAGGTAATCACTGAGACGTGGTTGTCGCCCTGTCTGCACATCAGCTACATATTGAGCAGTGATATATAACAAAGATAATTCTTGTTTCTTATGCATCGAAAGATCCCTCGCTCTCTGACGAAAGTAGAGAACGCAAGAGCTTTAAGGCACCTCGCAAACGATTGCGCACTGTACGATCACTTATTGACAATACCTGGGCAGCTTCCTTCTCTGAGCGACCTTCCCAGAAGATCAGCAGTATAACAGCCTTCAGTTTATCAGGAAGACAAAGTACGGTTTGGAGCAGATCGCTCTGCTCAACTGATAGAAACATTCTCTGGACGCCTTCATCCTCAATCTCAAGCGGCTGATGGTCACGATCCTGAGGTTGTAGCAAGCGGTCCAGACTCGCAACAAGTGTGCGCGGAATACGCATGCCTCGAGATGCTGACGGCTTATACCAGAGTCCCTCACGCGTCAAAAAAGACCGATAGACATGTTTTCTCTCAAAGTACAAGCAATGGAGAAAATTCTCCTCCCAGAAGAGGCGCTCAGAATCAGCTAGAGCACGCATCATACATTCATGCAAATCAGCGCATAAATCTCTCGCTAATATAGAACGCTCATCCGCTTGCAAGGATAGCATCTGCAAGACCCGTTGTGCCCAAAGCAGATTCGTTGCTTGTGTGCGAACAATTATCCATTCCATGATCCGACGTCGCCCCTGCTCATCCCCAGACGCGATAGCAGTTCGCAAGATCTTTACGAGAATCTCCAGTGGGAGAGTAGGATCTTCGACGGCAGACCAAAAAGCGGCAGAAGCGTAAGGAGGAAGAGTACTATACAGCTCTGCCAGAACTGTACGACGTTCGACCACCCCCATATCGATATCCATTCCATCCCCCCAAACATGCTATGGACCTGTCTTGTGATATTCTATGGCATTGCGATAAACCTCAACATAACGTTTGGCAGAAGCATACCAGGAGTAATCTGCTTCCATCCCTCTTTGCTGCAATATTTGCCAAATATCCTTAAACCGGTAGAGAGCCATGGCACGTACAACTGCTGCAAAAAATTCCCAGGGATCGTAATCCTTAAACACAAAACCATTCCCCTCGCCCGAGGATGGATCATACTCCTGCACTGTATCAGCCAGGCCACCCACCTGACGCACGATCGGCACACACCCATAACGCATAGCATTCATCTGACTGGTACCACATGGCTCAAAGCGAGAGGGCATCAAGAACATATCACTGCCGGCATAGATACGTTGTGCCAATTCCGTATTGAATGTGAGGAAGATCGCAACCTGCTCAGGATAGCGAGCAGCAAGACTCTGAAACATCTCATGATAATGCTGATCTCCAATCCCCAACAGAACAAACTGAATACCCTGTGCAAGCAAAGGTTGAATAATCTGTCCCAACAAATCGAAGCCTTTTTGATCAGTCAGGCGCGAAATCATTGCCAGCAGGGGAACATCTTCGCGTACAGGTACATGCATTTGTTCTTGCAAAGCAACCTTATTTTCAACGCGTCGATCAAGAGAATGTGCATCGAACTGGGTATGAATATAAGGATCACTCGCAGGATTAATCTCCTGATAATCAATACCATTGAGGATACCAAATAAGCGATCACGGCGAGAGCGCAACAGATGATCCAGTTTCTCACCAAAGGTAGGAGTCAGAATTTCCTGAGCATAGCGTTCACTTACCGTCGTAATAGCATCAGCAAAGAGAATTCCACGTCCCATGATATCAACCACATTGCCAAATTCAGCAACCTGTGGATACAAGAAGCCATTGGCGGCAACTCCAGCTACTTCAAGTAGGCGATAGCCGAAGATCCCATGATAGGCAAGGTTATGGATAGTATAGACTGAAGCAGTATTGGCAAAAAAAGGATCATCACGATAAATAGTATGCATCCAGTTAGGTACAATACCCGTATGCCAATCATTACAATGCACAACATCGGGCGACCAGTTTAACGTTTGCATAGTTTCGAGGGCTGCACGACACAATAAAATAAACCGCTCACCATCATCGGTATAACCATAGATATTTTCTCGATCAAAATAGCGCGGTGCATCGATCATATAGACAGGAATATGATCACCAATCTCCCCACGGCGAACACTGACCTGAACCTGATAATTTCCCATGCTCACAGGGATCGCCTCAAGGATTGGTTGAAGATGAAAGCGGTTAGGGTCGACCTGTCGGTAGCGAGGCATAACTAGACGCACATCATGACCCAACGCTTGCAGAGCTTTTGGCAGTGCCCCTACCACATCAGCCAATCCCCCAACTTTGGCGAATGGCACGACCTCAGCGGCAAGGATAAGTACCTTGAGGGGCTGTTCAGACTGCATACAAGTTCCCTCCCACATACAAAGTGTACTTTATTATAGCATCTATACCCTACTTTTCGTAGTCCTTTCCCCAAGAATAGGTGCCCCCATTCCTTTTTGGTACCGTGCCATATGAGGAACACATGAGGTAGCATGCGTTTCAGAACAAGTCTAGAAAGATGCATACCAGTTAGCACCTGAGGAAATCTTAGACATTATCCACTCTTTGGACTCAAACCTACTAAAAAATATAAATAGTGAGCAACAACGTCGCAGATTTGCACATGTATCGTGAAGCTATCGACAACAATGAGATCGCAGATGAAGATCTTAACAATATGATCATAGAGAAGATCAACGAAGAGGATAGCTATCGTAAGAGAATGATAGAAGCGCTTCCCGAAATTTATAATATAGCAGAAGAAATACGGTAGGAAAACAGCTGTTTGCTGTTTTCCTACCAAAGCGATATTGATATGAGACTGCTTTGCTAAGCGAAGGGATACGAACCGTCTGTCAAAATTGAGTCGTATCCCCTTTCCAACAATGCATTTCCCTCTCAGTGCAACACAATCACACCTTATAGCGGTTGCGTACCAGAAAGAAGAACTGGACACCAGCCAGTAACCCTAGAAGAACCAACATCACAAAGGCATCAGAAGTTGCCCCGGGAGTGAATGGAATATTCGGCGGAGTCTCGTCTGCACTGAACAAAGGCATTGAGAAGAAGGCAAATGCCGCCAGGTAAACTAACAGACAGGTACCAACAACTAACCATTGGCCTAGACAGCCAAGATTGTTCTCTCCCACAACGGCAAATTCGCCACGAGAAACGGCTGTCCAGAGCGCAGCCAGTATCAGGATGCCCACACATAGCATCAGAGCCGTCGGCAGTTGACTTGGGGCAGTATGTACCAGCAAAGCCGTTGCCCCAATGACAGCCGTCGTAACCACACTGCTAATAATCACCAGATTACGATGAGACTTCCAAGCCCAGACAGCTGCCATCATCAAGCCAAAGAAAGCGCTTGTAATAATGGTATCAATAATGGATGCCGCATCTTGCGTAAATGAGCAACTCCCTGGTACGTTTGAGGACCTTGAACAGTTGGTTAGATAACTGCCCAGGCCAATAAATGTCCACGGGTGGATCAAAGCTAGCAAAGGATAGACAACTGCCCACAACACAAGAAAAATGGCTCCAGTCTGGGCTAAGCCGAGAGCACCAACGATATAGAGAATAGACATTGTACGTTTACGCACCGGCCGCATGAGATAATGCAAACGCAGCGCAAAAGCACCCAGAGCCATGAATACGGCCGCCCCTAGGATTACACTGATTAGCAATTGGACGAGTTTATAGCCCATAAATGGACGACCAGGGATCAAATTCTGACCAAGAGTGAGATCACTGGTCTTATTATAAGCAAACAAGAACAGGATCAATAGCAGAATAGAGCCAATAATCATCCAGCGAATAGCAGGTGTTGTACCAAGGTCGCGGCGATCCGGATTACGCATTTCGCGTAGAGCAAGCACGCTGTAGAAGATCATAGCCAACCCGACACCAAGAACGGTCAGACCAATCATCACAAAATCAACAGCTTGCGGCTGAAACCACAGGACATTTCCTCCCAGCATACTATTCCAGTGGGTGGTAATAGAGGGGAAATACTGATTGCAGGTAACCAGTGTGAGGTCCTTGTTGGGAATACACCCGGTCGTCGTTGCCCAGATAGACAAGGCAAAACCGGCTACTGCCAGTATCGCACCCAGTACCGTCAAAGTTGCTGGTGGAATCAACGGTTTAGGATCAAAAAGCAAGACAATCACTTGCACAATCGCAAAGCCGCCCAGACCGACAAAACCCAGCGTAAGACAAAGCAGCTCAAATTGCTGAAGCGTTGCCTCTGTGACTTCAGCATAAACAACCGAAGGAAGTTGCCCAAGCAAGATGGCCGCGATCAAAAAAAAGCCAGCGGCGAAAATCAGCGCACGCGCCCATGATATTCGTTCCGGCAACTCACGTTGTTGTACGTGTTGCATGATTTGCCCCTTCCCCTTATTTCACTATGACCAGTTGCGCAAGCATATCTGGGTGAATGCGACAGAAGTAGATGACTCTGTGATTCGTTGGGTCCAGATTGTAAGCTGCCTCTGTCACCTTATAGGAGAACGATTGTCCAGGGGGAATAAGACCGTCCTGAAACTTGCTATCAGAGGCCGAATCGAAGATCTGCGGAGCTGGAGTTGGCTTACTCAGATCCTGCCCAGTAACAGCAGTCACCGTATGTGCCATATTCGAGTTATTCACCCAGGTGATTGTGGTACCCACCTTCACTTGAATATTGATCGGCGTAAAACAGCCCATCTGGCTTGCACAGGAGACACTATTACTGCCTGGAGTAACAATGTCAAGTGTAATATGCTTTTGATTGGCCTGCGATGTATCAAGCGTACCAAACTGCCCGTTTTTGGCAAACGTCACCGCAGCATCATATTGTGCAGGGCTCTGGGCCTGCAGATAGGCAGGAAGATCATTAAAGGCATTATGGTGCGGATACCCATTTTTCTGTAAAAAACTTGGATCGGCAGAACGAATGAAATTCTGCAAATCACTCACATCATTGCTGAGCAGACCTCCATTATACTGATCACTACGAGGCACATTGCCAAGGTTAGCAGGCTGATGCTGTGCTTGTGGATTATAAATACCAGCACTGATAATCCGATTGAGATCAGGGTCAAGCAGCTTATCCAAGGCTTGGATGGTATAGCCATTGTAGGTGACCATGAGGAGATGCCCTTGGCTATCAATACCATAGCATTGATCAGTACAATTCTCGGCATAGATCACCATACCACGCTGAATCGAAGACTCGAACTGATTACTCTTAGCAGATGCTTGATTGCCATTCTCCGTGATCCAGAAAACCGGAATCATTAGAGAAATCAGAGCCAGCATAATCAAGGAACCATACCCTGTCTTCTCAACCGCATTCGTACGCGAATAATAGATGAACAATAAGCCACCCACAACCACCAGCAATACGATAATACCGATAGCACCTTGTACAAAATTTATCATATCACATAACCTTTTATGCAGTACACTGTACACTTGGAGGTGCAATCAAGCGCGTTGTCTCATCAGGACGTGCAACTGTCTGATTGAGAACTCCGGTATTCACCACAACGTTATCTCCCTGGAATGAGATTTGAAAGCGATCCAGACTCCTAGGAGCAGGGCCATCCAAGTATTCACCATTCACATTGTAGTGCGAACCATGGCAAGGGCACTTGAAGCTCGCACAGCTATCCTTAAAAGGCACCGTGCAGCCAAGATGTACACATTTTTGGTACAGAGCAAGCCAGTATGAACCGTCACTATCCTTAGTTACAAACTCTGATTGCAGTTGCTCGGAGAGATCAGTCCCATGCAACAAAAATTGTGTTTCGGCAGCCGCATGTATCACATACGTTCTGGCAACAGGACGATGATAAACACCAAGCTGATCTGACTGAAATTTATCTGGTGTAACAGCCTTAAAATCGCTCTTTATCCCGACAATTTGTGCAGAACCAAAATCGCCACTCAACATGGGATAGAGCATATCTAAGGCACCACCAACAGCGGCAACGGTAGACACACCCCAGATAGCCAGCATCGATCGTCGGAGGAAGCGACGACGCGAGAGACGCTGCTTAGCAATCTCAGCAGCTTCCGCACCACCTCCATGAAGGATCTCGTACTGTTGAGCGGTTATAGCAGGTCTATCAGTATCTATACTCATTGTTAACCTCTCAGTTTCCTTCTTGCCTACAGATCAAAGTAAACGTGCTGCCAGGGCCATATCCACACCCAACCAGGGCCACGGAAGAAGCTTCCCGCGAGAGTTACTACTGCCCAGAATACGAGGAACATCGTAAACGTTACAATAGCCACCTTGCGATCAGCATAGGCACGACTGGGATTACGATCCACATAGGGAAGAATAGCAAGAGCTGCTAGAGTCAATCCTGGTACAAGAACACCAGCAGTTGTTGGCTTAAAGTAGTGGAGCAGTTCCTGCAAACCCAGGAAGTACCAGGGAGCTTTGGCAGGGTTTGGTGTAGTGCTTGGCGTTGCCGGGTCCTGCAAGGGAGCATTGATTGCCAACGAGAGCAAAGTCACCATCACCGTTACAGCCGTTGCTGCGAAGAACTCACGCACAAGCAGATGAGGCCATACGAAGACTGAGTCCTCGAGAGGCTTTTCAACACGGGTGATGGCTTCTTGCTTCACCACTGCCAATGTACGATATCGTCGCTGCGTTGCCGCCGCCTGTGTTTGTACCTTTTCTTCTTTTTGTTCAATCGCCATAATAGCTATCCTTTTACATTGTGCTGTAAAACAGCATGCAATGGAACAAACAAGCGTTACAATTAACGCACTGCGCCAGCAGTGCTCCGCTCAGCCTGTGCTTCCAACTCACGCCTTGAAGGTGGAGGAGGACCAGCTGCGCCGCCGTCCTTACGAATACGCCAGAAGTGTACAGCCATCAGAATAGCGCCGGCTAGTGGAAGCAAGATTACATGGCCGACATAGAAACGGATCAAGGTTGCCTGGGCAACTGCGCCACCACCCACCAGCACCTTGTAGACAGGATCGCCGAGCAACGGAGCATAAGGAGCCAGATTGGTACCGACGGTGATAGCCCAAATAGCGATTTGGTCCCATGGAAGCAGGTAGCCAGTGAAGCTCAAAAACAGAGTTACAAAGAAGAGCAACACGCCAACCACCCAGTTGAACTCTCTCGGTGGCTTATAGGCTCCATGATAAAAGACACGAATCATATGCAGCGTCACGGAAACTACCATCAGGTGAGCCGCCCAACGGTGCATATTGCGTACCAGATGCCCGAACGAAACAGCGCTACTTAACTGATTAATATTCTGATAAGCAGTATTCGTGTCGGGAACATAATAGAACATCAAAAAGACACCGGTGACCGTCAGCAGTAAGAAAAGAAAGAAAGAGATGCCTCCCATACACCAAGTATAGGTAATCTTCATAGCCTGACGACTTACTTTGACAGGATGCAGGTGCAGAAATACGTTTCCCATCATGACCAGAGACTGGTTCAGGGGAGTATCGGGATAGCCGTGGCGAAAAATTGAACGCCAGAGTTGGCTCTCGACGAGCTTCTGCGTTGCCACGTCGAGCAGGCTTTTATTAGTAGAACTCACTGTGCCTCCTCAAAAGGATTATAGCTTTATTGAGATATTATTGGGATCGGGTTTCCGATCACAAAAGTTCTTCTTGCCAATGTGTGCACTGACTGCCGATTATAGCATAGACACGGCATTACTGGTACCCTCTTAGAAAGAGAATACCAACGAGTCACTAGTCCATGAATCTAACCAGCTTTAAGCCTGCATCAGACGGACAGATATCCCCCCTCCCAAGCTCATCTCCGCAAGGGCATAGAATCCCTGACAATCTGCTTTAGCTACTTGAACTTAAGATAGCGTAGCGTTTAAGGGGAAGCATCAGGTACTTACCTGATTTTTTTCTAGTCTATACCTGATTCTGCATTGATCCCTTGCAAAATCCCGGCACTTCAAGTACAAGGTATCCAGACAAATTTCCTTCCCTATGATCGCATCACATGGGCTATTTGACGCTCTCCTAAATACTGGATACAATTACCATAAGAGTCAAAGAAGTTGAGAGAACGCCAAATGGTCAACCCAGAGCCAAACTACCAGGAAACTATGCAAAATTATGGACCACTCAAGCGCCTACTTAGTGTTCCTATCTTCTATAGAGTACTGGTTGCCAACAGTGCTATTATTTTCGTTGGAGCTACAGTAGGCACATGGCTAGCCACACAACTGCGCTCGGGTTCGTATGCACCTACTATCATTCTCGTTGCCTTTGTCACGGTCGGTTGGTTGGTCAGTGTGGCACTGAACTTCGTCCTCTTGCAATTTGCCTTTCGGCCACTCATGGACCTGGGTAAGATCATGAATCGTGTTCAGGTAGGAGAACGCTCTCTGCGTGCCCCTCTGACTGGGGCAGACCCTCAGGCCGATCAACTCGCCAGCACCTTTAATATGATGCTTGAGGCCATCGATGAGGCCAATCGGCAACGCGCAACACTGATCATCAATGCCCAGGAAGAAGAGCGTAAACGCATCGCACGCGAACTGCATGACGAAACATCTCAGGTATTGACCTCCTTGCTTATCAGTCTGGCAGTCCTGGAAGAGTCGATTACTTCGCAGCAAGCACAAGATCGTATCGCAGAAACGCGTCAACTGGCCCATCAGACGCTACGTGCAATCCGCAGCCTTAGCCTTGACCTACG
>DASYAN010000517.1:0-6198 GCA_036501345.1 Ktedonobacteraceae bacterium
AGGTGCTAGCAACGTCAAGATAATCCCAGCTACAGAGATCACAACAAGAGGAGCCAGTGCAACGACAATATACTGGTTGCGTCGGAACATCTGCTGCCTAGCCCCACAGAAGAGTGCCAGAGGCAACTTTGCCCCAAAATGCGGTCTGCCTCCCCAGAAAAGGATTGTCAGGCCATGAATTGCTTCATGAATAAGCAAGATCACAAAATACCCAATGATATTGATGCCAAGCCACACAACTACACCTTCCCATGTGACTCCTTTAAAGGACACATGCGCCTGCCAGAAATAGGAGACAAGGTCAAGAGCAATAAAAAAAATGATTCCTATGACCAGCAAAGCCAAGCTCAATAGCGCTAACGGGCGCAATTGCTCCGGCTCCAGCAGGGCCAGCTCATCACATTTCTGGATATGGCCAGCATCGACTGCAGACTGCAACTCACGACGAAGGCGGGGATGGTAGCGATCAACAACGAGCAATGTTATATGGTTCCTTTCATACACCTTATCTTACCACACCTTTGTCCTCCTTATATACATACCTTAGTCTAGCCAGGACTTCCAGCTCAGCAGCTCTCATGATCGGCAACGCTCAACAAGACTGGTTAAACAGTCGAGACTTGCTTATCTCTTGAAAAATCTCTCTCTTCGCAATGCTCTTCTCAGAGGTCTTCATTTCCCCACAAAGATGTCTCCTAAGTTGTCCCCTCGACTTGCTGGACAAATCCACTGCCCTAAGCTATTCTTACTTCCTCTTGACTGCGGATGGCGGTAAGCCCATACCGGTACAATCGCCTACCAAAAGCGTGCTATAATAGCGCCAGTTTAGAAGTATTGTCCCCATAAACAGGCTTCTAGAGCCACTTTGTAGCACACGAATACACCACCATAAGCCAATTGACACCACAGTTGGCTCTCCCACAAGTTCCGTGAATCAAGAGGCGCAAAGAGATCAAACTGAGCTCGGCCATACATGCTGCGTTTGATCAGTTTGAGACAAGCGATGTGTCCCCCAGAAGCCCATTGCTATAGAGCAAAGTTAATCCAGCTTGAACAGCAGCTTTATCACGTTGGATGCCCTCCACAAAGGAGAGTAGCTCAGGCAAGCCACTCTCCTTAGCCTGCTGGAGCCAACTGTCAAGGCGATATCCTTTGAATCTGCACAAAAGCTTGGGCCAAGTGAAAAGAACATTTCTAGCTAGTATTCTTGAGGGCGTTTCGTAATCCCCAAAAGCCCTTCAGTGAAGAGCATCTCCTGCTTGAATTTGGCAGAGTAAGGTAGAGAGTATGCATAGCTGGAAAATGGCAGAGGTTCTCTTGTTCACCTGTCCTCTTTTGTTCCAGAAACTGTCCGCTTTTGCCCTTTCAGGATGTCCGCTTTTGCCCTTTCAGGATGTCCGCTTTTTTGCACCAGATGGCCGCTTTGTCCCTGGAAAAAAACTCTTTCATCAGTTATCTTTAGCGGAGAAGGCTGTTCATGAGAGGGACTTTTGAGTTAAGAGATACTCTCATTGATACTAGTTACTCATATTGAGTGATTTAGGATAGATGTTTTTGTATATAATAAATACTTTAAAACATATGAAAGAAGGTTAGTATGCCAGGACGATCTTTTGATTGCAATTCTAGCGATGCAGAGAGTACACATAGCAAGGACAATAAGCCAAAAGTTTCTGCTTTCCATAAAGGACTTTACGGTGTTATGGTAGATAAGAAAAAAATTAAGAAAGAAATTGATGCTGTTAATGGTGCTATAAATGCAACTAATGAATTTTTAGATAAAACTGAACGAGAAGGCTCACCTGGGCCACTAAAGATTTCAAAAATATTGGGATCTGAAATGTTGAATCGAGCAGTATATCCAGATGAGTCATAAAAAGATTTCGAATAGCCAAACGAAGCTATTCGGAAGTTAGCGCTTTTAACAAGAAGACGACAACAAGACAGGATATAAAAGGACACCTTTTGGTATGGAAAAGAGACCGTGAACTGTTAACCAGATTAGTCAAACAAATGAAAAAAGAACCAGATCAGGTTAGAGAAGAGGTTAAAGAAGCATTACCGGAGCTACAAAAGAAAGCTCAAAGAACTCTTGACAGGCTTGAGCGAATACCAAATTGGGTGGGGAAGGTAGGCCAACTAGAGCAACATATGCAAGAAAAATTAAGGCCAAGCATAGACTTTATTAAAGATATAGTGGCAGAATGTCTTCGTCCATATGCACAGTTTACTCGGCCAGGTGTCCAAGCAGGGGCGGAGCAAATTTATGAGGGCATTGGATTTGCCAATCATAGTGTTGTCCAAAAAGGTTCTAGCTGGGCAGATATGATCACAAGATCAATAGCGAAAGCTGCATGGCCATTCCGAAAGGACAAAGAACAGCTTACCTTTGACACACTTTGGCCGAGAGTAGAAAACGATTTAACAGAAAAGGGAATAATAGAGATTTGAACGTAAATAAACGCGAATCTGATCATCACTATCGCCCTCGCTGATGAGGACAGGCGGAAACTTTGTGCGACAATGACAACAAGGGTCACCACCCAGTCAGCGCAATCGCATCTAAATTCACAGACGAAGGTGAGAAGCCATTTCGCAATGAAGGAGCTTTCCAAAGCTCTGCTTGTAAATGCACTTCATAAGCCGCTCCAAAAATTAGATGCGATTGCCCTGCCTTCACATGTGATCTCCTCAAGCAGCAAGTCAGGACACGAAGGAAACAAAAAAGCGGTTAGGGACAACATAGATCTACTTTCGTAACAGAGAAGAAAAGACAATGGAGAAGTCTTTCTATTCTATCACCTTCCAGCGCTTCACGCAAAGTGAGACAGACCCTCTTTCTTACCGTAGTTTACAAATGTACAATCGCCTGCCAAAAGTGTGCTACAATAGCGCCAGTATTGTAGCATACTCAAGGACAGGCCATGATTGATATTTGTTTGCTAGGGACCTGTGGCATGATGCCCCTGCCAGGACGCTGGCTTTCTTGCGCACTTGTACGCAACGGGGCAAATCTGACGCTATTTGATTGCGGAGAAGGCACACAAATTCCGTGGAAGTCTCTCGGCTGGGGTTTTCGTCAATTAGGTGCCATCTGTTTTAGCCATATGCATGCAGACCACGTAGCAGGTCTACCGGGAGTACTCTTTATGGTTGCACATGCTGGACGAACCGAGCCTCTCGATATTTACGGACCAGTGGGAACAGCCTATGTCGTAGAAGGATTACGACGCATTGCAGCCGAGTTACCATTTCCCATCCATATTCATGAGCTACGGGGTGGCGAATCCATCCATCTCCCAGGAGAACTCCATGCTACCTGCACGCCTGCAGTTCACGGCACACCCTGCCTAGCCTACCGAGCAGGGCTATCACGCCGCCCTGTCTTCCAAGCCGATAAAGCCAGGGCACTAGGTCTGCCAGTACAACTCTGGTCCCGCTTACAACATGGCGAAACGCTCGAATATAATGGTCAGACGATCACGCCTGAACAGGTATTGGGAGATCCCCGACGCGGCATCTCATTTGCATTCATCACCGATACCAGGCCAACACAAGCTTTAAGCACGCTCGCCCACGATGTAGATCTGCTGATCTGCGAGAGCATGTACGACGACGTCGCTGACTTACCCCTGGCACGCTCCAACGCACACATGACTGCCGAGGAATCCGCCAGCATCGCTCACGATGCCGGAGCCCATGCGCTGGTGCTGACCCACTTTAGCCCAAAGATCAACAATACCTCACAGGCAGAAAAAATGGCACGTCGCGTCTTTGCAAACACCCGTGCCGCCAAAGATGGCATGGTTATCACACTAACATTCCCAGATACACATTCGACATGAGACGAGTACCTGAACAGTTCTATCCATTCCTATAGCTTATGATAAGTATTTAATATATGAATTGGACTAATGCAAAAAAATAGTTTATACTATTGGTAGTCTTAGTGATAAGTGAGGTTGATGCATCAAACAGTCTCGTCTTGTTTGTATCATACATAGGAGCTTCTTTCTTCACTTCTAACCTCCTAACTAAGGCTACATGCAGTAGCAACTTCATTATTTAACGATGCGCTTTTAGAGCTTTCTGTAGCGAGGAACGTAAAAGCATAAATTGTATGTTACCTCTCCAGTCCGCCTTAGCTCGTCGCCATAGTTTACAAAAACACCCCAAAAGATGAGGTATAGGGTCAGCCTCTATTCGGCTATATCACTTGCTGCCCTTTAGAGCCTAGCTTTAAGGAATACTGAGGACCTGTCATCTGCTCATAGATAGAATAGTGCGTTCATACTTACAGGGAAGGTAAAGATCTATTATGTTAGCACAACACAAAACTAGAAATACCCTACTTCTCCATCCATCATTAGTAGAACATGCCATCCCACAGCCAAATAACCACAAGCCACCAACGATGACCGACTTTATCGGCTGGATTCTGCAAGGCGGGGTTCTCCTTAGCACAGCAGTTATTGTGCTTGGATTATTCCTTGCGGTAGTAAGTCCAGGAGGATTTTCTCTCCAAAGAGCTTTTCTTTTTCCACAAACGTTGAGCCAGATTGGAGCGGGATTGCTTGCATGGCAGCCACAAGCCGTGATCATGCTGGGGCTTTTACTACTGATTGCTACTCCGGTTATACGAGTAGCGGCCTCGATGGTCGCTTTTGCCTTCGAGCGGGATCGAAAATATGTGATCATTACGCTCATCGTGCTCGCCATCCTCCTGCTTAGCCTAATTTTTAGCCAGAACAATACGACGAGCGCACATTTCAACGACTTGATGTTACCTCATTTTTCGATGAGTATGTTCCTACTTATTTTCATAGGATCAATAGTGGCAGGAACCCTAGGCTCACTTGTCGGGCTCGGAGGTGGCGTATTGATCGTTCCTCTCTTAACTTTAGCTTTTGGACTGCCCATCTCGCTTGCCATTGGAGCTAGTATTATCTCTGTCATCGCTACATCAAGTGGTGCTGCAGCGGCCTATGTGCGTGACCACCTGACCAATGTACGTGTTGGTATGTTTCTGGAGCTAGGGACCACCATTGGAGCCATTAGTGGTGCATTCCTGACTAGCTTGCTAGCTCCCAGTCTACTTTCGGTAATTTTCGGCATCGTGCTCTTCATTTCGGCTGCTCCACTGCTGTTCAAAATGGGAGAAGAGTTGCCCAAGGGAGTAAAGAATGATCGGTGGGCTAAATGGCTCCATCTTTCAAGCTCTTATCCAGATCATCACCTGGGAAAAGATGTACCGTACCAAGTCACACGCACACCGTTCGGACTGGGAATGATGTATATTGCTGGACTGATCTCGGGATTGCTCGGCATCGGAAGTGGCGCATTTAAAGTTCTGGCACTCGATACATTGATGCGACTGCCATTAAAGGTTTCAACGACTACAAGCAATCTGATGATTGGGGTTACGGCAGCAGCTAGCGCAGGTATCTACTTCTCGCGCGGTGATATTCCCCCACTGATTGCTGCACCTGTCGCTCTTGGGGTCCTGATCGGCGCACTGATAGGGGCACGTTTACTCGTACATCTGAGCAATAAAACACTGCGTTTGATCTTCTTACCAGTCATTGCGGCAACCGCTCTTGAGATGATTCTGCATGGCATCGGCTTTGGACATTTCTAATGAGCAGGATGTGCAATAAAAGCCTAGAGCGGTTCTAACTGGTCTAAAGAAGGCGCTGGCAGGATTTGATGTACTAATTTAAGCAATTCGTCCATATCAAAGGGTTTGTACAGGACAGGGATCTTCTTCTGTCGGAGGGTCTCTTCCTGCTCACGCATTTCACTGAGAGCCGCAGTACAGAGAATGACAGGAATATTCTTTGTGGGAGGATACATTTTGAGCTTCTGTAGTAGGAGCAATCCTTCGGCATGGTATCCTATTCTGACGTCCAGGATTATAAGAGCAGGATTTAACTGTTCCACATCCTTCACATCTTCATAGACAACTAATGAAGAACTTACTTCATATCCTTCGCTTTCAAGAATAAGATGAAATAATTCCAGAATTGACTGATCATCGTTGATAACAAGGATCGACGCAGCCATGGCTAAACACTCCTCTACGGATTTAGGCCAATCCTTCCAAAATAAGGTGCTAAATAAGGAAGCCCCATGAATTAGTAGCACAAGCCGTGTAAAGTATACCACAACTAGCTCATTATCTGTTCGACTTCCTGACCT
>DASYAN010000518.1:0-5903 GCA_036501345.1 Ktedonobacteraceae bacterium
GTGAATAACACCAGTTGGCCATTGTGGGTATCTGCATGATGATTAATCGAGTTTAGCACATGGCTGGCATCTCCATGGGTAACACAGCCGGAGAACGTTTCTCGACCCATCGTGATATGCCCTGATGTAGTCACTCCCAGCGCGGCATAATAGCCGGGGCTTTGCACAATCTGACCATTAATCTCTACCAACCCAATGGGATTATGTGTTCCATCAAAGAAGTCGCCATTGATACCTGCTATTGCCCCCGTACGATTCGCCATCGTGCTTAGTACTTCACCAGAAGCTGACAAATGGTTGTTAGCTTCGACGACACCAAGGTGAATATCGTGACTGGCCAAATTAATGTCCAACCAACTGACCTGCTCAGGACCAGCAGCCATCTGCAAATCTTGAGTAGAGAGCTCCGCATTCTTGGCCGCGATCTGCTCATGGGTCGCTATCAACGATCTGTTGGCGACAGCAAACGCCTGATCCTGCTGGGCAAAAATCATCAAGGGCCCATGGCTGGACATAGTGATAACATGCCAACTTGCAAATAGTGTGAAGATAGTCAGAACTATTCTCAGGATTACGCAACGACTTCTGCTCTTCCAGCTAATCTTGATAAAAGCAGCATGAGTGGATAGACAAGGAAAAAGTATGCCTCTTCTGAATTGGCTCATACAGAAAAATCCTTACTCAGTGGAGACGATAAAGAGATAGCTCTTCTTTTTCTTATCGGTATGACTATGCTTAGCAGAGAGGGCTTTTTAATAGTTGCCAACCGAAGCTTTCCTGTCACTTTTCTGTGGTATACTTATCGATGTTTGTTGCATAACTCCCAGAAGAAGTTTTCTTTGTAGATTGTCTGGACTAGAGAACGCTTATACGCGCTTGGTGATAGAAAAGAAGCGTTTTGTAGCTTTAATAGAAAGTTTTTGCAGGAGAATGCGTGATGGCTCACTTTGATGGCTCTGCTGATAAAGATGGAACGAGCAATATGTCTCCCAACCCTCAAGCTTCTATTAATGTCCAGCCTCCTATTGGTGGAACGCCTCCGCAATTGCTTGCTCAGCAGGCAGCTGAAGGCCGTCGGGGTGCTGCATGGCGTTTAATGCACTGGATTATGGAGGGTGATCCGCGTGCTATTGCTGCGGTCACTTCGTTAGATGATGATCGTCTGGCGCAAAACCTTCTGGAGTTCCTCGCTCTGGGCACTTGGGCTGGTAAACCGTTTGTTCCTCCTTTGTCTGTGCGTACTGCGCATGCCAAAACACGTCTGATAACTCTTTTTCTGCCCGCTTCCGGTATGGATCCTGCGCGTGCTATGCGTGTATTGTTAGCTGCTATACACGATAACCGTCCCGCCATGCGTGAAGCTGCTATACATATCCTGGGTATTATGGGCAACCGTACGGTAATTCCTGTTCTCCTGGAGAGCTTAAATGATCCGGTACATAGCGTTCGCCTGGAGGCAGTAAAAGCACTGGGACGTGTCGGAGATCCTTCGGTGGTACCTGCCTTGCTGCATGCTTTACGCTCGGCTGATGAGCAGATGGGAAGTCAGATTTTTCTTGCACTGATGGAGCTCGGATCAGCTGCAGTGCCTGCTTTGATTGCTGAGAGTAATAATAACTCAGCCTGGATTCGCTGGCATTGTATACGTGCTCTTGGGCAAATCTGTGATGATCGAGCATTATCTGTTCTGGTACGTGCTCTCGCTGACCAGGATCATGCTGTTGCCTGGGTAGCAGCTAAAGAGCTGCCAGGCTTTGGCAAAATGAGCGTTGAGCCAGTGCTGCGTTTGCTTATGACAGAGGATACGTCAGCTTGGCTGGTCGAAACAACCTCTTACGTGTTAAGGGATCACTGTCAACATCACGAGGAACTAAGGCCATATTTAGAGCCTGTACTCAAAGAAATGCATAGTGTGGGGTATCGCGTGGCTACTCCTAATGCCGCACGTAAGGCAATCAATGAAATCGAGGCGAGCGGCTTACTGATCTCTTTGGCCTCGTAAACATTTCTTTTATCAGGACAGAAGGAGGGAACTTTTGTGTCTCGAAGGGTTTTATTAACAGGTGCAGCAGGTCGTGTTGCATCAGCATTTCGTGAATATACAGGAGAGCGGTACTGGCTTCGTCTGGCAGATCGTGCTACAGAGAAGCTGGCCGATGCCAGAGACCAGGGACAAGAGGTCTTTGAACTTGATGTTGCCGATCTAGAAGCGTGCCAGAGGGCTTGTCAGGACATTGATACTGTTATCCATTTGGCGGCTAATCCCTCAGAAAAGGCCACCTTCTACGGTTCTCTACTTGATAATAATATTAAAGGTGCATATAACATCTTTCGCGCTGCAAAGGATCAAGGTTGTCAGCGAGTCATCTTTGCTAGTAGTATTCATGCAGTCGAGGCCTATCCGCAAGACACCCAAATCCATCCAAGTATGCTCGTGCGTCCAGCGGATATGTATGGTGTTAGCAAGTGCTTTGGCGAGGCGATGGCATCCTATTTTGCCTATACAGAAGGGCTTTCAAGTATTGCTATCCGCATTGGTGCATTTGATAATAATCACCTACCAAAAGAGCGATTGAACGTATACATCAGTCGAAGAGATCTCAGCCATCTACTCGTGCAATGTATTGAAACACCTAATATTCAATTTGCCTTGGTTCATGGAGTCTCGAATAATCGTTTCAAGCGCTTAGATCTTATGGAGACGAAAAAACTCCTCAATTACGAACCGCAGGATGATGCCTTCGAGATCTTCGACACTGGTCTCCACGAGTGAAGTCAAGAGACCTCGAAGTGCTTCAGACGGAGTGTCACTGGAGCTAAAAGGGAATATTTCCTATTTGGGCTCTGTTCCTAAAAAAGGGATAGAAATGTCCTTGTAAAGTTCTGCTTTTCTTGACAATAAAAGAAAAGACATGGTACTCTTCTGTTAGTGGGTTTTATAACTAACTTGATCCACTTAGTCAACATCGAGGTAAAGAAAATATGGGTGAGGCTTTTCGTGAGATCATCAAGCGAGCACGCCAAGAGATAGCAGAGTGGTCTTCAGCGCAAGTCAATGAAGCCCTTGCTCATCGACAGGTATCAGATGAGGAATTTGTGCTTGTCGATGTGCGAGAAAAAGTTGAATGGAACGAAGGGTATGTTCCTGGGGCCGTCCATGTCCCTCGCGGGCACCTTGAATCGCGTATTGAAGAGGTCATCCCCGACAAGTCGAAAAAGGTTGTTTTGTACTGTGCTGGTGGTGTACGCTCACTGATGGCGGGAACGACCCTTCAACAGATGGGCTATCGGGATGTTATCTCTATGGCTGGTGGTTTTGGTCAGTGGAAGGGTGCTGGCTATAAGTTCGTAGCTCCTCGTACGTTGACTGAAGCTCAAGCCAAGCGCTATAGTCGTCACGTGCTCATTCCCGAGGTCGGCGAAGAAGGGCAATGGAAATTACTGGATTCCCGAGTACTATTTATCGGTGCTGGTGGTTTGGGATCGCCTGCAGCATTGTATCTTGCGGCTGCTGGCGTAGGCACAATCGGTATTATTGATGCTGATATTGTTGATGATAGCAATCTACAACGTCAGATTTTGCATAATACTGACCGCATCGGAAAGTATAAGGCCGAGTCAGCGCGTGAAACAATTAATGCTCTCAATCCAGATGTTAATGTTATCACCTATATTGATCGCCTTAATGAGACCAATGTCCGGCAACTTGTTGCTGAGTACGATGTGATCATTGATGGCACTGATAATTTCCCTACCCGCTATTTGTTGAATGACGCCGCACTACTGGCTAACAAACCAGTCGTACATGGCAGCGTTTTCCGTTTCGAGGGTCAGGTGACTATCTTCAAGCCGTACGACGGACCGTGCTATCGTTGTCTCTACCCTGAGCCTCCTCCTCCAGCTCTGGCGCCCAGTTGTGCAGAGGCAGGTGTGCTTGGTGTGCTTCCTGGCATTATTGGGATATTACAAGCAACTGAAGCATTGAAATTGTTGCTGGGAATTGGTGATCCGGTGGTTGGCCGTCTCTTGACCTATGATGCGCTGGCTGGTGAATTCAATGAACTGCGCCTTTTCCGTGATCCTAAGTGTCCAGCATGTGGTGAAAATGCCCACCCCACGGATCTGCCAACGTATGGAGAAGTTTGTGCTGTACCTGAGCGGACACGATAAATCGGATCTCTACCTTCGCTCGCAATAAATTGCAGTTAAGCTCATCGTGATGAATAATCACAATATACATTTAATCCGCTTTAGATGCAACAATACTTGGCAATTTATTGCCCGAGTGTAGAGACCCGATTTATCGCGTCCGCTGTGGCTCGATTTGTCGCGTCAACTGTGGCCCGATAGACTGCGTCAACTATGGCTCGATTTATCGCATCTGCTGTGACCTGATAGACTGCGTCAACTGTGATCCAATACGTATTATATGGAGGACATAATAGATATGGCAACTGTTCGTTTAGCACCTGTATTGCGCTCTTCTGCAGGTGGTTCAAAACTGGTAACTGCCGAGGGTGGCACGCTTGGTGAAGTCTTATCCAACCTGTACCAACGTTATCCCACGCTGAAAGAGCAGATTCAGCCGGAGCAAGAACTGAGTCGTTTTGTAAATGTATATGTGAATGACCAGGATGTACGTTATTTGCAGGGACTTGATACGGCTGTTGGTTCTAGTGATACGGTCACTCTTTTGCCAGCAATGGCGGGTGGCTTTTAATTGCAGTATCCTCAAGCGGATCGTGAAAAAAGGATAGACTCAAAGCTGCAATCGCACCTCTGCATGAGGATACAACTATATATCAAACAATTGAAAAGGTCAACTGAGTACCTTTAAGTATTTGCTTTGCATTAGGAGAATTGTATGCGCTACGGCAGCATACTGGAAACCATTGGAAACACTCCTTTGGTACAATTAAAGAGCTTTAGTCCTTGTCCAAGCGTAGAGATTTATGCCAAGCTAGAAGGGGCAAATCCCTCTGGTAGCGTGAAAGATCGTGTTGCCAAGAAGATGATTGAAGAGGCTGAGGCAAGTGGCAAGCTCATTCCTGGCTCTATTTTGCTGGAACCAACTAGTGGAAATACTGGCATCGCTCTGGCAATGATTTCCCGCATTAAAGGTTATCAGTTTGTTGCAGTTATGCCTGATAACGTTACTAATGAACGTCGCAAGATTCTAGAACTCTATGGCGCACAAATCATCTTCTCTGATGGGAAGTTGGGAAGTAACGGAGCTGTCAAGCTTGCCAAAGAGCTGGTGCAGCAAAATGAGCGTTATGTCATGCTTTACCAGTATGGGAATGAAGCCAATCCGCGTGCTCACTATGAGGGTACTGCTCTGGAGATTATCAGAGACTTGCCGGACGTAGATGTGTTTGTGGCTGGCCTGGGAACGGGTGGTACGCTCACAGGCAACGGTCATCGGCTAAAAGAATATAATCCGGCTATTAAGGTTATCGCTGCTGAACCGTTGCAAGGCGATGGTGTGCAGGGATTACGCAGCCTGACGGACGGTTTCGTTCCTCCTATCCTGGATAGTTCTGTGCTTGATGCAAAGATCCTGGTCTCAAGCATGGATGCAATCCGGCGTACTCGCCAGTTGAAAGACCAGGAAGGCATCTTCGCAGGTCCATCATGTGGTGCTGCACTGCATGCCGCCTTACGTGTCGCGGCAAGCCTGGAGCATGGCAAGATTGTCACTATTCTCGCCGATGGTGGCTGGAAGTACCTGAGTGAAGATCTATGGATGTGTGAGCTGGAAGATCTCGAAGATACATTAGAGGCAAAGGTATTATGGTAGCTGAAAACAATTTTATTGTACATATCCCCGTATCAATCTATAACGAGATGGTTGAGCATGTCCTCACAGGTTATCCCAACGAGGCATGTGGAGCCCTGGGTAG
>DASYAN010000519.1:0-4835 GCA_036501345.1 Ktedonobacteraceae bacterium
TGTAGGTATTGATGAGCACTTCAATATGTCCAAACTACGCTATGGCCGTGTCGTAATTATGTGCGACGCTGACGTTGATGGCGCACACATTCGTACATTGCTGCTCACCTTCTTCTTCCGGCACATGCAACCACTTATCAGCGATGGACATCTCTATATTGCACAGCCGCCGCTCTTCCATATCAAAATGGGCAAGCAGGTACACTACGTCTATACGGATGAAGAGCGTGACGCTCTGGTAGCTGAATATAGTGCAGCGCATAACGGTAAAGAGCCAGAAGTTGGCCGTTATAAAGGTTTGGGAGAGATGAACCCGGAGACCTTGTGGGATACCACGATGGACCCGGGAAAACGTACCATCCTACAAGTAAATATTGATGAGGCGATCGAGGCCGATAAGATCTTCAGTATGCTGATGGGGAGCGAGGTTATGCCTCGCAAACGCTTTATCGAGAGCCATGCGAAGAACGCAAAGCTCGATATATAGTCTATATAAGTGAAATATCTCGACAATCTTAGTTGAGATATTTCACTTTTTCAGTTCATCCATTAAAGCTGCAGTGATATTGGCACTGACACGTTTGAGATGCGGGGCAAATATTGGTGCTTGTGAGAGATCCAATCGGTTTGAAGGTCCTGAGACGCTTATGGCCGCTACAACTTTCTCGTCAGGTCCAAATACTGGTACTGCAATACAACGCACCCCCTCTTCCTGTTCTCCATTATCAAGTCCATAACCACGTTGCCGAATCGTTGCTAGTTCCTGCCCAAATTGAATAGGGTCGGTGATCGTTGTAGCTGTACGCATTGGGAGGCCAGTTCTTGCAATGATTGATCTAACTATCCTTTCTGGTTGATAGGCCAATAAGATTTTTCCACAGCCTGTACAGTGCAATGGAACCTTATTGCCCAACTCGGTGAACATACGTATGATCCGCATAGATGGAGCTTGAGCCGCATACACTGCTCGGTCTCCTTCCATCACTACGAGGTTGGCAGTTTCTCCACTGATCTCGACAAGTTCACGCAAGAGTGGAGTTGCAATTTCCTGCCAATTTGGCATGATCAGATTGCTACCAGCAAGTGCACTAAATGCGGGACCCAGAGCGTAGCGCCGTGTGTTGCTATCGCGTACCACATAATCGCGGGCTATAAGTGTCTGCAAGAGTCTATGAATAGTACCAACGGGTTGACCAGTGTCGGCACTTAACTCGCTAATTCGCATCCATCTTGAAGACTGAGCAAGGTATTCTAGGAGATCGAGAGCACGCTCAACCGATTGTACTCCACTCGTTGATGCACTCTCTGACTTGCTATGGGATACTTTCTGCATACGCTCCTTCTTTCCATAATGTGAAAAGATTTATGTTGATTATATCATATCGCTGTCATGACCTTATAGGCCTTTCCAAGGGAAACACAATATTACCAGTACATGACCTAATCTGGAGGGATGAGGCAAGCTGATATCGCTGATCAGTCACCTACATATCCAGAGGGTAGCAACAAACTCGAAAAGCTTGACATTATGCTGTTGTTCGGATAGTGGAAAAGATATTTTCTATCTGCTTAGTGGAAAGATATTTTTCACTAAGCAGAACAATAGCATGAAGTTTTCAAATTGTCAAGCCTTAACTCATCTAGCCGAAATTTTCTTTCCATTAGACGATGAATAGCTAAAAAAGCTTTCCAAATACCGTCTAGCCGAAATTTTCTTTCCATTAGACGGTGATTAAGGCTTGATAATTCGGAAGACTCACATTGTGCATCTCCTTGCGAAACATTTCTTTCCAATAGGTGGTGATTGAAACTTGACAATTTAGATAACTCATGCTATTCTTCGAGTAGTGGAAAACTAGTTTCCAATCAACGGATTATGGTCGATGTCTACTTGACATCTAGTCTCACAGTGTAGGAAGAAGAAGTACACTTTCCAGTTCTCATGAGCCTAGCAAGGTCACGCGGAATGTGGCCATACACCAAAAGACCAATGTTGGCAAACTTAGCTCTAGACAAGACTGGATGGAGTACATTACTATCGTAAGACTGGAGGTAGAGTGTCCTTCTCTGAAAGAGTAATTTGTGGCTCAAATTTGAGTTTGAAATACCCTATACAAATTTGATGCTTAGCAAAGGATAATGTTACCAGTAAGCGTGTATGCTTAAGGTGGAGGACAATGATGTCATATACGAATAAAGTTCCAATAATACCAATAAGAACGCAAATATTACATGCTTGGAATACCGAGAAGGAAAGAGATAAGCTTCTGAAGGATTTGGGTGGAATAAATGTGGATGGTTCTCCTAATGTAAATAGGCTTAATCAGATTAAAGAAGCTGTAGAAAGCATATTAAAAGCAAAGCAAGATGATGAAAGGGGATGATGAGGGTAATAGCTGGTTGTTCCGAATCATAGCTTGCTATGCTGGCAATAATTGATCTGATGCTGTGTTGCATATAGGATTATAGCGGCGAAAGGGCATCTCTTTGAGTGCGAGTTCCAAGAGCCTTTCTTTCAACATCATCCCATGTGTGAGGCCTACAGGTGTTCTAAATCTGATATTGACGAACACAATCTGTAGGTACTCACATTTTTTTATGGATATGGGTATATATTCAACAAAAGTATTCTTCACTTCGAGACTGATGGATGTGATCATTCTCACGCGCTTGGAGGAATCGCGCTGATAGTTGTGTCGGGTGTGTCATCTTCCCGTAGATAGAATAGTGAGTGAGTCAGAAACCAAATCTGGCTATCGAACGGTGTTTGGATGTCGATAGGACGAATACACATATATGTTCCATCGGGCTGTAAAATATGGGCATTAGCTGTATCGGCCAGGATCGTTTGTAGCATATTTTCGAAGATTGTCGTACGTAACTCTTGCGATTCGACAGGGAAGAGTGCTTCGACGCGGGTATTAAGGTTACGCTGCATCATATCCGCACTGCCCAGCAAGATTTCTTCATCACCGTTATTGCCAAAGTAGTAGATGCGACTATGCTCTAGGAAACGGCCGATAATGCTCCGCACCCGAATGTTCTCGCTAACAGCAGGTATCCCCGGACGTAAGCTACAGATACCACGAACAATCAGATCAATCTGTACACCGGCCTGCGAAGCCTGATAGAGGTGATTGATAATCTCGGGATCAGTAAGCGCATTCATTTTGAAGATCAGGCGACCATTGCCATGCTCCTCGTGTAAGCGGATTTCACGGTCGATACGCTCAACTATTCCATCGCGCAAGCCTACTGGTGCAATTAGCAGTTGATGATAGGAGTTCTGACGTGAATAGCCTGTCAAGGAATTAAAAAGTGCAGTCACATCCATCCCAATATCATACTGGCAGGTGAGCAAGCCAAGGTCTTCGTAGACTCTTGCTGTACCAGCATTATAATTACCTGTCCCCAGGTGGACATAGCGACGCAGACCATTCGGCTCTCGACGCACTACCAGAGTGATTTTGGCATGTGTTTTCAAACCTACCAATCCATAGATCAGGTGTCCAAAAACCACATGCACTCCCGCTTTTTCTAATTCCCTAGCCCATCCAATATTATTCTCTTCATCGAAGCGGGCTTTTAATTCTACAAGTACTGCCACCTGTTTACCATTTTCTACAGCCTCTAACAGGGCATTGACGACAGGTGCATTTGTTCCGACACGGTAAAGTGTCTGTTTAATGACAAGTACATCTGGATCTCTGGCAGCTGCCTGAATAAAATTCACGACACTGGCAAAGCTATCATAGGGATGGTGGAGTAAAATATCACGTTTCTGGATTGCCTCGAAGATATCACTATCCTTGCGAAGTAGGGCACGTGGTGTAAAAGGCTGATCTTTTAATTCCGGACGTTCTAAATCATACAGTTCCACCACATTGCCCATACCAAGCGGGCCATCGATTACAGTCAGATCATCGGGGGTTAGTTCCAGATTATTGAGCAGGAGACTACGAATGCGGGGAGGCATCGAGGGATTAACTGCCAAGTCGACGACTGCGCCGAAACGCCGATCTTGTATTTCTTGCTCAATCGATTCAAGGAGATCGGAAGCTTCATCGACCTGCAACTCGATATCTGCATCCCGTAGGACCCGAAAGGCATATGCTTCCCAGATTTCAAAGCCGGGGAAGAGCATATCCAGATTAGCAGCTATCACCTGTTCAATCCAAACATAGGCTGCCACTTGTAATCCTTCCGATGCTATTTGTAGTCTTCCTGATACTGTGGGGACGCGCAGGAGACGTGGGAGAGATGGTGGAACCTTCAGGCGTGCAAATAACTCTCTGAATGAAGAATCGGTCAACACAACGGCTAGGTTGAGGCTAAGATTTGAGATGAGCGGGAAGGGATGCCCCTGATCAACTGCCAGCGGTGTGAGTACGGGAAAAATTTCCTGCTCAAAATAGGTACGCATCGCACCGCGTTGTTTTTCGTCCAATTGTTCATAATCAAGAATATGGATATGCTGTTCTGCCAACAACGGAAGCAATTCGTTTCTCCAGTACTGACGCACTTCCTGGACGAGAGGAGCTAAGCGTTGACGTACTGCTGCTAACTGCTGGGCAGCGGTGCGTCCATCTGGGCTACGCATGATAGTATGTGCATCGATCTGATCCTTGAGCCCGGCCAAGCGAATCATAATGAACTCGTCGAGATTCGTCTCAAAAATCGCGATAAAGTTGACACGCTCTAACAGAGGATGGCGACTATCTTTTGCTTCCTCAAAAACACGACGGTTAAATTCAATCCAGCTCAGTTCACGGTTAATATAGAGATGTGGCTGGTCTAGTTCCACAATAGAGGGTGATGAAATCTTTTGGTCCATA
>DASYAN010000520.1:0-4944 GCA_036501345.1 Ktedonobacteraceae bacterium
TCTGACCATCGAATCCAATAATAGCACTTGCCCTCAATCTTGAGCACTGGGACAAATTTCCTGGAAAAACTGCTCTCCATCAGGTATACTTGTAAATCCCACCATTAAACCAGTGGAATCTGTCTAATTATTCTGACGGAAGCAAGAGAGTCGCTTTCTTTAAAGAAAATGCTTTCACCAGGATAATTGTTGTAGCTTAGCCAGAATAATGCTGGGATTTACAAGCTGGTCTCCTGTGATTTTGCCCACCGCTAAGCATTCGTGTTCGTCAATCGGTCACATTCCCTCGTTGCGTTCCGTCATAGGAGTGACGAGCGAAACTCAACCGATGTGAGAAGGAGATTGGCTCCCGTGAAATGCACGCGGGTGGCCCGTCAAGATCGAAATTGGGATGCTAGCATCCCAGTTCAGCTTTACCGAATATCTACAGCAAAGACACTAGAAGGAGTTTTTCATGTCTCAAGGTATCAACTTATTGGTCTACCCTGTCAAAGATCTAGCTCAAGCAAAGGCGCTCTACAGCAAGCTTTTGGGCGTAGAGCCTTACGCGGATGAGGCGTATTATGTTGGCTTTCGGGTTGGAGGGCAAGAAATAGGGTTAGACCCCAATGGCCATAAAAAAGGAATGACAGGGCCTATCGGCTACTGGCACGTGAACGACATTCAGAAAAGCCTACAACTGCTCCTAGAGGCTGGCGCACACGTGCAACAAGAGGTCCAAGATGTCGGTGGGGGGAGGCTGATCGCATTGATAAAAGACGCAGACGGGAACATCACTGGGCTTCTTCAGGACCCTCAATGAGCCTCTTAGGCCCGGCAATGGAGTGTACAACGTCGGGCCTAATCCCTCTGTTACATTTGTTCTAGCAGTACTCTGGCTTCGCACCCCTCTGTGTAGTATACACGCTTGATATGGGGTAATAGAGGATAAAACAGCTAAGGACAAGGAAGTCAGCTAGACATGTTTTGATGTTATGAGAAGAGGTAAAATTAGACATGCTATCTCAAGAATTTATCGAGATTCGTGGTGCTCGCGAGAATAATCTTAAAAACATCTCATTACGTATTCCCAAGCGCAAAATCACCATTTTTACCGGAGTGTCTGGCTCGGGAAAGTCATCGGTTGTGTTTGATACGATTGCCAACGAGGCGCAACGGCTGCTGTTCGAGAATTTTAGCATGTTCATTCGTAACTTTCTGCCGCGTTATCCTCAACCAGAAGCAGATGCCATTGAGAACCTGAATATGGCGGTGCTTGTTGATCAAAAACGTCTGGGCGGAGGATCGCACTCGACGGTGGGAACGGTCACTGACATTGGGCCGGTGCTGCGACTGCTCTTTTCGCGGGTTGGCAAACCATATGTGGGCACCTCCAATGTCTTTTCTTTCAATGACCCTCAAGGCATGTGCCCGGAGTGCAACGGACTGGGGAGAAAGATTGGAGTCAATCTTGAGGTCTTTCTCGACCTATCTCAGTCACTCAATACAGGCGCCATCTTGTTTCCAGAATATGCCGTCAACAGTTGGGGATGGAGTATTTATGCTCAATCTGGATTGTTTGATATGGACAAAAAACTCGCTGACTTCACGGATGAAGAAATGAATCTGCTGCTCCACGGCAAGCCCCACAAAGTAAAAATTCAGATGGGAGGGAAAACGGTCAACATCACCTTAGAGGGGGTTGTGGATAAATTCACTCAAAAATACATCACCCGCGATGTGAAAACGCTGTCGGAACGCACCCAAAAAACAGTGGAACCGTACATGCATTTTGGCCCATGTTCCCTTTGTAAAGGTGCCCGCTTAAATCAGGCGGCTCTGAGCTGTAAAATCACTGGACGCAACATTGCAGAGCTATCGGCTATGGAGGTTGGTGATCTGATTGGGGTGATCAAAGAGGTGAAAGAGCCAGAGGCAGCACCGATGGTCCAAACTCTGGTTGAACGGTTGCAGCACCTGGTGGATATTGGCCTGGAATACTTGAGTCTGAGCCGCGAAACGGATACGCTCTCCGGTGGAGAATCCCAGCGGGTCAAGATGGTCAAACAGCTCAACGGTGCGCTGATAGACGTGATGTATGTCTTCGACGAGCCAAGTATAGGACTGCATCCTCGTGACGTTCACCGCTTGAACGAGTTGCTGGAGAAATTGCGCGATAAGGGCAATACGGTGATTGTAGTGGAACATGATCCAGATGTTATAAAAGTAGCGGATCACATCATCGATATGGGTCCGCATGCTGGCACCCACGGTGGCCAGGTGGTCTACGAGGGGAGCTTTGCCAAGCTTCTCACAGCAGATACACTCACCGCCAATCATTTGCAGTATAATATGCCTCTCAAGGAAACGTTCCGCAGTCCTCGTGGCAGCTTACCAATTGTCCATGCCAGGGCCAATAACCTGAAGGATGTCAGTGTGAACATTCCCACCGGCGTTTTGACGGTGGTTACCGGGGTGGCAGGATCAGGGAAGAGTTCCCTAATCCATGAAGTTTTCCTGAGTCAGCATCAGGGAGCGATTGTGATTGATCAATCGCCCGTGGGCGTATCTAGTCGCTCCAATCCTGCAACCTATACAGGCATCATGGATGATGTGCGTAAGGCCTTTGCGGCAGCCAACCATGCCGATCCTGGTCTGTTTAGTTTTAACTCGAAGGGTGCCTGTCCCAATTGTCAGGGTCTCGGCGTTATCTATACCAATCTGGCATTCCTTGAGGGAGTCAAGCTTCCCTGCGATGTCTGTGAGGGAAAGCGTTTCAAAGTTGAGGTACTGGCCTACACTTTGAACGGGAAATCGATAGCTGATGTGCTGGCGATGACCGTTGAGCAGGCATTGGAGTTTTTCGAGATCAAAGAGGTGCGGACAAGGCTGCAGGCGATGAGCGATGTGGGACTGGACTACCTGACCCTCGGCCAGCCTCTCAGTACCCTCTCCGGTGGTGAATGCCAGCGCATCAAATTGGCCAGCGAACTGCACAAGCAAGGCAGCATCTACGTCCTGGATGAGCCGACGACCGGGCTGCACATGTCGGATGTCGGTCACCTTTTGACCATCATGAATCGGCTGGTAGATGGTGGGAATACGGTAATGGTGATTGAGCACAATCGGGATGTGATTCGTAACGCCGACTGGATCATCGACATGGGTCCCGGGGGCGGCCACAAGGGCGGAATGGTAGTCTTTGAGGGCACACCACGAGAACTGCTCGGTGCTAAGCATTCGCTAACAGGTCAGTACTTGCAACAGACCTGGCCGACACACTAGTCTCCTATTGCGCCTTGGCTACCGCTTGCCCTTTGTGCTTGTCATTGGCTCGTCCAGTTTCAGCAATGAGCAAACCTCCGTCACAGAGGGCCCCCACGAGGTAATGTTGCAAGAAGGAAGCTGATCTGGTACAGTTGGGAAAAAGCAGAACCAAGAGGATCCAGTTGTTTTCAATAACCCAGAATGTGTCAAATTCTTACTGGTTAACCTAAGCGGCAGGAGTGACCCTGTCGCTTAGGTTAACCGTGGCTTGAGCAAATGGTGCGACTGGCTCTTCTGGAGCTACGATGTGGTGGCATTGACCGGGTGACGATATTCCTAATCCATACAATCTCTGATGAGCTTTCGCAAGCCCCTCTGACTATCAAATCCAATACGAATAAACCCGCCTGAGAAGCGGGTTGAGGAAGTGGGGCTGAGAGGACTCGAACCTCCGACACACGGTTTAGGAATTTTGCATGCCTCTGAAACGGCTTCTAGCCTAGCTTCACTGCATTTTAACCTCTTCCGACATGTGATGTGGATGGTTCAAATTTTCCTCTCATTCCTGGTATATGGCTGCTACAAACGGTTCTCGCTTTTCTCTGCGACATACGGTTAGTCACATTTTTCAGTGTTTTCAGATTTTTATTGCCATCTTGATCTAGGTACACCTTTCACTGTTCAATACCTCCTTATATGCTCTAGTAAGATCCTGGCTTCTGAACTATGAATTTAACAAAACAGCAGATTTACACTCTTCTGGCAACACCTGCATTATTTTGATTTTCAACTGTTTTTTGACTTGAAGCATATTTGCGCTTTTTGGAATTTGAAAAGTAGTATTTTACGATTTCATATAGAGCAGGAACTAGTGCTGGCGTAATTGTCAACAACTCAGTATTCTTATTTAAGATATATCCAAAGATTCCTCCTATAATTAGGATACAAAAAGCACCTGCAAAAACAAGGGTTAAATACTGCCTCACTAGCTTCTCCTGAGAAATTTTTAATATAAATGAACTCATCAGATCTTTGTTTAAGTACTCTTTTCCCTCAGCAGGTAAAGTTGCAGAAGTGCTCTTTAGCTTTAGATCCTTCTTTAATTGCTTTCGTACTAATGAGATCAAGATATCTTCTTCAGTTTTCTTCATTGCTAATGGGATTTTTGGAGAATCCTGAGGAGGAACTTCTGATCTTATATCCTGTATTGCTTTATTAAATGTTTTTTCTTTTTCGATCTCCAAAATGATTTCAAATAGTATACGTGCAAGTTGCTCATAATATTCATCAGAACTTGGCGATTGTCTTTTTACTGAATTAGTTATTGTTCTCTTGGAAGTTATGTTGAATTTATGTGTGATAACCAATATCGACAAGTATGAGGATGCTTCCCCCAACACAGGTAAGGATTAGACTGGTAGAATCTGGTAACCCGCTAGCTTTTGCACTTGCATAGATAATAGCTGTTCCAAAGATTTCCAATGCTAAGATTAACCATGTATTTCTGGCATTATTCAAGAGATTGCACAGATATTCTTTCATACCGCTTGTATAATGAATGGTCCCAGAAAACTGGACAGGTTGATAAGAAACTGGACAGGCTGATAAAATAGAATCACTGTATCGAGAGAGATCAAAGGCAAGGAGAAAAAAATGTCGGTACAACGAAAAAGATACAGTGCAGAGCTTAAGGCAAAA
>DASYAN010000521.1:0-16888 GCA_036501345.1 Ktedonobacteraceae bacterium
AGGAAATTTATGCTTCTGAACGTCCTCTTTTGATCGTTTTGATCAACTGCACATCAGTGACGTACGTAGGAAATGTTAGAGAAATGATATTCAGGCTCATGCCAAGATCAGTACACGCAATGCTAAGCCCGATCCTGCAAAAACAAAAGGTGGGCTTGGCAATCGGATTGGAAGGGTATCATCGAAAGCAATCCCAGATGAAACGATCACGTTCTTGCCCAACACTACGGTTTTAGTGAAGAAGAGGTGGGCTTTATTACCAACAATGATATCAAGTGTTGTACGGGCAATGGAAGCGATTGATACCCCCTTTCTGATATATTGGAGAGAGAAACAGTCATGAAATTCATAAAAGGTATAATAAGTGTTTCAAAGTAATGAAGATATAGGTCCTGTATCTCCCAATAGCGAGCAACAGCCTAAACAATTCTTTCATAGCTTTAAAAGACAGCGTACGGCTTTTCTGGCCTATGTCCAGGGAGATATAGGCCAAGCTGAGCGTGAGCTGTATGGTTCGCTTGTGCTCAACCGACTGATGTTCCTCTACTTTCTCCAGGCCGCAGGGTTTCTCAATGGCGATACTCATTACCTGACCACACGGCTCCAGATGATGCAACACCTCTATGGTCTCGATACCTTTTACCGACATTTCCTCTTACCTCTCTTCTACCAAGGATTAAATACACCAACCCACTCTAGCAAACTTGCCGATCTTTTCGGTTGTGTACCTTATGTGCATAACAGTCTGTTTCAGGCTCATACTATAGAACATACATGTCCAGAACTCACTATTTCTGACGAGGCCTTTGCTCGCATTTTCACCTTCTTTGATACCTACCAATGGCAACTGCATGGACAGGGTGCAGAGAATCAAAATGTGCTTCACCCTGCGATTCTAGGGACAATATTTGAGCAATATGTTAATCAGCAGCAAGTGGGTGCATATTACACTAAAAGAGATATAACTAGATATATTGCCCAAAACACCATACTTCCCTATTTATTTGACGAGGTGGTGCGCATATCCCCATGCATTCACCAGCATAACAAGCTATGGTGCCTCCTGCAAGAAGATCCTGACCGCTATATCTATGATGCCGTCAAATGTGAACCTCGCCTGTCTGGTGAGACGTTACAAGAGTATGATGCCAGACACAGTCATTATGCAGCACTACGAAGAAAAATCGCAGCAGGTGAGATCGTAGAAATCGATGATCTGATTACTTCTAATCTCGATATTTGCCAGTTTAGCGTCGATGCCATTCGCCAGATTGAGAACCTTGCAAGCCTACAGCAATACTATGAACAATTACAACGGCTGACGATTCTCGATCCAACCTGTGGTGCCGGAGCCTTTCTCTTTGCAGCTATGGATACCCTGGCAATACTATACAAGGCATGTTTCGAGCGTATGCAAGCTATCGAGAATGCTGATGAGTTTCAAGCGCTTCCCATTAAAGTCCAGCACTATTCTAATCAGCACTTCTTCATTCTCAGGTCCATCATTGAATATAATCTCTATGGTGTCGATATTATGGAGGAAGCAGCCGAGCTCTGCTTGCTGCGCATGTTCCTTCAGCTGATTGCAGAGGCTGAACGAGCTGAGGATCTAACACTATTGCCACAGATCGATCATCATATCCGTGTAGGCAATGCTCTGAGCGATATGAACACTCCTGGAAAGGATGGATCCTGCAATATAATAAATGGAGCTTCGGAGGATCGATCATTTGACTGGCAGCATACATTCAAGGAGGTGCTACACAATGGAGGATTCGCTGTCATCATCGGTAATCCGCCATACGTCGAGTATACAGATAAGGCATTCCCATATGTCCTACGCGATTTTGTAACGCTGCGATGTGCAAATCTGTATCCTTGTGTGATTGAACGCAGCCAGCAACTCCTCGCACCAAGAGGCCGACAGGGAATGATTCTGCCGCTAGCGGCATTCGCGACGCGCAATATGATCCCATTTATTGAGAGCTTCCGACGTTGGTTTCCCTGTAGTTGGCTTTCATTTTACCATTTTCGCCCTTCGATGCTCTTTTCAGGAGACAAAGTCGCCAGCATTCCCACGGCCATTTATCTGGCGAAAGCACAAGGGCCAGAACAGCGTTTCAGTACACACTTGATCAAATGGTCACAAGAGCAGCGCCATCTGCTCTTCTCACGCCTGAGCTATTGCCGGATCACAGCTCCCAGCGATTCCGCTAACAGGCACTACTATCCCAAGTTTGGTCATCCACTGGAAAACGCGATTATGGCGAAGGTCCTACAACATCAGAGGATTGGTACATACCTAGCGAAGAAGCCAAACCAGAACAAAATGTTTTATCGCTCTGCCGGAGGACTCTACTGGAAGGTCTTTGTCAATTTTGCGTGGCCATACAAGACGACATCAAACAAGCAATGTGCCTTCGAGAAAGAGTATATGCGGGATGTGTTTGTAGCGTTACTGAATAGCTCGCTGTTTTGGTGGTATTATACAGTCACGTTCGATACTTTCAACCTGAAGGATTATATGATCTTCGGCTTCCGCTTTTCGTATCCCGAAGAGGGTGCTGTGATCAATACACTGCAACAGTTATGTCAGCAACTAATGGAGGATTTCCAGCGACATGCACGACATCTCAAGCGAGGCAATACCGGCAGTTATACAATCTATGCCAGGAAATCGAAGGCAATTATCGATGAGATCGATCGTGTCCTTGCACATCACTACGGCTTTACTCCCGAAGAGCTGGATTTCATTATCAACTATGATAGAAAGTATCGTACAGGACAGGATAGAACTGAGGAAGAACTACTAGTAGGAGAAACACAAAAACATGCCCAGCAATCATCTTGTCTGGCTTCAGTTAAAAAGTAAGCGGAAGCTTTTTCTCGGCTATAGCATAGCGTGTATAGGTTGCTGGATAGTAGCACTTTTGCTATGGCGCTTTTTTGTGTATACAACACCTTCTAGTACTTTACGCCAACACAATCCAACGATTCATGTAGCTACAACGTTTGGCAATGCCTATCGAGCTGACTATTGGACTCCGATCGATGTGACACTCAGCAATCCAGGACCGGCCTTTAAGGGGACACTAGCAGTTCATACCTATACAGACCAAGCTTTCTCAGGACCACGCACTCAATCCTCTCCTTGGAGCTTTGAGAATGCAGTTACACTCCCTCATGGCGCACACAAACAAATCACACTCTCTATTCCCTACTACCTAAATGACGTCACTCCCCACGGTTTTGTGACAACTCTGCGCAATGAGCACAATCAGACAGTGGCAACACAGAGCAAGCAATTACCCGAGGATGAAATAAAACAGGGAGAGTTCTGGATAGGTATTCTTTCGCTGAACCCTGCCTCCCTCACCCAACAGCTCAATCAGGTCTTGCTGCCTAGTATGGACAGTCTGCCCAACAACATCTATGCGCTCAATGCCAATACGTTGCCGGATACAGAGACAGCAATGGAAAATTTCGATCTGATCATACTAGATAACTTTCCTTCTGCCACGCTGAGGCCTAGACAGATCATAGCACTGCGCTCCTGGGTCAATCAAGGAGGCATACTAATTGAAACTGGAGGTCCTTCCTGGCAGCAAACGCTGGGACCTCTTCGGCCTGAACTAGTGCCGGTAACAATCACTGGCACTAGTTCTCTACCACCCGGGACAACCATCCTGCCAATCCAAGGGGCTCCTTTGCAGGACGATGATCAGATGTCCAACACTGTTACTGATCCTCCCAGCACAGCGGTTCCTATAAGCACAGCAACTATGTATAGACAAGATGCGTTTTCTGCGCCTGAAGTTATCATTACTACGCCTCAAGGTGCACCTCTATTCGTGAAAGCACACCAGGGTGCTGGCCTCATCTGCTACATGGGTTTTGATCTGGCCACGCCTCCACTCACTCAATGGACAGGCAACGCTGCACTCTGGCAAACAATCCTGTCACAGGCATTGGGTGATCGGCAGTTGATCTCCGGGATAACACAAAACTACGATAGCGGACCAGGACAATTGCTCGCACGAGGAGGCATCTTAAGCCAGTTGGAACCAAACAGGACTCAGGGCTTCTGGCCGATCGGCCTTGTGCTGCTTTGCTATATTCTAACACTAGGACTGGTTTGTCTGTTGTTTACGCGACGAACGAAGCGGCCATCGTACTGGCGTTGGCGCTTGACGGTGTGTAGTATCCTTGTCTTCTCCCTACTAGCTTACTGGCTGGCCTATTACCAAAAAGAGGCCTCAATTTCAGAGAATAGCATTACAACTATTCAATTCGACCAGGGCAGTTCATTAGCACATATCACAACCTATATGGGCCTATTTACACCTAGTACGGGTGACTTTCAACTACACCTGCCCGGTAGCGACCAGACTCAACCAATTGCTCAACAGTTCTTACAAGGAAATCCTGCCGCTCTTCCCACTGATGATGTGCCAACGACAATCACTTCTAGCGCCGGAGCGACAGATCTCACACTGAACAATCAGCATCCGTGGACACTCAATCCGATCGTATCAGAAGAGGATAAAGCGTTCCAAGGCAATATCCGTGCCTCTCTAGCTCTACAAAACAACAGGCTGGTTGGTACTATAACAAATACGATGCCTATCAGCTTCAGCGATCTGTATGTGCTGCTCCCACATAGTTTTGTTGCGCTTGGCAACCTTGCCGCTCATCAGATACGACAGATCAATCTTCCGGTGCACGGTGCCCCACCCAGCGCTGGCAAGACCTTGGCCGATCAGATTGCAGAATACCACGGCTTACCGGATGGATATTTTCCCTATACAGCAAACAGACAGCCACAGAATGATCTACAGAGCCATATTGCGTTTCTGTCGGCATTAAGCGGTACGGGGTCTACAACTACAGTATGCAATGGATCATGTCTCACACACGCGATTATGGATAGAGGAACCATCTATATGACAGGCGGACAGGTACCCAACTCTAACCTGAAAAATGACTACGATCCCTTGTTGATCACAGGAGCACCAGCCACATTAATTGGCTGGACAGATCAACACATTGCCGGGCTAAATGAGGAAACGGTCAACGGCGTGACTGTACCAAGCCACCATATGACCTTCATTCAGAAACCACTGAACCTTCACTTCTCCAGTCCGGTCCATATCCCTCTTGACTTCATTACCGCGGGTATGGCTCAGGTTCAAAGCTATGACGCACAGGCAATCCTCCCCGGTATCTATTCCATGTCAACAGGGAGTATCACCTTTGATCTCCCTTTACCTGACACAAGGCAAATGCGTATCAATAGCTTGACAGTAACCATACCTGATCTAATTGCTCATCCACAGGGTCCTGGTACAGGCTCAGACACCGCGACCAGCAGTATGGCAGTCCAGCTCTACAACTGGCAGAGCGGCACATGGGACTCAATCAAGCTCACCCAGGACACCTACATAATCACCAATCCACAGGTCTATGCTGGAACAACTGGGCGCATCCTGGTACAAGTGATGAGCAAGGATACAAATGAGATTTACTTTGGCAAACCGTCTTTGAGCCTGGATGGCTCCGCACTCAACTAGCCTAACATATGATACTAGTACCATATGTTGAGAAATATTCTTTTAGGATTTGCTCTAAATACTTTTTATCGATCTCATCGAATGAATTTTTCTCAGTGCTGTCCACATCGAAAACGGCAATCAGAGTGTTATCCTTGTCAAAAACCGGCACAACAATTTCAGATTGGGATCGACTGTCACAAGCAATATGGCCTGGAAATTTGTTGATATCCGGTACGAGCTGCGTCTGTTTAGTCTTTGCAGCAGCACCACAAACTCCCTTGCCAAACGGAATATGCAGACACCCAAGTGCACCTTGATATGGCCCGACAATCAGTTCTCCATGGTGCACTAGATAAAATCCCGTCCAAAAATAATAGGGAAGGTTTTCTCTAAGGATACAATTGATAGTTGCCATTTTCAAAATGAAATGGTTTTCATCCTTTAGTAAGGCATTTATCTCTTCTATAGCTTCTTGGTAAGCTTGCTCTTTTTCTTCACTTGGTAAGTTGATGCTTCGAAAATCAAATCGTGATGTTTCAGTTTGCATGGAATCCACCTCCTTCAAAATTGTATCATAGAAGTTCTACCATGTCGAAATGAGAGAGAGGATTTCCTACCATGCACCATCCCTTACCCGGCAAGATCTTGTACGGAGGCGACTACAATCCTGAGCAGTGGTCTCAAGACGTATGGCGTGAGGATATGCGTCTAATGAAGCTGGCCAAGGTTAATATGGTATCCATTAACATTTTTTCCTGGGCAATACTCGAGCCTGGGCCAGATCAATACCATTTCGACCAACTCGACAGCATTATGGATCTGTTAGCAGAAAATGGCATCGCAGTTGATCTGGCCACCGCGACAGCGTCTCCGCCAACATGGATGAGCCGCATGTATCCTTCGATGCTTCCAGTGACACGCGAGGGAATACGTCTGAGCCATGGCTCACGGCAACATTATTGTCCCAATAGCCCCGATTTTCGTCGCAAGTCGGCTATGTTAGTCGAGCATCTGGCCGAACGATACTGTACCCATCCAGCCTTAAAAATGTGGCATCTAAATAACGAATATGGCTGTCATACTGGTCAATGCTACTGTGATACCTGCGCCGAAGCCTTCCGAGGCTGGCTACAGGAACGCTATCATGCTCTAGAAACCCTTAACGAGGCCTGGGGAACTAGTTTTTGGAGCCAGCATTATTCCAGTTGGGAGGATATTTTGCCACCACGTATCTCGCCTGCACAAAACAATCCTGGTCAATGCCTCGATCACTGGCGCTTCATGTCCGACTCTTTGCTCGACTGCTACCGCATTGAGGAAGAGATCCTGCGTAGGGTCACGCCACACATTCCTCTCACCACCAATCCTATGGTTGGCTTTAAGCCTGTAAACGCCTTTGCCTGGGCTTCTCATTTAGATATTATCTCCTTCGATATGTATCCCGCGCACACAGCCCCTGCCTGGCAGAACGCACTCCCACATGATCTAATGCGCTCACTCAAAGGCGGACAACCACATCTAGTCATGGAGCAGAGCCCAAGTCAGGTGAACTGGATGGAGCAGAATCCCCACAAGCGCCCAGGACAGATGCGCCTGCACACCCTCCAGGCCATCGCTCACGGTGCTGACGGCATGATGTTCTTCCAGTGGAGACAATCGAAAGCCGGAGCTGAGAAGTTCCATAGCGCCGTTGTGGGCCATGAAGGCAGTGAACATGCTCGTATTTTTCAGCAAGTCGCACAGGTCGGTGCAGAGCTTAAGCAACTCGCTCCCGAGGTTGCTGGTTCACGGATCACTGCCCAAGTTGCTATCTTGATGGATTGGCACAACTGGTGGGCTGCCGAATACCAACCAGGACCAAGCAATCGCCTGCACTATCTCGAACAGCTAGCAAGCTATTACCATCCATTCCACCAGATCAACGTGGCTATCGATATCGTAGAGCCTACTAGCGACCTGAGCACGTACCGTCTGGTAATAGCTCCGCTACTCTACATGCTGCGTCCAGGTGTTGCCAAGAACCTGAAACAATTTGTCGAGCAAGGTGGAACACTACTCACAACATTCTTTAGCGGGATTGTCGACGAGAGAGACCATATTGTTCTGGGCGGCTATCCAGCCGAACTGCGCAAGCTCCTCGGTATTCATGTTGAGGAGTTCGATCCCTGGACGCCAGAGATGACCAATGAAATAGTAATCAAAGATGGCCCACTGGCTGGCACCTATCCCTGTACAGTCTGGGGAGAACTGCTGCACCTAGAGGGGGCACAGGCACAAGGCATTTTTGCGCACGATTACTATGCCAACGAACCAGCGTTGACAGTCAATCAGTATGGACAAGGACGCGCATATTATATGGCCACGCAGCCCGACGAAATGCTGCTGATCAAGCTAGCTAAAGAGCTATGCCGCGAGGCAGGCGTAGAGCCTGTCTTGCCGGCTCCTGAGGGTATCGAAGTAACGAAACGTGTGCAAGCCGATGGACGTGCTACCTATTTCTTGCTTAACCATACTCAGCAGACACATCGTGTATTGCTGCCAGATGGGATCTTTACATCTCTACTGGACGAGAGAAATATTACTGGAGAGGTGGGGGTTCCTGCAATGGATGTGGTAGTATTACAGAAAAAATAAGAAAAGCAGAAGATCTAATGGTTGATTCTATTTTCGTCTTAAAGGTACTGATTGCCTTCATCGTTGGAAGTGTCTGGATAACAGGGTCAACAATCATCGCGGAAAAATTTGGTCCTAAAATAGGTGGCCTGATGGGTGGAATCCCTTGTGTGACAGTTATTGCTTTATTTTTTATCGGGTGGACACAAACACCTCTTATCGCCTCAAAGTCAACCGTATTAATCCCTATAACGATAGGAATTGACGGGCTTTTTATTGTAATTTATGCCTGTTTAGTAAAACATAGCTTTCTACTAGCAGTTTTATGCTCAATGCTTGTTTGGTTTTTATTGTCACTTGGCTTAGTGACAATACAATTTCATAATTTGCCTATTTCACTTGTTAGCTGGGTAATTCTCTCGTTTGTTTCTTATATAGTCATGGAATACATTTTGAAAGTTCGGTCAATCTACGGACAGAATTACACATTTTCCTTCTCAAACGTGGCATTGAGGGCGATCATCAGTGGCTCAACCATAACGCTCTCAATCGTTATGGCCAAGCTTGGCGGCCCGTTAGTAGGAGGTGTTTTTTCTTCATTTCCAGCAGTCATTCTTTCTATTATGATTATTACTTGTTTTTCCCAAGGAAGCACATTCACACTAAGTGTTTTAAAAATACTGATGATCAGTGTCTCGATAAATGCAACAGTCTATGCTCTTGCTGTACGATTTCTCTATCCCCTATTGGGACTCATCGCAGGGACAGGCAGCTCGTTTCTTCTCTCCCTTGTGAGTAGTTATTTTGTCCTTCTCCTCATAAAGAAATGCTCTTAAAATCTCTATTTGTCCAATTTAACTAATTGGCTACTTTGTGGCTAGTGACAGTTTAGATAGCACTACCCCTTTTCTCAAACGAGAACAAGCATCGCTCCATCAATATGAGCAACTCTCTTATATGCTATACTTGCTGATAAGGATAATAGCAATAGATCTTTTCTCAGAAGGAAGATGTTCAAGAAGGACGATATCTGCAGATGCTCAAAGCAAATACCTATGATTGTATTGTTGTCGGTGCCGGTATTTTTGGGATAACCACGGCATTAGAAATGCGTGCTCGCGGCTATCAAGTGGCTGTTTTTGACCCTGGTCCCCTGCCACATCCCTTAGAGCTGCTTCTACCGATATTAGTAAGGTTGTACGCATGGCATACGGCTCAGATGACACATATGTGGCAATGGCAGAACAGGCTTATACGGGCTGGCTTCAATGGAATGAGAAACTTGGTGATACGCTCTTCCATGAGGTAGGATTGGCCCATCTTACCCGCACACCCATGTCTCCTGGTGGTTTTGAGTACGAAAGTTATCACTTGTTACTCCAACGAGGACACCACCCTGAACGCCTGACAAGCGATGCCATCACGCAAAGGTTTCCTGCCTGGAAACAGGGCGTATATGTCGATGGTTTCTTTCATGCACAGGCGGGCTACGCGGAAAGTGGCCGAGTGGTAGATGCCCTCATTCACCTTGCCCAGACACAAGGAGTTACACTTCATGCTAGCGAAACGGTGGAAACCTTGCTGAAAGATGATTATCAAGTGATAGGTATAGGTACACATGCCGGGAACACTTTTTATACCGACCATATTGTGGTCACCTCTGGTGCCTGGATACCCCTGCTGGTACCCGATCTTGCCTCGATTTTGAAGATAACTGGGCAACCTGTATTCCATCTCAAACCTTCCGACCCAGAAATCTTTACTTCGCCTGATTTTGTCGTCTTTACTGCCGATACTGCTCACACTGGCTGGTATGGTTTCCCTTTCCATCCCCGTGAGCAGGTGGTCAAAATTGCTAATCACGGGGTCGGGCAATTGCTTCATCCTGAACGGGATGCGCGTGTGGTGACAAACGCGGATGTAAAGCAATTACGAACCTTCCTGGCTGGTACTTTTCCGGCACTACAAGATGCACCAATCGTAGCTACTCGTCGTTGCCTCTACGCAGATACTCCCGACGGAGACTTCTGGATTGATCGTCACCCTCAATGGGCGGGCCTCACAGTGGCCGGTGGAGATAGTGGGCATGCATTCAAGTTTGCCCCCATTTTGGGTGGGCTGATCGCCGACGCCGTTGAAGGAAAGACAAACCCCTGGCTACCCAAATTTCGCTGGCGTGATTTTCCCTCTCAGAATACTAAGAAAGAGGCCTCGCGCTATCAAGGGGATATTTAACACATTTGCCTACGTCTATCTACAGTATCTTACTAAAGAGATTGAAGCTATCTATTCAAGCTTATTGGGAAGGCTGCTTTTGATCAACCTCTGAGCTACTGAGCTGATTGCGAAGAACAGCATGGGGCAAGTTAAGTAAGGCATCCTCGATACGTTGACGATGCTTGGGAAGGGTATTGAGTGGCAAATCATCAAGAGTGAAATAGCGACATTCACGAGACTCCTCAGTTGTAGTCAGGACACCCCCTATGACTCGGCAGTTGAAGGTCAACACGACCTCCTGCTTTTGCGGCTTTGAATAGACGCCAACCAGAAACTTTACCTCTACCTCTAAGCCAGTCTCTTCGCGTACCTCGCGACGTACCGCATCCTCGACCGTTTCGCCACGTTCCATGCCACCACCGGGGAGATTCCACCAGTCGATATCACGACGATATGCCAACAGTACACGCTGATCTTCATCAAAGATTAGTGCAAAAACCCCGATACGGAACTGCGCAGAATTTGTCGACGAGGTGGTTTCTGTCATACTCTATCCTCTCAGTACCTACCCTTACAATACTACTAAAGAGTACAGTGCCAAAGTATGTCGTCCACAGATTACCATTTTTAGAGACTGACCGCAATGCTTCCCAAAAAGATATGTTTTTGCCAAAGTGATCATTGCTCACACAAGCTAACATTGTCCCCTAGCCTAGCCAAATAGACTAAATACAGTTATTCAAATAGATTAGATACGTTCAGTAATTGCAGAGCTTTCTTGTTTGTTCGCTATGACTCAAAGAGAGGCCTTTGCACGATTCTAATACACGAAAGTATTTATTATGTGGCTAAAATTACCTGTGAGGCAACTATTCATCGTCATTCTCACTTCTGTACTGCTCGGCACGGGTATAGCAGGGATCGCTAGATACTCCCAATTTGCTATTCAGAACCTCAGGGTTATCCCAGCATCCAGAACATCACTCATGCTCTCTCCCACCAGTAAACCTTCAACTACTGATAATTTACCTATCAATAATCCTTCGCCCACTACCCGATCTTCATCTACAGCTCAGCTTTCACCCACCTATAATTCTTCTCCTACCAACAAACAGGTAGAACCAGCTCAGAACTCGACTATAGCCTCCAATACAACAACATCGTCAAATAATCCTGCTAACAGCCAAACCATACAGATGTATATTACTTCTTATGGCTATGATGACAACGATGATGGCAATGGTCACTATGGCACTGCCGTGATTGCATACCCTAAAAGCGACGGGAACCCTACACTTCATAACATTGCCACAGAAGGGACTGGCACCTATAACAATCCGATCACCATTGCCGCTACTGTCAAAGATATCAATGCTGGCGTTTTCCCTATCGGAAGTATTATCTATGCCCCTTATTTAGAAAAGTATTTCATTCTGGAAGACCAGTGTGCTGATTGTGGTAATGATCTGCAAGGCATGCAATACCACATTGATCTCTGGATGGGTCCCTCGAGCACTTCTGACAAGACTGCGTTGGACAACTGTGAGAGTAACATCACGCGAAACACAAATATTATGCTGAAACCGCCTGCTAATCTTGCTGTTGATAGCACACCATTGTTCCAGAATAATCAATGCACCGCTCATCTCCATTAACAATCTACCGGGATAGCGAGATAGGCCTGATAGTGGTATACTTTTTAGTGCCTAGGACAGACGTTCTCTATTTATACACATGGATAGCACTATGCTAGTTGCTTATGGTCCAGATGGTCACCCGCTTGTGGCTGAAGAAAGCTCCTTAGAGCAGCTACAGAGATGGTCTCGTGAGCAAGTATTACATTGTCCCAATTGCCGTAGCATTGTGTATGTGCGTGGAGGGCCAGACAAACGCACACAGATCCACTTTGCACACCAGAAAGGTGAATGCGCGTGGAGCACTGAGTCCGAGTCGGTACGGCACGCACGAGGAAAATGGGTTATATCTCAATGGCTACATCAACAATTCCCCCAGGCCATCGTGACCCTTGAGGAACGTCTTCCTGAGCCAAATCGGATCGCAGATAGCTACATCGTTCACAATGACGATCGACGCTGGGCAATTGAGTTTCAATGCGCTCCGTTAGACATCGAAGAGTGGAAGATGCGCCATGAAGCCTATCGCAAAGCTGGCATTATCGACATCTGGATCATCGGAAATAACCGACGCCAAAAGCAAGAGGCATTTATTGAAGCTGTTCTGACTACAGCACACGAGGTTATGTTCCTGGACCCACTCATGATACCTCCGCGTGTATGGCTACGCTGGCCGATTACCCGTCACCAGGCACTACAATGGCAGAATAGAAGCGTGCAAACGCCCCAAGGCTTGCCCATACCCGAGCTTGATGGATGGGTCGGGCGCACAGGATATGGCATGACCCTTATTGGTTCACTCTATGAAGTGCACTTTGATGAACAAGCACACCTGATTCACCCAACACGTAGAGTATTAGAAACTCGAGCACAACTACTCCAGACGATGAACGCGGCATGCGTCGTCGAGGAGGCAATGTTACGTGCCTACCTACGTCACAGCGTTGATGAAGAGGCATTAGGCGTTGTCCTCATTCCTCTGATGAAAGCCTATCTACGAGATCCAGACCTATTCCGGCGCTATAACTATGGGCGTGGATTGGAAAACCTCTCTCCCGACGAATCTGAGCGCTTTCGTGTCCAGAAAGCACGAGAATGGCTAGAAACTATCAAGCAAAGAGGCTTTACACTATCTCGTCTGCAAGCATTGATGGAAGAGTTGCCATTTGTTGGACCCTATGCAGCCTTTGCAGGCTACATGGAGATGCTACTAACACTAGCTAACAAAGCTGATAACAAGTAAGCACAAGAGCTAAAAAGAGCTGGCAAGCTCTCTAACCTTGGAAGGCTGTTTTCCTTCTCCGGAGCTTGAAACTAAACCCTTGTGTTAAACGTAACGTTACTCGTGGATGTTACAATAGAATCAGTCTATAGTCTATTCCAAGATGAGCACACGAAAGGACAGTACACAATGAATAGGTTTGTAAAAGGCATGCTATTAGGCATCGGCATTGGGTTACTTGTAGCCCCAATGAGAGGCGAAGAGATGCGTAGAAAGATAGGTGAGCGCCTTCAGCAATTCAAAGGCTATCTGCCAGAAAATGAGCAGATGGACCTCTACAAACAGCAGATCTCTGAGCGTGTCTCTCAGACCACAGACTCTTTGAAGGGCTATGCCCAACAAGCAGCCTCCACGGTAAAGACCAGTGCCAAAAGTACAGCCAGCAATCTGAGTGAAATTGCTCAGAACGCTGCCTCAACAATTAAGCAGACGGGTAGGGATGTCACCAACACAACCAAAGAGACAGTCAATTCGGCAAAAACGGACAGAAATGTTTAGTTTCTAGCAAACAAAAAGCATGGCTCTGCCAAAATAAGAGCCATGCTTTTTGTTTGCTATTCCTATAGTTCTTGCTTTGCATGTTTGCTTTTCGCGTAAATGGTGATATGATGAAGGCCAGAGAAAAAGAGCGGTGGTTTTTATCATGTTATACCAAGTATTGAAGAGATCGGCTGGTATCTTCTTTAACTTCCTCAATATACTCCTCGGCGGGAACTTGCCTCCTTTTGGGAGTGTCTGTGTTATTGTGGAAAGGGAACACCATTTTCTGGTAGTAGAGCAGCGAAATGGTACAATGGTTTTTCCAGGCGGCTTTATGCGCTGGAGTGAACTTCCCGAGCAAACCGTCATACGCGAAGGCAAAGAAGAAACAGGTTTACAACTTCACCCTACGCGCATAATTGGTCATTACCCAAAGCCCACTAAGTGCATAGATTCTATGAGTGTGATTCATATTGCATACCAAGCCGAAGTAATCAGTGGAGAGTTGCGCAAGAGTATTGAAGGGCAACCTTCCTGGGTTAACGAAGAGGACCTCCTAGACAAACTTTCACCATATTACCTGACCATTTTCCAAGACTACCTCCGGCATCGTGAGCAGCAGGATGAGTCAAGCATTCACAAAGCATGATAACCTTAGCGTCGGCTATCACGCCAGCGCACCAGATCCCGAACGGCATCAAAATTCCATGATACGCCCATTCCTATATTGGAGATAACCCCTATTTTTTGAAGAGGCGTTGGGTCAGCGTTGAAATGAGCAAGACATCCATAAATACCCCAATTACTCCCTCCAGTACAGACCATGCAGCATAGGGATCGCTTAGCGTGATATCTTGACGAAAGAATCCACGTCCAACCATGTCGCTCACGCTTAAGATGACCGCGTCCAGCCAAGAGAGATGATCAGGAATGCCAGAATGAGGGGGTATATTCTGAGAGAGGTATATATAGAGGCAAGCAAAAGAGAAAAGCACACCAAGGTAGCATCCCAGGCTGCGCTCAAACTGATAGCCATATCCTGAAACCAGTGAGAGCAGCCAGGAAAACAGCCAAGCCTTCAAATGCCTCAATTGACGCCATAGTGATTGCTTCTCTTGTCGTAGATGCCACCAGAACACCTTGCGTTGCATCACCTGTGCTCGATAAGCAAACAGTTCCGCTTCTTCTTTGAGTCCTTGTCCTTCTAGCGCATTCGCAATTTGCCGATACGCACGGGTTGCCATACGATACTCTTCCAATCGCCTTACTTTCCCTTTTACTCCCCCTGGTGAAGCGATGATTTTTTTTGCCTCCGCTTCATCTCCTAAGACTCTTATCTGGAACCACTCTAGTTTCGCAAGAGGGATTTCATCCCATCCTGTAGAGTCCGCTATTGTTGGTCCTATTCCTTGAGGAGTAACCAATATAGCCTCCTTGAATTGAGCGTTCGCCACTTTTGCACTCCAGAAGTTGACTTCTTCTAGTTACGCCCCTCTGAAGTCGGCTCCCTCCAACTGCGCATGATGAAAGTTTGCTCCCTCCAACTTTGCAAACCCGAATTTAGCTCTTGTTAGTTGCGCTCTCCCGAAGTCGGCTCCTCCCAAGCGTGCGCTGTTGAAGTCGGCTCCCTTTAGCTGTATTCTCCTGAAGTCAGCGCCCTTCAATTCCATGAACATAAAGAAGGCTCCACTTAACCATGCATCCATAAAATTGGCTTTTTTTAGCATCGCTCCACTAAAGTTAGCATTTCCCAGTTGTGCAAACATAAAGAGGGCTCCTTCCAACTGTGCTCTTCTGAAGTCGGCTCCTTCCAACTGAGTGGATATGAAATTAGCCCCCTTCAACTGTGCAAAACTAAAATCAGCTCTCCTCAACTGTGCTTCCGCAAAATTGGCTTCTTCCAACTTGAGCATGCTTAATTTTACAGTGTCTAAGACAGCCCCTCGCAGATCTATCTTGCCCTGCTGCTGCTCTTCAATCCCATTCACTGAAGCTTGTCTTTCTTCTTGCCTTCTTACCAACCATTCTACGTCTGCACGGGTCAGCGGAACATCCTTGAATGGATAAACTTGCTTCTTGTCATCAGGTATTATTTCCAAACGTTGCAAGAGAAATTGTTGCCGCTCTGCATTGATCTCTAGTTCCGTTCGCCATGACTGCCTATGTGCCTTCCAATGGGCCGACCAATCGTCTTTCTGCTCTCCCTCCTGTGGAGCAGAAAGGAAAGCTTGTCGCTCTGGCTTCCTCTGACTGTTGTGTAACGGTTTTGGTAGGAACAGGCCGCTCTCTACTTGTATCCATTGATCATTATTGTATTGCATACTTTTACCTTCTCTTCCTTTTTGCCTCTACTTTTTTCAACGTAGGAGAGAAGACAGATTTCAAAGACGAAACACTAATCATTAGAAAGGGGTAAAAACAGTTTTTCCGCATTCAGCAAGCCGATATCTGCGCTATCAGCTTGTTGAATTGTGAGCAGAAGCTTATAATCCTTCGGCCCAGTTTTTGAGCTGAAAGTAGCGATCTATCCAGGTCAGCCAGCTACCGAAGCCTGCATATAATGGGCAAAAGCAGAAAATTTCGCACGCGAAATTACAGAAATAGTCCAGAATGGTCCGCTTCTCAAGCGGTTTCGCTCGCAGCCAATAGCTAAGCTGCCCAACATTTCAGAGCATTTACCACCTCCCAGGCGAAAGAGAAAGCTTCTAGCATATGTGTTTCTACTCTCTCCCTGATTGTCTGGTTAAATGCACATAATTCATCAATTCATGCAGTAGATCACTTTTGCTTTGTACAATCTCCGCAAAATGTTCCTGTACAACCTGTTCTATTACCTTATCATATGCGTCCACACACCCATCCATAAGTAAACGCTCACTCACTTCCACATCTACCCGCTTAGTGATCATCATTTCAGTCATATGCAATTGCTGGTCAAAATCACGAAACAGTTCTGCCAGATCTACCTGCACATGCTCCATCAGCCGTCCTAAGATCAGCTGTTCTATACGCTTACTCAGGTCACGACGAATCTGCTGTTTGTCTGGAACGGCCTTGATAGGAATAGCCAGTGTACGCAAACGCTGACGTAGCCATGTCGCTTGCTCTCC
>DASYAN010000522.1:0-4429 GCA_036501345.1 Ktedonobacteraceae bacterium
AAATGGCCTCCAAAGCAGCAGCATTTGCTCTTTCTGCTTCTTTTGCTACTCCTGAAAAGCTTTGGTGAGGAAAGACAGAGAGGCTCATGTGCCCCTGTCTGGTTGATCACTGATGAAACCGCTGCTCGTCTTCCTCGCAGCCCACATTGCCACATGCTTCACCGTCATCGAGGTGAGATGGAGTTGAGGACTCCGATCCCAGATCTTTCAAGAGAGAAGGCATAGCGATCAATCGCCATTTCTGCTCTCGTGGTAACCGTTTGATGGCGTATTCAGCTCGCAGGGCTTCACCTTTGCTGTTGAATGACCACGTAGCCAGCAACGTGACAGGAAGATGGGATCGCGTGTATCTGCCTCCTTTGCCAGCATTGTGCGTGGCCACACGTTGCTCAACATTCTTGGCATATCCCGTATACAGTGAGCCATCCACGCATTTGACCATGTAGACATGGTGTCTCTGCTGTACGGTCATGTGATCCATCTGCTTTTTCTCTGAATTAATCATCATATTTCTCTGTAAAGAGAACTCTTCGCGCAAATACTGTGCTACATGCACTGCAGGAGCTTTTGAAGGTTCATCCATCTGAGGTTTGTTCATGGACGTTGATAAGATATCCACTGCTGCTTCCTCTGTGTTGCAGAGCAGACGATTGCTCTCTACCACGCTTAGACAATGAGAAGCTTCATAGCCGTTCATGGGAGGGAAGAAACGCCATCAGGCTATCAAGGAGCTACTCATCTTGATGCAAAGCCGTCGTTCTCCGTTGTTTGATCAGGCCTGTCCGCCGCTTGCTTTGCAGTCGGCGTTCACGACTGGTTTTCGTTGAGCGCGTTGGAATGCGTGTGGCTGGGCGGTGCTGGAATTGCTCCAGACGCTGGGCCATACGCTCAAAGGCTCTCTCGCGGTTCGCATGCTGCGACCGTCGCTCTGTGGCCGTGACGACCAGCCCACTTGGACGATGGATCAAACGCACTCCTGTCTCCACACGGTTCCTATTTTGCCCCCCAGGTCCACTGGCAACAAAGAATGCTTCTGTACAATCGCTCTCGAGCGATGCACGGTCAGTTGGATACGCTTTCATGGCAGTCACCTCCTCTTAGAGACTAGGATACCACAGGCAGGACGTTCTAAGGGAAGAAATGCGCAAAGAACCACGGTATTGAGCCGTATCGTGTCTTCTGCATCGTCGACATCGCGCATCTGCCACTCGGTCAGCTCCTGACCGGAGTGTGGGGCTGGCTTGCAAACGACCAGGAACAGTTGCAGTGATGCCCCTGTTTGTGCGATAAAGCAGAGCGTGTGACAGACCTATGTATGTGCAGTGAGTCTGTCTTTCTTCAGGAGAAAAATATGCGTGTAGGATTGAACATCGGATTACCGAACACCCAACACAAGCCCCTGGGCGACTATCTCATCCGCGTGGCCGAGCAGGCCGATCAGGCAGGCTTTGCCACGCTGGTGATACCAGATCACTTTTCGCTGCGACCAGAGAGTACGACGTTTCTCAAAAGAGATGAGCATGCCCCCACGCCAGTTGTCACGGATTTCTGTGAGGCGTGGAGTGTGCTGGCTTTTCTCGCGGCTTGCACTAAGCGCATCAAGCTGAGCACCATGGTCTCAGGGATCACCATGCGCTACCCAGCGGTCTTGGTGAAAACGGCAGACACGCTCGATGCGCTCTCCAACGGTCGTGCCTACCTGGGAGTGGGTGCCAGTCCGGACTTTGGTGCTGATGAGCACCAACGGATGGGACTGCCGTTTCCGCCTGCGGGTGAGCGGGTCGCACGCTTAGAAGAGATTCTGCAGATGGCCTTGCAACTCTGGTCAGGAGAGGACAAACCGTTTGAGGGCACCTATTACCAGCTCACGAGCACCGTTGGGGCCCCGTTGTGTATCCAGCAGCCACATCCGCCCATTTTGATTGCAGGCCAGGGCAACAAGATGCTCCGCCTGATGGCTAGGTACGCTGACGCGGTGAGCATTGGCTTTGGCCGAGACCTCGACGACCTGCGGACAAAACTGGAGGTTCTGCGTGGGCATTGTCAGGCACTCAACCGTCCCTACGAGCACATCAAGAAAACCACGCTCTTTATGGCTCCCATTACTCATGACGGTCATTTGGAAAGAGCAGCCCTTGATTCTATCAGAGCCCTGGGCAAGCTTGGTGTCGACGAAGTCATGGTCCGCGTTCCCGACGATCCGGCGATCTTCGATCTGCTCGCTACTGAACTGATTCCCACGGTGGAACATATCCCTGTCGCTGGGCGCTGAAGAAGAGGAGAGCATCTCCACGACGAGATGGTGCCGCATCAGTGACTGGACCAGTTCTCCGCAGCCCAGGACCACGAAAAGTTCCTCCTTGAGTCTGACCATAGCTTCTGCAGCGTTGTCCGAAAGCTGCGTGGAGTTGCTCTACGAGAGCGGCTCAGAGAGCGTTGTTGATACAACGTCCTTCGTGAGATGGCATGACAGAAACCCTCCAATGGCCCAATGACGTCGATTTTCTCTCTGCACTCTGGCCCAGGAGGGTTTCTTTTGTCTCACTCATCCCTCGATCAAATTGTGCTTTCCTCTCTGAAATAGACTTGCTAACAAGCCCCTTCCCAGCGAGATAGGCAGCTTGTGACGGTATCATGCCTGTCCTGTCTTTTGCCCTCGTGCCTGTGTGTAGAGTACTTCATATTCTTCATCACTGAGCAGAACGTTCGCAGCTGTAACGTTATCTTCCAGATGCTTCACTTTGCTGGTGCCAGGAATCGGGAGCATCACCGAGCTGCGCTTGAGTAACCAGGCGAGCGCTACCGCACCAGGGGTCACATGGTGCTTTTTGGCGATTCCGTCGAGTAGTGAGCCTGGAGCCTCCAGATCTCCCGACGCCAGTGGATACCAGGGAATAAATCCGATATTGGAGTCTGTGCAGTAATCAAGCACATTCTCGCTCTGGCGTGCTGCCAGATTGTATTGGTTCTGTACCGTCGCCACAGGAAAAAACTGCTGCGCCGCCTCGATCTCTTCAACATTTACCTCGCTGAGCCCTACGTGACGAATCAAGCCCTCCTGATGCATCTGCCTGATTGCGTCAAATTGCTCATCGCGTGGCACCTTCGGGTCGATGCGGTGTAATTGCCACAGGTCGATGCGCTCCACACCCAGGCGGCGCAAGCTCATCAATACGCACTGACGAAGATATTCGGGTCGTCCAACCGGTGCCCACAACTCTGGTCCCTGGCGAGTGAGACCTCCTTTGGTGGCTATGACTATGCCGGAGTAGGGATAGAGCGCCTCGCGGATAAAACTCTCGCTGACCTCAGGACCATAGCTGTCTGCTGTATCGATAAGGTTGATGCCCAGTTCTGGGACACGTTTGAGTGTACGCAAAACCTCCTGACGATCCTCAGGCTCGCCCCAGATGCCCCTCCCGGTGATCTGCATAGCGCCGAATCCCAGACGATTTACTGTGGTATCTCCAGCAATGGCGAATTGCCCACTGACTGATGCATTGAGATCTTTCATCAATTTTTTCCTCCTCAGAGCATTCTGTGAATGAGGATAGACCTGTTTTTGAAGAGAAATGATAAGGATGCTTTGAAGTCTTCAGTGCCTATGCGCCGGGTTAAAGCCCGCAACGTGTTTGCTTTCTTGGGACCAGGGCGCAGGTACGTCCGCCATTTCTCCGGAGTATCCTGCCATCATCTGTGTTCCAACAGCTTCTAAGGGAGAAGTGCGCCACGGACACAGATGATGACAGAGTCTATTCTAGAAAACGATGAGCGGCTTGATGACACCATCGAGCTTTTTATCCATCATCTCGTATGCTCACTCCACCTGGTCAAATAACCAAGCCGAGAGAGATCTGCGCCTGAGTCATCCGTGCAGCAAAAGGTTTCTGGCTGTTTTCGCACCCAAGAGGGAATTGCGATGTTTTGTCGCATCCGCAGTTCCCTCTCGATCTTCCGTAAACAAGGAATCGATCTCTTCTTTGCACTCGAGCACACCCTTTCAGGTCATCCCGTTTTTTCATGACCGTACTGGATAGTCACTGCGTTTTCAGGGAGCATGAGTTTGCCTGGGACCCTTTTTGATTACTCTGTCTATTCACGAGCTAAGTAACATGAAAAACCTGCTATGATGTGTAAACGACGCCCGGATGCTTTTGCTGCTCTTGCTGCCGCGTGCGAAACTCGGTAAAGAGTTCGATCATCGCCGGATTGAAGTTGTTAGCAATATCGTCCGGGCTGCGGCTGGTGACCCAGTTGTGGTCACGCACAGCAGCCTCGTCCAGCCAGTGACCACCAGCGTTGCGGATATCATCCTGGATGGTGTAGTAACTGGTGAGGTTTCTCCCCTTCACCAGATTAGCCGAGGCCAGCATCCAGGGAGCATGGCAAATGATTGCCATTGGCTTATCTTTCTCGTCAAAGTCTTTTA
>DASYAN010000523.1:0-8688 GCA_036501345.1 Ktedonobacteraceae bacterium
CTTTGGCTACTTGCTGTGCAATTGGCAGCCCTTTTTGGTAAAGTTGATGCACAATAATATCTGCATCGATATAGTGCTCGGCACCCAACTCAAGCAGCATTCGTCCAACTGAGGTTTTCCCACAGGCAATATTGCCAGTTAGCCCAATAATACGCGACATTGGTCTCAAACAGCCCTTTCACTATGTTAGGTATGATTTAAAAGATGTTGACGGTTTGAATGCAAGGCAATGAAAGCCACTGGATCAATCATGATGTGAAACCCTACCCTATCAACTAGTTCTAAGGTAATCTAGTGAGGACCATGGTGTCAATATCTTTGGCACATGGTGATTTGCGTTTTTTTGCCTATTGCAGCAAGAACGCAAACGCAAGTGTCTTGGAGAGAATCCCATCTTTGGAACCTTACCTTCCCAATACTGTCAAGTTCTTCTCTCCTTTATTTGAACCATGCCTTAGCCCAAGAAGCCCCTATGATTTATCCAGGGGAGAGGGATGGGCATACCTTTAAGCGGGTGGTTCATGAGATTATAATACGATGTCTTTTGAACGCATGATAAATAGAGGACGATACAAACTCTTCCACCATTCTTGAGTCATCCTCTACCTTAGTACTTTTAAGAATACCTAACAAGAGAAGGGTTTTGCGAGGGCAACCAAGGGACAACTTGAGGACACTAAAGGGACATCTTCACGGCAAGGTTGATGTCATTCGATCCAACAATACATAAACAGCGAGATGGCCTCTAGACCTATCCCAAAAGTACCTTTTCATCTTGTTTATTACCATAACACAGGCTAGCTATCGTACAATAGCTTAACGATATACGAGAACACAAGAAGCCAAGGAGAGCCGAGAACAACTGATGAGTAGACACGTGGGGTTGATCATTGGAATAAATCACTACCAAGATAGCACACTCCGCCCATTGCAATTTGCCGAAAACGACGCCAAAGCTATTGCTCAATGGCTGGTCAATAGCAAAGGAGGAAAGTGGTCTCCTCCAGATGTACAACTTGTGCAAGGACAGCATGCGACTCGAGAGCTCACAGAGTCACTGATTACACAATTGTGTACCAAAGTTGCAGAGTCGGGAGATATTGTCCTTATCTATTTTGCCGGGCATGCTTTTCTTGATGAGAAGACTGGAGACGGCTATCTAGCATTGGCAAATACACGCTATCAAGATGCGACAAGTGGTCTGAGTTTACGTGCCCTTGTTCACAATATTTTACCTCAAAGTCGTGCGGCACAGATCCTATGTATGCTCGATGTCTTCCAGACAGGCCAGCTATGGAATATGCGCCGTTCATCGCCATTCGACACAAAGCCTCTCTTAGGACCTCCCATTTTGAATACGCTCCAGCATCAGCAAAATCGGCTATTCCTTTGTTCTTGTCGAGGCAATGATTCTGCGACTGAATCTGGAGAACACAATATCGGTACTTTTGCCCACAGCATGATCGTAGGCCTGTGTGGTCCCGCGAGCGATGCAAGTACTGGTAACGCCACACTCCCCAAGCTTCATGCTCATCTTCTCAATGTTTTGGAAGAACAACATCGTCCTCAACTCTTCGGGCAACAACAGCCTCCACTGATCCTAGTAGGAGAACCCTCTTTCTCAACTGCGCAGCAAGTAACAAATAACCATACAGGAACAGGAACTACAGTACCACAACCATCTCCTATCCCTGGCTTGCAGAAGAATGCTAGCCTATTGAAAATGAAGATGAGCCCACAGGCCTCTGTTGCCACACAGGCCCCTTCATCGCCACAGGGACCTTTCACCTCTGGACATATTTTTGCACCAGCACTTGAAGAACACCGCCAGCAACAATGCAAACAAATGCTGGCTCAGGCACAACAATTTTTACAGAGCCAAAATTACGGAGCAGCATTTGATACAGTGGAAAAGGCTTTGCAAATGGTGCCTAACGACACCTCAGCCTTGATCCTCAAAGGGCAAATTCTAGGCACTGGAGGACGCTTTCAAGAAGCAGTCGCAGTCATTGATCAAATTCTACAAATAGACCCCAATAATGCGATGGGTTGGAGTATGCGAGCGGTTGTCCTGAGCAATATAGGACAGCACCAGTTGGCACTCACTGCAATCGAACGCTCATTGGAACTCGATCCCAAAAATGATGCATATACCATCAAAGCCACTATCATGGCAAACCTAACAGGAGAACAAAACAAGGGCCACCATCCATCATCCCCTTATAATCTCAGCAATAGCAAACAAGCACAACAGGTACACGAAAATCCACGTGCATTTTTTATTGGCGCAGGGCTTCAGTTGCTTGGCTTTATTTGTGGCATTATTGGGACAGGGCTCCTTATTTTCAGTCCCTTACCGAGTCCTATAGGCATCCTGATAGCAAGCTTTGGCCTGGCTGTGCTGTGCATAAGCGCAGCACGAGGTGCTTTCCGCTATGGTCTTTCACGTCTCGTGCTTACACTGGTTATCAGCTTGCTCATCGGTGGAATACTTGGGGTGGCATATAAACTTGGCTATACAAGGATTATGAGCAGTCTGAGTAATGACAAGACTCCTACACGCTTGCTCCAATTGCTGTTTTTTGCCATCTGGATGATTGCAGCAACTACCATCCCATTTGTTCTAGCAATTGGGGGATTCGTTAGCGGCTTAATTGTACGAACACGCAAGCATTCATAAAGTGATGGAGTCTGGCTTAGCTGGCAACATCGGCCAGCCGTTCCCATTCCTCTAGTAATTCGTCTACGCGTGCTTTCACTTGCTCATAGTCCGTGGATAGGTGAGTGAGTTGTTCAGCATCTGCGACAAGAGCAGCTTGGGCTAATTGTTCTTCCAATGACCGAACATGAGCCTCTGCTTTCTCAATATCACGCTCAACATCTTCTACTGTGCGAACCTTCTCCTTGCTGCCTTTTTTGCCAGCCGATTTTGCAGAAGATACAGCAACAGGCTTGGCTTCCCCTGCAGCCTTGACAGCTTTACCTGCAGGAGTATTTTGTACAATATGTTGTTTACGTGTACGATATTCAGTGTAATTGCCCATGTAGGGGTACAACACACCATCCTCAACAGCCCATACCTTCGTTGCCAGCCTATCAATGAAGTAGCGATCATGGGAGACGAAAAGTAATGTACCCTCGAATTCACTTAGAACCTCTTCAAGAAGTTGACGCGATTGGAGATCGAGATGATTGGTCGGCTCATCTAATATCATAAAGTTCGACCCTTGCAGCGTCAGTTTCGCGAGTGCAACACGACTACGCTCCCCGCCACTTAATGTTCCAATCGCTTTAAAAACATCATCTCTCGAGAAGAGGAAACGCCCAAGGAAAGTACGTGCTCCTTCCTCACTTAAAGCGCTGATCTGACGGATTTCATCGATGATGCTCCGTTCCATGTTGAGTCCCGCATGCGTCTGAGAATAATAGCCGATACGGACATTATGGCCAATCTGCAGTTGTCCACCAACGGGAGGAAGTTCGCCAATCAATGTGCGCAGCAGGGTCGTTTTGCCAACTCCATTTGGTCCAATCAGGCCTACACGATCACCACGTAACAGCTCCAGATCTGTGACACGGACTAATATTTTTGCTTCGCTCTGTGGCTGTCCTTTTAACTTCCCACTGCCGTAACCAGCGGCGAGTTTACTAGTAGAGATGACCATAAGGCCACTTTCAGTAATGGGGGTAAACTCTAAATGAAGTTCAGGTAGATCCTGTGGCCGCTCCACACGTTCCATACGATCCAGCAATTTTTGTCGCCCACGAGCCTCGCGACTACGCTGTCCAGCTTTGTAGCGACGGATAAACTCTTCTGTATGTGCGATATGGGCTCGCTGGGTTTCGTACTCGCGCAAACGTCTCTCCATGCGCTCCTCACGCAAATGAAGATACTTGGTATAGTTTCCTGGGTATTCCTCGATACGCCCAAAAGCTAGATCAACCGTGCGTGAAACTACCTTGTCTAGGAAGTAACGATCGTGGGCCACAATCATCATCGCCCCTTTCCACGCTGACAGATATGTCTCCAGCCATTCCAGAGTTGCGAGATCGAGATGATTCGTGGGTTCGTCGAGCAACAACAGATCGGGCTCTTGCAGTAAAAGTTTACCCAGGGCTGCACGTGTCTGTTGTCCACTGCTCAAATGTGTCACTAGGCCTGCCTGTTGATCACGCATAAAGCCTAACCCATCCAGTACCTGTTCAACGCGATTTTCATAGGTATATCCGCCTGCATGTTCATAGAGTTCCTGCAATTCGGCATAACGTGTGAGGAGATCATTATGAAGCGTTTCGTTACTCTGGGCCTCCGACAAAGCCATTTGATGGGCAAGCTCGTGCAATTCTTGTTCCCATTGGTGGACCTTCGCAAAGACAGAGAGCATCTCTTCTCGCAGCGTATGATGTGGCTGAAAGTCGGTCACCTGAGTCAGATAGCCAATACGAATATTGCGTGCAACAGCTACAACACCTTCATCTGGTTCCTCGCGACCAGCCAAGATGTTTAAGAGTGTTGATTTCCCTGCCCCATTAGGGCCAACTAACCCGACATGATCTCCTGCTTCAATCTGAAATTTGACGCTTGAAAAAATGCGCTCAGCTCCAAAAGACTTCCCCAGTTGGGAAACACTGACAATTGGCATAGATTCTCTTTCAATTCCTCAATTTTTCAATCGCTCAATCGCGAAATTCTCTTTATACAACGTTGTGAACTCTCTATCTGATTTCCTCTGGTACTTCGAAGCTACAAAACCATAACGCAGCCTAAAAAAACAAGATGCATTGACCTTGTCACATTTTGTTCGATTTCTGAAGTAGAGCGTACCATATAGCTGCACCCTATGCAAGGGCATAGTCAGACCAAGCACTATATAGTTTCCCCATAATCACTCATTAGGATAACAGAGCTTGTGAATGCTAAGAGGGCGCTATAGAGAGATTGGAATCAATGCCACCAGAATATACTCACTCAAGTGGTGTATTCATGATGGTATTCTTTTCTGTAAACGATCACAGCCGACCGTGAAGCCAATGAGAAGAATAAATGACACCACGGTCACAACAATAACAATCAGGTCAAGCATGATACAATTCCTCCTCGCAAGATGGTAGAAGCTGTGAGCTTAACAGCTTCGCGATCATACTTACGCATTCATTTTGCTCCGCTGGGCCGCTTCTGCTGCCAGACGAAGTAAGGCGTCCATCGGAAAAGGTTTGGGCAAATATGCCAGGGGATGAAACTCGGTCAACCGCTGTGGACTGACACGCACCGCAGAGAGCACGACCACGGAGAGCTTGGAGTGATCGTCGTCGATGCATCCTTTAACAGCATGTAGATAGCGGCATATCTAGGATGACGCACCCAGCGATAGGGGCCTCGCACTACCAGAGTACGCCATTTGCGAACATGTAAAATGAGGGAAAAGTTTTCTCTCAGAGTATGGTGCGTCCAGAGCAATAGGAGCAATGCAAGCCCTCCAAGCACAGCCCCACTCCAACGGATCCATGTCGGCAAAGACAGCCAAGTTGGAGACAACAGATAGAGCATCAGCATGTCCAAACAGGCCAAGCCGAGCAGGCATTAAGCCAGGCTTCTTTGAAGGTAAGTTGGTCTCCTGGCTTTGAATGTACCATTTTAATGAAGGTTATACGATAGTAATAAAAGCGAATACAGATCATCACTACCAATAGAATTACAAAAACGGCGTAAAATAGATTATAATGTATCATATCTTCTTCCTCCGAAAAGACTTATGTTATATATTTAATGCTAAATGCATTTTTACATTATTACTATCGTTTTCAGGAATGGGCCTTCGTTTAGTTCTCTGTCGCCACAAACCTACTTCGTTCAGCTAATAGAACTTTCAGGATAGTAGGATCATTACCCACGTAGCGCACGGCAGTTCCACTGCCAAGAATCTCGAACCATTCATGATTATGCACAAAATTGGCTGTCACAACAACGCCGATAATGCCATCTGCTCCGAGTTCATCAGCTTGTACATGCAGACGGGAAAATGCTCGTTCACGTGCTTCGTACATGATCTCAGTATATCCTTTGAGTTCGCCATGGAGGGCCCCTTTGGCAGTGGTAACTAGGTTGTGCACTTTACCCATTGCATAGATACAGTGTCCCCTTATTAGCCCTAGCGGTTGGAAGTCCTTATCACTAGCCAGCCAGAAGTCCTCGCCAGAGAGCTGTGAAGTAAAGGCATAGCCTTGATAGTCTGCTTGAGGATTGATGAAGAAGTGTAATCTTTCCATAGTGCTTTACCATATTTTTTTCTCTATTAGCAACCATAAGGTTACTTCCCTATAATCCGCGTGCCTTCCAATTAGAATTATAAACTAAGAGAGATCAAAAAATGTTATGAAGTTGCTTCATAAATCTAAATATTCTCTCAATGAGAGGCACAGATGATCCATTATTTTTTCAGCCGACTGCCACTTACTGTTATTATAGTGGGTCAGAGCAACATGATTAGTACCCTATTGAGAAAATATTTACATATCTAGGGTATTTTCCTAGTTGTTTTTTGAGTTTTCTCGACTTATAATACTTTTGAGAGAAACGGAATTACGATGAAGTGATATAACGATTGTGGGTATATTGAACATATGCTATCTTCAAGAAGATCGTTTCTTTGCCTTGCATATAAGCCCAATAATCAAACCTATTGTTACCAATACTAAAAGAAAGTGAAATAAAATAATATGCAAACATCACGTAAGGTCGTACAAACTCAACACGTCATGGATGTTGAAGCGAGCTATCGCGGTCAAGCCTTTACCTCAGACCTGAGTGGCCAGGAGTTCTGGCTAATTATTGATAAAGGCTTCCTGCCGGTAGGAATAGTAATGGGGAACTGCCTCTATGCACTAGGTGCACTCCATCACCTAGTCACCAATGCTAAAAGCACCCTCCGTGGCGAACTCAAAGAATACTCTGAAGCTATGTACCAAGCTCGTGAACTGGCACTCGCCCGTATGCAATTCGAAGCTGACCAGATGGGAGCCGATGGGGTTGTGGGTATTGATATGAAAATGCAATTTCTACATGACAATGAATGGATGGAAGTTATTGCTATAGGAACTGCCGTACGCTATGTCGGCGGAGGTCCTAATAAACCACCTATTGACCAAGGTAAAGTTGTCATTCCCACAAACTAAATGAATTTGAATGAAACGAAAGCGAGATAGAGCAGTATGAGCGAGCAACGCAATGTAACGGATGTTCAAGTGGGCTATCGGGGACGGGCTTTTACCTCAGACCTGAATGCTCGTGGTTTGTGGCTTATGTTTGATAAAAAGTTCGAGCCGCTGGGGATGGTAATGGGAAATTGTGCCTATTCGGTGGGTACATTCCATCCCTTGGCTCTTGAGATCAAAGGTTCCTTCCATGGCGAATTTAGAAAGCGGTACGGAGTAGCACGTATGGTAGCACTCGCCCGTATGCGATTTAAAGCTGATGAGCTCGGAGCAGATGGCATTATCGGCATCCATTCGAATGTTGAGTATCTGCATAATGGTAAATGGATGGAGGTCACACTTTCTGGGACAGCCGTGCGCTACGCGGGAAGAAGCCCTTATACGCCATCTAGACAGCAAGAGCGAGAGCAAAAGCAAGTTATTGTCTCTTCAAGCCTTTCACCTCTTCAACCAGCTATAAGATAATCAAGGCTCTTTCTAAGAAAGATCAAACAACCCTGGATGGTCTCAGTAGATCTATCCAGGGTTATTATTTTGTAGTCATTATAGTTAGCTCACTTGTTAAGCAAATCAAAAAGTGTTAATATATTAAAAGTCCTTCTGAGTTAGGGGGTTATGAGTGGTGTGGATGATTTTATACAGGGTATGCATATAGTGCTTACAGCGACCTTCGGAAGGATTGAGTATATAGTTACCCTCGTCAGGCTTGCGTATCCTTGTCCCATGCACTCTCATAGCTCCATGCTTCTGCGAACAGCTGTAGTCCTTGATGAAGGGGCGAATAGTTCAAAGAAAGGAACAAAGCAATGACAGATGCATTGTTAGTCAAAAGATTAGTACGACTTTCCGTATCCGGCGTTGAGATAAGACCAAACGTCGTTATCAGAAAGCTCACAGAATTAAGCGGATTGAATGTAGAGAGAGGTGGTTTATTCAGTAGAAAGCTTTATGCCTACTTCGATGATGTAGATAGCGCTAATGCAGCAGCAGACATTATAGTTGGTATAACATATTGTAGATCAAAAGTACACATAGGTGAGTTTGACGTAACAAATTTAGTATTCAGCGATAATACGCGGAAGCTTAGAAACTTGAGGCGGCAGGTGCAATCCTCCAAAAAGAGGCCAGTAAAACGATCAGGCATTGGTATTGATACACTGAAGTCTACAAAGAATCTACAGCGTGCTAAAAATACAAAAGTTCATCATATTGTTAACTAACAGGATACTTAAATAGAATTATATCCTTACAAGTACCAAAGATGTTATAAAGCATTGTAAATGCATAAAAGGATATCACTATATTAAATTTCAATAGTACACTCCATGCTTTCAAGAAATCAGAAGAGAAAGAAACTTGAGTATACATTGCTAAACTAGAAGGGAATGATGTATTAAATTAGGTAGAGCCACATTAAATGGTGGGTCATGATGCTTTGATCTCGTTTTTGAACCTGACCCCCAGAAAATGTGGCTC
>DASYAN010000524.1:0-16238 GCA_036501345.1 Ktedonobacteraceae bacterium
GCCATCGACCTCACCCTACGGCTTCCGTGGTCTCGGCAAAGCTGGATTACAACTACTGGCCAAAGCAAGTGCGGAATTCGGCATGGCCGTCATCACTGAGGTCATGACTCCCACTGACGTAGCATTAGTAAGTGAATACGCTGATATTCTGCAGATTGGCACGCGCAATATGCAAAACTACATGCTACTCGACGAGGTTGGCCGTACCAACAAACCAGTCGTCCTCAAACGTGGTATGTCTTCTACCATCGAGGAGTGGTTACTGGCCGCAGAATATATTCTCTCTCAGGGCAATAGCAACGTCATTCTCTGTGAGCGCGGTGTTCGCACCTTTGAGAAGTTCACCCGCAACACGATGGATGTTAGTGCCATTCCAGTGATCAAGCAGCTATCTCACTTGCCAATTATCTCAGATCCCAGCCAGGGCACAGGCCGACGCGATCTTGTTCACCCCATGACGCTCGCCTCGATTGCCGCTGGCACCGATGCCCTACTGATCGAGGTCCACCCTAATCCCGATGAAGCCCTCAAAGATGGCGCACAATCCTTGACCATCGACCAGTTCAGAAACCTGATGCCACAGGCACAAGCTGTCGCACAGGCCATTGGGCGTACATTGATTACTGAATAACTGATAATCTCATAAGTGCATCAGTGCCTCAGCATTACTTGTTTTTCAGCAAGGAGTTGATATTGAGGCACTGGCATAAAGCTTACCAGCCTTCGTTTGTCCACTCTCTACTCGAAGCCAGAAGTAGAAGTAAAAAGTTGGAAACCATATGCAATTATCTTTGCTAACGTCCTCAATAAAACTTTCAACATATTCTTTGTGCAATTCATCCATATCAGATGAATATTCACCATAGTAATCTTTATGTTCTTTCATATCTTTGTACTGCTTTATTATACTTTGAACCCCAAATCTCGGTTTGTGATCTTTAGCCAGATATTGTGCTTCTAGCGCTCTGAGTCCCTGCTCAGTATTCCGCAACACTGACACCTCTACATAATGGTCCCTGAATCTCTTCAGCTCAGCCCTGACATCAGGCCGAGTTACATGGCGATGATCTCCTATTCTTGCTCGATCCTTGGCTGCATTATTCTATAAAAGCGGGTGTAGTTGTACTGCATCACTAGTTGGTAATTCCAGGAAGAGCTTGAAAGAAAATGACTCAAGCTCGATAGACTCTTTATGTCAGAAATTGCATGCTTCAGATGGGAGAGCGTATACCCTTCTAAACTTAATAGCAGCGCCATAAGCACAGTCACGAAGTGCGCATACTGCGGACGTGAAAAAAGGGCTTGAAAGGACTGCAAGTACTGGAGCAATCGCTCATCTTGGCATACAATGGGGTGAGGCATAGTGTTCTCCTAGATAAAAGTGTTTTTTTTCTTATTCTTTTGTACCATGAGTTACTCATGCCTGCAACTTTTTCCTCTTTTTGGCCGTCAGTGCAAAATTGAAGACTGACTATCAGGTGTACAGGAAGTGGTAGCATCCCATTGGTTTTCAAGAGTAACAAGATATTTTTTACGCAGATGACGAAAGCGATAACGGATAAGCTGCTCACTTTGCGCCTTTTCTGTTTCTTCCTTCTGTCGAAGCCACAGATCTTTTTTCACATTTTGAGCTAATTTCTCAAATTGCTGCCACCTTTTTGGTGTTGATGCCCACCAGTCATAGAAACCAACGTTTCGCCCATGTCTCAATAAATATTTGTTCCAATTTTTCCTTCCGCTTATACGGCGATATCTTGTTTTGATCTTCCGAATAGCTCCTTCTGTTTCATTATTGGTTCGAGGAAAGTCTGCTCGATCATAACATTGAATCAAATACGGTCTTACATTTTCCAAAACATTCAAAAAGTGCTCCAGACACTCACGTTCTTTCTGGGAGAGCCTTGCATCTTCTAGCTTTGTTGCCAGTTGCTGCCTCCAGGTGTCAAAGCGCACTGCGACTTGCTCATTGGTCACTGCCTCCTGTTTTCGATACTGCTTTTTTGTATACCGATGCATCTCTTTCTTATTGTTGGGGTTGTAGGGCTGAGCATCAAGATGCTCGGCTTCTGCTGTGGGATGCCCTGGAGGCTCTGCCCAACTGCCATCCAAAATCCGTTCCGCATCAAGGACCCATTGCCGCATTCGCTTGAGGATCTCGATATGCCCACGCCATTGTTCCCGTTCTTGCAAGATTTGCCTTAAAGAATGCCATTGGAGTGAGCACCGAGCGGTGGCGAAATGCCCTTTTTTTTAATCCTCTCTAAGCTAGCTTCTATATCATCTAAAGCATCATATGTGTCTATTCCTGCATATTCAAAGGGAGCAACCCCATCTTGGTTCAGCACAGCTTGTATCTCAAGGGCATATTTATCGAGAATAGCAAGTTGTTCCTGTTCAGCCCCCGATGCCTGCTCCATCTGCCCTTTGATCTCCTTGCGCAGACTTCTGACGTGTGGTTGCAGTTTCTTCCGGATCTCCTTTTTGACCTGACGATCCTCCGCCATAGCCAGTTCCCCAGCATCACGCAAGGCATGGAAGTGACAGGTTTGATGAGGCACGTCCGGCCACAACTCCACCAGCGCCTTGATTTCCGCTTTTTGTGCATCACTGATCGTTCCAAGCACTCTGATCTCTAATGCGAGAACAGGCGCAAGAATTTGCTTCATCCTCTCCGCCGAACTCTCTGTTGCATTCTCTGCTGTTAATAACCGACCTGTCAGAGCATCACGCACAAGATAGATCGTCTCGTTTCCCTGATCTGGCTGGATCCCATCGATGGAGACCAGAATCCCTCCATTCTTCTCCACAAGATCAAGCCACTCTTGATCCTCTTTCAGATCTGATGTCGCTCGCAGGAGTCCAGAAAAGGCATCAAATAAATACAGCACCTCTCTCCTGGATATGCTCACTCCCAGCGGCGCGAGGCGCTCCGAGATCGTCTCATGCATCTCATCAAGGGTCTGATGGTTCCCTAAGTGCAGTTTCCCAACCAGAAGCACAATATCTAAACCAAAGGTACATCCTGGCAGGGCTAGCGCATCTGCTTCTGCACTGCGATAGGTCCGTGATTGTGCCGAACACTTGGGATTTTTACAGCGATACCCTCCATGCACGACTTTTATCACTTCTTGTAATGTGACGACTGTCCGCTGTGAGAGCGTCACTGCTCGCTTGATTGGCTTCTGACATTCCAAGCATTTTCTGATCTCTGGACGATAAAAACGCTTTGTGACATTCTCGTAGGTCTTCGCATGTTTCATGGGGATCATCCTTGCCTTTCTGCTCAAGCGGCTTTTCTTCCAGCTTATCACCTCCTGTCAAGTCGCTGGCTCTGCACAGACGGATTTTTGGGCAAGTGCCAAGAGGGTTTCGTATTTCTATACCCTTAATATGCGTCATCTTGTTTTTACTCTTCAAAATACGTAAAATTTGGAGGTGTATGTCTTACTAGGCTAATGTACCAGTCCTTTTTATCCAGGTCTATACTGTGTTCTTCCGCTTCCTTCGCCAGATTATTCAATTCTGATACAAACTGCTCGCAATCTCTGTTTACGCTAGTCATATCTCTCTTCAGCTCTTTTTTATCCGTATCATAAGTTGTATAATTTTCTTCCATTCTATCCATTTTATCTCCAAATTCTCCTAGTCTTCCTGCCATCTTATATATACCTAATTTCGCGTTTTCTAGTTCTAGTCTCTTCTCTTCTAGTTTTAGCCTCTCATCTTCTTGTGCTATTTTCTCAGTTCTCTCGCGTATCTCCCTCATTCTTATTTCTAGAAGCTCCCCCGCCTTGTCCAACTTGGCCTCTGGTGGTAATTCAGGTAATTCCTTGTTTATTCGAATTTTCCCTAATTCACTGTTCTGCCTCTCCCTTGATCGCCACGGTATGTTATTTTCCCATCTTTCCGCAGTTAGACTAGCATAATTCCATACTTGCCTACTAAATTCAATAGTCCAGCCCTCCCATGGAACCTGTCTTTCACCATCAGTGTCATTTTCACTTCTTTTATGCGTATCACGCATCATTTTAGCAAATAGTGTTTCTGTTAATTTTTTATATTTTGTATTAATGCGATCCATTTCTTTATTAAGTCCTTTTATATGTTCGTTTTTCTCTGTTGCTTTCTGCCATAAAATTGCCTGCTCGTATGCTATTTTTTCAATCTTCTCATCCATAATTCTTTTCAAATAGTATTTCACCTTTTCATCACCATCAAAAAGAGAATGAGTATCATCATTACCAATTTGTTCTTGCAGCTTGTTTTGTTTTATCAGCTTATTTCGCTCTCTACTTAAATCTATATATCTATTTGTTATATTTGCTCGCTCTGCTTCTATTTTTTTGATTTCTGTTTCTATTTGTATTTTTCCACTTCTATTGTCCATTAGATCCTTATACCAATTTAAGAAGTTATTTCTAGTTTTATCAATATCATAGAGCTTTTGCTCTTGAGCCAGTGTAACAGCCAGTTTTTCAAAATCCCGCGGACCTAGAAGGTAGATATTTTCTAGTCCGTAGACTTCGTGGTGCAGCTCCTCCTTGCCCTTTGCTTTTTCAGGGTTTGTCGGAGGTACCTCCTGAGTTGTGCTACTCAAGGCGTCGGAATCCTTGGCGGCAGATGTGAGGTCAGGGCTGCTAATGGCTTCGGGTATAGCTTTTCCTTTACCTTCACCCTTATCCTCACGAGGTATTTCTGGTAGAGACTTAGGTATTTCTGGTAGACGCTTATTATATGGCGATTCGTTCTCAAGCTGCATGTCTAGTAACGCTATTTTCCCTTCCTTCCTCGTGTACTCCGCTTCAAGATGCATCCGCCAATACGCCGCCTGTATTTTCCTAGCTCGCTTTTTCCATCCCTTCTTAGTCTTCAACTCCCATTTCTCTGCCTCACTCCGCCACAGATCTTTTCGCCGCCAACTTTTTCCTGGATTCTCGTTTCTTATATCTTTTATTCTTGCTCTAACCTCTAAAATAGATTCTTTTTTAGCAATATCACCTACATGTGCTTTTGCAAGTATATAACTTATGTCATTTTTTCGTGTACGATTTTCACAAAATTCTTCTCTTTTTCTAAAAACTGCTTCTTGGTCCTCTTTATCTCTTTTCTGAAGATCTTCAGCCTTATCTTTCGGTGATATCAATGTTTCTTCTAGTAAACGAGAATTCCTACTAAGATCACTTCTAACCTTTTCTTGTTGCTCTAACTTAAATATTCTCTCAGCATTTTCACTATTTTTTGCTTCTTCTGCTTTCAAACCTTTCAAGTGCTTCTCTTGCTCTAAACGCCACCTCATTTCCAGATCAGGTTTGCTCCGTCCTTTTCCATGGTTACGCTCTGTAAGACCATCTCCACCTTCGCGCCCGCCGACTTCTCTAACCATTGATGTTCTCCTTCCTCCTTATATGATTCTCGCTTGTTACCGCCAACAAGCTCAGCTTGCTGTTTTACTCATCTCCATGTAGGAGAGCTTATCTTCCCTAGTATAGCTAGTACTACAGTTGTAAGTAGGAGGGAGAGTCGAGGATGCGATGCCGCTAATGGTAAAAGCGGGCCAAAGCTTGGTGAGTGCGTCGCCAAAAAGACCACGCCATGCGATAAAGAGTTGAAAATCGATCTCCAATAACTTCAACCATCTGTTGAAGGGTTGTGCCCACAGGAGCAAAGACCAAGATATAGGCAGTTTCAGGAGCTTTTTCTCCTATTTTCATGCTTTGTCGAATGACCAGAAAATGACTCCATCTAGCAATTCCAGCGTCTTCCAGCTCAATTCCTGCCCAATTATATAATCGAGGTCCTTTACTTCCAGCACCTGCACTAAGGCATTGCCAATTATTTGGTGTTAGAGTGGCGGCAAGTGCATCCACCCGCCACCACTTTCCTGCGACCGCAACTCTTTCTTTACATGTCACTGTTGTCCTCGCATTTGATCGATTCTAACGAACCTAAACAAAAATATCTTGATCATGTCTCTTAAAACTAATCTCTTTCGCCAAGAATACCCGATAGGAAAGGGATTTTCTAGAGACAAAGAGGACAACTTCCCCTCAATATGGGACAGATTGAGGGATAAAAGAGGACAGCTTCTGGAGAACAAAGGACAAGTGAAATGGAAGGGGTCTTTTTAAGCGCTTAAGGCAACACTTTAGGTTAACCTGATTCCTCCAAGACAGAATCTCAAGCTGTCCCAGAGTCTTTGTGCTCAATAGCTATGTTGCTGGTAAAGCGCGTTGATAATATGCCATTTGCGTGGGAGCTTCTTCAACACCGACCATAATATTGGAGAGGTTGGAGATATTGTATTCTCTCAATGCCTTGCAAAGTTCGTTACAGATATATTCGGCAAGCAGTTCGGCAGTCGAGTTTTCAATCGGTAGTTCGATAACATCAGCACGGGGAAAGACATAATGTCTATTACGAAAGCGAATTTCCCAGCAGTTAGTCGAGGTTACCAGTTCAAGATGGGGATTAAGCAATGGCAGCAGAAAACGATGATCCAGCTGCTGACAGATTTCTTTCGCCAGCTGCTTCAAGATCGTAAAATCAAAGACAACCCTGTCCTCGTTCAATTCTCCCTCCACTTCAACCAGAACTCCATAATTATGCCCATGCAGCCGTTCGCATTTTCCACTATAGGTGATGAAATGGGCAGAACTAAATTTGAGATAGCCACCTTCTACTTTGACTTTACGCATGATCTTCTCCCCTGCCATAGCACGCTCCTCAAGTTTGGTAGCAAATTATCCAGCAATATGCTCTCTACACAGCATATCATCAGGGACAGAGAGAAACAAGGATTATAACAGCTGCACGGACACACAGACCCGATTAATCGGGTCTGCAAACATCAGCGATCTACATCTATATCTATATCTTCATCTATACTCACTGCTGGCTCCATATTCAGGTAGACACATGTCCATCCAACGATAAAGAAGGAGCGCCACAGCCCCTGATCATAAGGAGAGTAGTCTTGCGGGAGCAGATGCCTGATAATCATGGTAAATTGCCGATCATCCAGCATAATCGGTGTCGTACTCTGATGATCCTTGAGAAATGTCTGGTGAGCCCGCACTCCCGCTGTATAGCCTTTCTCAATAGCAGACTCATAGATCGTACGCTCGGTCAGGCCAATGCGAAATTGCTTCCCAAATGGAATATCGGTGCCAGGAGAATAGATTAAGTCCCCAATCATTTGCAGTGGTGGTGGTGGAACCTCTTCGGATCGTGAACGGCGTGGCATGTCCTATCCTACTTTCTAGATGTTTATTTGCTAGCTGCAATTTTGTCTTCACAGCTCTCTTGCTTTTTGGAACGAAGACTACAGATCAGATAAACCCTCTCATTACTTTTGGGGCACCCAATTGGCAAAAGTGACACCCACCTCCTAACCTTTGCCACTTGATGCACCTAAACATGTGTGCTATACTTTCTGGAGCTGATGTACACGAATAACCCAGCCTTTCGTGCACATTACAGGAATACTATTTGAAAGGCAGAAATAACAATGACAGTTGATGAAACAATCAAAGGGTTGCAAGAGCATTTTAATCCTGAGGCAGCAGCAGGTCTAAATAAGATTCTTCAATTGAACATCAGTGGTGATGAAGCAGGCAAATGGGCAATAAAAATTGCCAATCGGGCCTGCGAATTGATCCCTGGTGGCGTTGAGAAACCCGACCTCACATTATCACTTGCCGACAAAGATTGGATCGCAATTGCTGAGGGCAAACTGGATCCAATGAATGCTTACATGACAGGCAAGCTCAAAGCAACTGGTGACATTACGCTCGCAATGCGCATCCCCAGCATCTTTGGGCTCAAATAGCACAGAGATCAAGATAAGCCCATTCATCCTCGTCCTTTTTAAGGTGAGGATGAACAGGCTACATAACTAGAGCATGGTTAGCAAAGCAGCTTCCACGATCCCAGAGAGCTCGCCTCCGACGGTTTGAGCGTTCGGCTCAATGGTGTGATTACCAACACATCCATGTTCCCTGGCTCGGTTGGGAAGCGAGCTACACGATATTTCACATCGGCCTGATCCAGAGCTTTAAGGGTGGCCGGATAGTGATCTGTGCTCTGAACCATATCAAGCAGACTAGCACGGTCCGCATGCTCCACCACCATAGCATTTTGAGGAAGACGATCGAGAGCCCCCAGCGTAAAAATCCGAGGATCGGACACAATTATCTCACTGTGAGTCTCAAACATGATAGGATTGCCAAGCGTAATCGTTCCCCAAGCATAGTGAATATGCTCATGCTGCATATAAGCGATAATTGGCTCGTTGTCCGAAGGAGCATAAAGACAAGCAAAGGATTGAAAGACATAACCGGAATCGCTTTTCACATACGTATTGCTCACTGCTGCCAGATAAATGACAAGGAGTACTGCCAGGATATTCAACCCTAGATTTGCTGGAATACGAAAACGACGCCGAGAAGATACTGGCAGTATAGGCTCATCCATCATTTCTCTAGCCAGGCTTTGCAACCTTCTGTTTTGAAAATACAAAATAATTGACGTACAAAGCGTTGCACCAATAAACGGTAAGGCAAGCAAAATCGGCGCTGCATAGCGGCCCACTCCATCGCGAGTACAAGGCTGCAAGACACTACCACCTACTGCACTGGAAAAACAGAAAGTGAAAATCGTGCTGCTAGCAAAAAGCAAGGGCAGGGCAGATAGAGGCTGAATAGAGGTAAGTAATGGGTGACGGCGAAATAAAAAGGAGGTAATGAGCAAACCTGCCACAATTATAATACTAGCGATCCCGATTATATTAAGCATTTGGAAAGAAGCAATGCTAGATGAAGTAATAGGTTCAGAAGGCAAAGAGCCTCCGATCACCTCCGGTACAATGCACCTGAGATAAAGCTGCGCCGTTCCACCCAGGACAACCAGACGATCGGGATGTTGCTTCAGGAAAGTAGTTCCACTATCACTGCCAGGAGCAAATAGATAGAGGATATTTGCCCATTGGTTGTTTGCACCCCAATACAATCCAGGCGCAAACCCTACAAGGCAAGTGGGTAGCGCAATCACTGCCAGCAGCAAATTACGTATGTGGAGAGAGAGATCTTCAGCACCTCTGCGGAAGTGAGGAATAACCCGTCTGAGAAAGAACACGCCAACCCAAACAAGCATCGCTAGCACAGCTGAAGCACCCAGAGGATAGATCCAAATCCCAACACCAATAATAAAACCAATCACGGCCCAACGTACAGCCATTTCCCGTCCCGAAGCTCCCACATCCCAACGCTGTGTCAGACGCAATACAGCATAAAGCAACAAGAGCATGATAATGTAAATCTCGATATGCCCACCCCAGGTACGAAGCTCCATCACCATATCATATAGAGGAGGCAAGGTAGCAAGCAAAGCAGCCACCGTCATAAACCAGCGCCTGGTTGTAGACGAAAGCTTCGCGCCATCAGCCAACGCACCAGCGAGACACCACGTCAGCCATACTACTACTAACGAGAGAACTATAGGCACAATGCGCAATGCCCACAGCGCAGAGCCAGTAAGCGCGAATACTATAGCCACAAAATAAGCTTCCAGGCTCCCCATATAAGGCTGACCATAGTAATAGATAGGACGCTCACCCTGCAGGATATGCTGGGCTTGCACACCAAGCAAAGCTTCATCACCGTCCATAAAACCATGGGTATGGATCACAAGCCAAACTCGTACACACAGTGCCAGTAACAAACAGAGCCATATAGGCGAACGCAGAACTCCGGCTCGGTGGCGAGGAAGAGCAGATGACTTGGGACCTTCAAGGGCAAAAGTATCTATCTTTGTTGGAACGAGCACTTCCATCACATTTTCGTTTGTTTTCATCAGAACCTCGCGGCGTGGAAACCCTTGGATTTATCCATGGGGAGGAAACGCCGCCTCCTTTTTCTTGGTCCCCGATTGGAGAGGTGTTTTTAGTTTAGTGAGGGACACCCAAACCCTTACTCATTGCCGGGTAAAAGTTGCCCCGACAACATTAGAAATGATACATGCATTCTTCAAAATACACGAGAAAAGTCCAGCTTGCCCCTAAGTCCATAATAGGATGAGCAAACAAGACCACGTTTAATAACGTGTCGTAATCGCTGTGGTTACAATGTTTGCCCTTCTGTACTATCGTCCCTTCGGTGTCTTATAATAGAAATGTCAAGCTGAAAAGCTTGCCCACTCCTTCTTTTCCCCCTATAGAAGAAGGATACCTAATGAGAGCGGTCTTTTTCTACGACATTTACGGACAACTTTAAGCATAGAAATAGACAACTTGGGCACAGAAACAGACAACTTAAGCAGAGTGCCTTGATGGTAAGCTCAACGCGTTCATAAGCAAGAGGATTTCTTGAAGGAAGCGAAAAGCATGGAACATGAGAATACGCAGACAACCCAAACTACCCAGCAACCATACCAGCCAATTGAAGATTATGGCATCATCGGCGATTTACACACCGTCGCACTTGTAGGAAAGAATGGCTCGATCGATTGGTGTTGCATACCAAAGTTTGACTCGCCGAGTGTATTTGGCGCACTCCTTGACATTAACAAAGGTGGCTTCTTCCGCATCGCACCCTTGTTTGAGCATACGACAAGCATGGGACGCAAGCAACTCTACTTACCCGAAACGAATATACTGATCACCCGCTTTCTCACTACCGATGGCGTTGCTGAGATTACTGACTTTATGCCAATCAAACAAACTAGAAGCCTAACGCATCAACACCATATTATCCGCGCAGTCCATGTCGTCCGTGGCTCATTGCCTCTGGAAATGATTTGTCGACCAGCCTTTAACTACGCACGCGATGAACATACGGTGAACCTTTCCCCCGACGGTGTTCTTTTCCACAGCGAAACCCTTTGTTTGGCCCTAGCATCCACGGTGCCGCTTGTAGAAGACGGTCTGGGAGGTGTACAGGCCCATTTCACCTTACAGATGGGACAGTGGGCATATTTCATCCTGGAAAGCTCTCCCCATAATGACATTACGCCACAACGCCTTGCTCATCACCAATACGAGGTCGCATTTCGGGAAACCATGGGCTACTGGCAGCAGTGGCTTGCGCAATGCAAATACCAAGGGCGCTGGCGCGAAATGGTACAGCGCTCAGCCCTGGTACTCAAACTACTCACCTACGCCCCAACGGGAGCAATCGTGGCCGCCGCAACAACCAGCCTGCCAGAAACCATCGGAGGACCACGTAACTGGGACTATCGCTATACATGGCTAAGAGATGCCGCTTTTACAATCTATAGTTTACTTATCCTGGGCTTCACTCAAGAGGCCGAAGCCTTTATGGGCTGGCTCGATGCTCGTTGTCATGAGATCAAAGCAAACGGATCTCTTCAGCCCATGTACACAATCGATGGCAAACATGATTTACAGGAAATTACCCTCGATCATCTCGAAGGATACCGCAAAAGTGCCCCCGTACGCATCGGCAATGGAGCATACAAGCAGCAACAGCTAGATATCTATGGTGAAGTGATAGACTCTATCTACCTCTTCAACCGTCACCAGGACATCTCCTATGATCTTTGGCAACATCTGTGTCAGTTGCTGAAATGGCTAGGAGTGCACTGGAATGAGCCTGATGAAGGAGTCTGGGAGGTACGCGGTGGTAGCCAGCACTTTGTTCATTCACGCGTCATGAGCTGGGTTGCCTTTGATCGTGCACTACGTATTGCACACCACCGGGGACTTCCCGCCCCAATAGCAGAATGGCAGCAGACAAGCACAAAAATATATGAAGACATCATGCGACATGGATGGAACGAAAAAAAGCATAGCTTTATCCAATATTATGGTAGTGATGCAATTGATGCCAGTTCACTCCTCATGGTCTTGACCAGATTTGCTGGGCCAACTGATCCGCGTATACATAACACCCTCGATCGTATTCAGCGTGAGCTGACCTGCGACTCCCACGTCTACCGCTATAATCCAAAAAAAGCAGCTGATGATGGATTGGGGACAGATGAAGGCACATTCAGCCCATGTAGTTTCTGGCTGGTCGAGACATTGGCGCGTGCAGGTCGTATCCATGAGGCACGGCTCTTGCTAGAAAAAATGCTCACTTACTCTAACCACCTTGGACTCTACGCAGAAGAAATAGGACCAACCGGCGAGGCTCTGGGCAACTTTCCTCAAGCATTCACCCACCTCGCACTGATTAGCGCCTGCTATAACGTGGATCGTGCATTGAATGGAACATTGTTCGGCTAGCATAAAGAGATAATCCCTTTTTCGAGCATCAAAACGGCCCTTAGATCTGTAATTCTCATATTCCCATGAGCTTATTGACAACAGGCAGCTAGCAGCGTACGATAACACACACACACACATAAGCACATCTGTGGAAGGGACTAGATATGTCTATAGACCAGCCAGCTATTACCTTACTGATTTCCTGCCCTGATCAGCCGGGCATTGTTGCTGCCACATCACGCTTTATCTTTGAACATAAAGGCAATATCCTCGAGTCAGATCAGCATTCAACCCATAAACAGGATTGCACCTTCTTTATGCGCATCTGCTTTGAAGAGGAAGGCTTTACGCTGAGTCCGCCAGAACTAGCTCTCGCATTCAGTCCTATTGCAGATCGGTTTCACATGGAGTGGAGTATCCATTATACGCGACAACATAAGCGAGCAGCTATTTTTGTCTCCAAATTTGATCACTGCCTGACGGACCTGTTATGGCGCTGGAAAAGTGGCGAGCTAGCCATGGATATCCCGTTCATTATCAGCAACCACCCACATATGGAGCCACTGGCACACATGTACGATATTCCCTACTATCATTTCCCTGTTCGGCCTGAGACACGCCAGGAGGACCAGCAGCGTATCCTGGAATTTCTACAAGATAAAACCGATATTCTGATCCTGGCTCGCTACATGCAAATCCTGGAACCCTCTTTTGTTGCGGCATATCCAAACAGTATTATTAACATTCACCACAGCTTTTTACCAGCGTTCGTCGGAGCAAACCCTTACCAGCGTGCCTTCGATCGGGGAGTCAAGCTTATTGGAGCCACCGCTCACTATGTCACAGATAACTTGGACGAAGGCCCAATCATCGCTCAGGACGTCATCCGCTGCAATCACCGAGACACAGTCGATGACCTGATGCGCAAAGGCAAAGAAGTCGAACGCCATGTTCTCGCAGAAGCTGTACGATTACATACAGAAGACCGCGTTCTGATCTACCAGAACAAGACAATCGTATTTGAAGGCTAAGTCAAATTTTGCTGCTTAGGCCAAAGGTGTTTTCACGGATCAATTTTGGACAACGTGATCCTGCTCTTTATGTTAAATCGATGCAGTATTTTGCGATCTCCAACATTTACTGTAATCAAAGAGATTAAAATTTGCTGTGAGAAAAAAGAACCCGACTCTACTGTTGAAATCACTGGAAGGGATGTGATACTATTAGGCCAGACACTTCAGTCTTTCACCAGGGAGCTTGTCACCGTGATCTGCCACAAGTCTGTTCTCTCAAAAGGAAAAACAGCTTTGGCTTCAATACATGATAACCAGAGCTCTCTGACAAGACTCCCATACGCACTCAGCATGACGAATGTGCAATGATGTCCATCGACCAAGAACATTTTTCCAGCAGCGAAGCCCGTCAGATGCGCTTGTAGGCGAAGTGTCCTTCTCTGAAAGTCTAGAGTGCCTAAGCCTACATGTACCTAATTCTTTTTCTTTCTAAGATATGACCCCTATGTGGATAAAGGCAGGGGTATCTTAGTGCAATTTAGTGAAACAGAAAACGTTGCTGACCACCCCTATTCAAGAGGAGTTTTCATGAGTGAAATGCTGCAACTCAGACCAACGGTACGCAAGAAACCAATTGAGCTCAGCCATGAGGAACGGGCTCAATTGAACACTATCATCGACCTTCTTATTCCATCGGACAACGATTTTCCTCCACCATCCAGTTTACATTTAGTTGATGAACTTTTACACCATCTGCGTTCCACAGGTGAGTACAAAGCTACATTGACATTGAGTGAGCATCGACTCCGGGGTGTTCTACAAGAGCTCAATATAGCGGCAGGAGGCAACTTCTGTCAGACTAGCCATGAAAAGCAACTCACACTATTGAGACTCCTAGAATATCAAGATTTGGCCTTCTTCCAAACCTTGTGGACCCTTGTGAATCACACATATTATAAGCTGTTGGCAACTCGATGACGACCCCAACACCACTGTCTTCCTAAAGTACTTGGGATAGGGCAGTATCCACAACGCAATATTTCCCATTAGCATGATATAACGAGTGCAGCGTCGCAAGTCCTCTAAAGATCACCGCAGATTGTACACACATAAAAAATTCCCGTAAGGGCAAAATTCCCGTGTAACTGAGCTCAACTATTCTCCTTGGTCGTGTACTCAGAAAACGCAAGTTTTACCCTAACGGATTTTTTTGCTGCGTCCTTCGAGGCTGTTATCAACCCACAAGGTCAAACCTAGCCTCAGCTACTAAGAGAGAAAGAGCCAGACATTAGAGCAGGGTTAGAATTTCTGGCTCACCATCAGTAATGGCCAGCGAATGTTCAAATTGGGCCGAGAGGGAACCATCAGCAGTTTTAACAGTCCAGAGGTCAGACATGACACGTGTTTCGGGTCCACCTGCGTTGATCATTGGCTCGATGGTAAAGACCATGCCGGGCTTAATGCGAAGACCTGTGCTAGGACGCCCAAAATGTGGCACTCCGGGGTCTTCGTGAAGCGAACGCCCAACACCATGCCCATACCACTCGCGTACAGTAGAAAAACCTTGTGCCTCGGCATATTCCTGTATTGCAGCTCCAATGTCGCCCAATCTTTTTCTGGGACGAGCCTGCTCAATACCCAATTCCAGGCATCGTTCAGCTACCTCTAACAGATGCTGCGTCTGACTATCCAGCTTGCCAACACCAAAGGTCACACAAGCATCACCCACCCAGCCCTGGTAGAGCACTCCAATATCAATTCCAACAATATCGCCTTCGCGCAGTTCCTCCTGCGTATTAGGAATGCCATGACAAATCACGTCATTAACCGCCACACAAATGGTAGCTGGAAATGGTGGAGTGGGAGGATGACCATTACGGGCCGCTTTCGCTCCATAACCTTTATAAATAGGTTTGGCCCCTTTGCTAAGGATATAATCCTCGGCAATACGGTCGAGTTCGCCAGTTGTGACTCCTGGTACAATGTATGAGCGAAGCACCTCGTATGTTTCAGCAACAACACGTCCAGCCTCGCGTAACTGTGCAATCTCTTTGCGTGATTTCAGTAGAGCTACCATGTTTTCCTCTTTTTTCTCTGTATTCTCTTGTTGAGATGCGTTTGATGTACAGTCCACTACATTATCAACTCACAGGGATATCCGCCTCTTGCGGCTGTTCCCAGGTGAGCAGGTCTGTAGTTGTGACCCTCAAATATTGATTGAAATAGGTGAGCAAGTGATCAATGGTTGTATAATCGATACGCTGGCTCTTCCCAGTATGGAGTGCGGCCAGCACACTCAGTGACACTCCACTCTCTTCTGCTAGACGACGAAGACTTAAAGCGGGTTTGCCCTCTTTGACGCGTTCGACATTGGCCCTAGCAAGTAATAATCGCAGTTTGCAATAAATGGTCACCAGTACCTCCGCGTGAACTTTTCTCTGTCTTCTCAATTCATATCACCGAGAGCATAGCAGAAGGTGTTGTGGAATGTCAATACAATGTAGGGACTTGTCGCTACGTTAAGATAAGTAGGTTTAGAGAAGATATGCGCTGTATGGATTGACGGCCCTTTGTCCCTTAATGTAGAATACACTTCTACCTGACCAATGAGCTACCGGAAGATGGTGCGCACAAATAGCTTCTCGATAACTACCTGATGTATACAGAGAGAAAATTCACACTCGAGCTATTGCAATCTTCAGCTCTTGCCCGTATACTTTTGACAAGATCTAGAACACATGTATCTGGGATGTCTTTCCTACCATGGATCATATTAAACTAGAGGTCAGCAATAATAGGATGAATAAAGATCAGAAAACAGCCGTGACTTTGCGTCTTCCCTCGACACTAAGTGCCTATAGCGGAGGAAAGAGTCAAATAACTTTGCATGCTGATACTGTGGAGGAAATGCTTATACACCTGCAGCAACAATACCCACAGATATGGACTCGTCTCTGTACCGAGCAAGGTACGATTCGTCAACAGGTAAAAATCTTTGTGAA
>DASYAN010000525.1:0-9866 GCA_036501345.1 Ktedonobacteraceae bacterium
GGTACATATTCCATTGGATGCTGCTTGGCAGCGCAACTTGCATTTGGCACAGCAGTTTGGTATGCAGATGCTGGAGATCCGCCCGCATGGTCCCGCCGATCAGGCAGAACTCAAACGTTTGGATGTGATCGTTTCTGCCGATAGTGAAGTGGTAACGGAGCCTCGTGATCTGCAGCGGGGATTGTACAGTCAGGTGAAAAGGTTGTGATCGGGTTTGTACGAGATAGCAAGTTGCGCAAAGTCAGTGCTGTGCTATAGTGACCTCATCGTGCACTGATAACAGGGCGGACAATGCAGCGGAGTGGGCGAATGGGAAAGCTTTATTCCTCTTCGTCATCCTCCTCAAAATCAGTATCGAGATCATCCTCGAAATCGTGTTTTCCGTTGGTCTCACGCTGTTTTCTGAGCATTTCTTCAACATTACGAATCAGACTATCAGCACTGGGCAGTGGACCAGTGCTGATAGGCAGGTCAGGATTGCTTCTCTCTTCATCCTCATCATCTTCATCTCCACTACCTGCAAGCTGCTCTTCTAATTTGCGAACATAGGCACTGGCTTCTGGATCGCGTGCAACCAGAGCCGTGACTTGCTCTTCAAAGCGGAGAGCGTCAGATTGAATTTTGCTCAAATCTAGTCCAAACGAGAGAAAGGTATCTACATGTGTGAGCAAGGCAGCTGTCACTTTGACATTGGGTGTAGCAGCCAGATAATGGGGAGCAGCGGCCCAAAGAGTTGCTGAAGGAATGTGCATGCGTTGACAGGCCTCATGGAGCACACCAACCATGCCTGTTGGACCCTCGTAACGAGAGTTGTGGATATCGATTTCTCGTAAACGTTCCTGCATAGTGCTATCAGATGATGAACCTGTAATAGGCACAACGACAGAGTGCGGAACATCAGCGAGAAGTGATCCGAGGAAAACAACTTCTGAGGCAGAGAAGTGATTGCAGATTTCTAGAAATGCGTTACTGAACGTTTTCCACTTGAGTTGTGGCTCAACACCGGTAAATAGGATCACGTCACGCTCGAGATCCTCCATATGCTGGGCCAGAAATTGATTGCTTGGCCAGACAATGGTGCGCTGCACGCCGTCACCAAATTTGATAGTTGGTCTGGTCTCGGTAAAGACGAAGAAATCTTCTGCCTCGATCTCTGCGATCTTCTGCGACTTCCAACGGTCAATAAGAAACTTGACCGCAGTGGTGGCTGAGTCAGCGGCATCGCTCCAACCTCCAAAGGCTGCTACCACAACCGGGTCACGTAACTCTAGCTGCTCGTAATATTGTATAGGTGACATACTAAATACCTCTTGATCTGCTGCTTCCCAAGCAAATGTATGGTATCATTCTAACACACCACGACAATCCCTATACAAGAAACCGCATCTCAGGCTGTTCACTATGTATCTGCTTGCGATGTCGAGGCTATTGACACTACTTGTGAGCCACTCTATACTCACCAGCATGGAAGTTACTAACATCGCAGTCATCTATCAAGATCATCACCTGCTTCTCGTTAATAAGCCAGCTGGGCTAGTGATTCATCCGACCTATAAGCATAGCGATGGGACACTGTGGGATACAGTGTTAGCCTATTCGCAACTACTGGGTCAGGATGATTGGAGACCACCAGAACTGCCCGATGAGCTTGAATGGGCAGGTGCTCCTGCTGATGTACAAGTAATGTTGCGCAATAGGCGCATTGAACGTCTCTGGAAAGAGGAGGGACTGTTGCTGCGTCCCTGCCTGCTACACCGCTTGGATAAGGATACCTCGGGTATTGTGGCACTGGCACGCACTGAACGTTCACGACGGCACCTAGTTAAACAGTTTGAAGAACACACGCTTGTGAAACGCTATTTGGCTGTCGTGGGACAGGGAGCTCCTGATTGGACACATCCACGTGCACCCTTTACAATCATGCGGCGGCTGGCAGATGGACAGCTACAACCAGCAGATGCATCATTTGTACTGGAGAGTCCCGGGGACGGTGAATTCATGCTCGACGGCCCACTGCAACGCGATCCTGATGATCGACGCCGCTGTATCGTTGGGCCTGACGGACAATCAGCCACAACATTGGTGAGAGTGCTAGCAGTAGAGCGTGGCTATGCGCTGCTGGATGTGCGTCCTGTGACCGGGCGTACGCACCAGATACGTGCGCATCTTGCCGCCCTGGACTATGCGATTGTAGGAGACCAAACGTATAGCCTTCCTACTGCTGATATGTCAGCAACAACTTTGAGTCGCCAGTTTCTCCATGCCTACAGCCTGACATTGCGACCCTATCCTGATAATGAACTACGTACATTTATGGCTCCTTTAGCAAGCGACCTGCAAATATGGCTAGAAAATGCTGGCATTGTCTTGCCAGGATACTGAAAAGTTGATAGCCACTGAGGCAATGAATACTTGCTCAAAGTTTTAGGCTTTCAAAATTAAGATGCAATTGCCCTGAGGTCCATTCCCATCTCAACAAAGTACCGATAAGTAGAAGCAATAGTAGAGTGTTTAAAAGTCTCTGGATATTCCTCGTGATTTGTGTTACCATTCCACTATAGGATCAGCTGAGGCTATGTTCCGTGAGGAAAAGAGAAGGATGTACGATCGTACAGGCCAACAATTGGGTAACTATCGCTTGCTCCACCTGCTTGGGCAGGGGGGGTTTGCTAATGTTTACCTGGGTGAACACACCCATCTCAACACCAGAGCTGCCGTCAAAGTGCTACATGAGCAAATGGAAGCACAGGCCCTCGAGAATTTTCTTAAGGAAGCGCAGACCATTGCAACCCTCAAGCATCCCCATATCTTACGAGTGCTAGATTTTGGTATGGATGACTCTACGCCCTTTCTGGTAATGGAATATGCCCCAGGTGGCACATTACGAAAGAAGCATCCTCATGGCTCAATAGTTTCCCTCTCGACAATAGTGCCCTACGTGAAGCAAGTGACAGCAGCACTCCAGTATGCTCATGATCAGCAACTCGTACACCGAGATGTCAAGCCGGAGAACATGCTAGTGGAAGCCCAGGGCTCGATTGTGCTTGGTGACTTTGGTATCGCAATTCCTGTTTATGACACCCAAACGTTCAGTACGCAAGAAGTAGGGGGAACACCCTATTATATGGCACCAGAACAATGCAGGGGAAAAGCACGCGAGGCCAGCGATCAATATGCACTGGGAGTAGTGGTCTATGAGTGGCTATGCGGTGTACTGCCATTTTACGGGGCAAGCGCAATCGAAATAGCGATGCACCATCTAATGGACCTCCCTCCTTCATTGCAAGAGAGGATAGCCGGCATCCCAGTAGAGGTAGAGCAAGTCGTGTTAAGAGCACTGGCCAAGGATCCTCAAGAGCGTTTCTCCAATGTTCAGGAGTTTGCCCAAGCCCTGGAACAGGCATCCCAGCCAAAGAAGTCAGCGATAGCAGTACTGCCTCTGTCAGTTCTACTGTCTAGCAATAGCAACAGCAATAGCAATACACAACAGTCAACAATCCTTCAGGGGCCAGTAATACCAATGCAATCGACGATATCAACAATGCCTCTTGCACAAATAGCAGCAGCCTCATTCCCTGCAGGAACGCTACTCTCCACTTATCATGGTCATTCCGCCACTATAAGCGGTATAGGGCAGTCGTCGAATGGCGCACTCATTGCCTCCGGAGAGAAAAAAGAGACCGCGCTGGTATGGAATGCACCTATAGAAAAGCAAGTCCTTACTCCACGAGGTTACTCCAAGTACGTATCTATGGTAGCATGGTCTCCCGATGGCACACGCATCGCCTCTGGAGGATGGGATAAGGTAGTGCAAGTCTGGAAAGCAAGAACAGGCGAACAGATCAGCACCTGTAATGGTCATTCCAGATTCGTGTTTGCAGTTACATGGTCACCTGATAGCACGCATATCGCCTCCGGAAGCACTGATAGGACAGTACAAATCTGGGATGCGAAAACAGGCGAACAGATTAGGACCTACAGTGGTCATAAAGGGTTCGTATTTACTGTAGCATGGTCTCCCGATGGTACACGCATTGCCTCCGGAGGAGGAGATAAGACGGTGCAGGTATGGGATGCAGCAACAGGTGAACAAACCAGCAGCTATAGCGGTCATTCCGATGGGGTAAGTAGGGTAGCATGGTCTCCCGATGGTACACGCATTGCCTCGGGAAGTCATGATAAGACGGTGCAAGTCTGGGATGCAACCACGGGACAATGCGTGTACACCTATAGCCGTCATGCCCACGTTGTACTAGCGATAGCATGGTCTCCCGATGGCACACGCATCGCCTCCGGAGGTCCAGATGGAACAGTCCAGGTCTGGGATGTGACCACAGGAGAGCGGGTTTGCACCTATAGTCGTCACTCCCAGGTAGTCTATGTAATAGCATGGTCTCCCGATGGTACACGCATCGCCTCCGGAAGTGGTGATAAAACCGTGCAAATCTGGGAAGCAACCACAGGCAAGCACGTCCTGACTTATAGCGGTCATTCCGATAGTGTAAACGCCGTCGCATGGTCTCCTGATGGCGTACAGGTTGCTTCAGGAAGTAAAGACGGGACAGTGCAGGTATGGCAAGCATAGGCGCTTCTACTGCCTAGATGGCTGCTATCATTGGCTCAACGAGAAAAGGCTCTCTAACTCAGCCCCCATGGCCTCAGTCGTTACCATATCTTCGTGGGTGCCATTAGGCAACTTACGCAGCGACCAGTCAGCATTCACATCATAGAGTACACCATACCCAGGCGCGTAATAGATTTTGCTCACGGCCAGAGATTGCAGTTGATCTTCTGTCTCCTTATACTTCCCACCTGTCAGTTTGTTGGCTATATGAAATGCTTGCAGCATAATAATCTGACGGCCTGCCTCTTTGTGTGCTTTGTTAAGTGTAAACTTACCGGGATTGGTTGGAGATGGTCCCTCAAAATTAACTGAGAAGTAGTAGCCTCTGTTCTTTGTATCCCACATACCCAGAGGATTAGTAGGAAGCGCATAAGAATCCAACAGATCCGTTGCCTTATTCAAGAAGTCCTGGGCGCGGGTTATTTTATAGGCATCTAGCAGGGAAATTGCTATCTGAGCCACAGGTCCCATCTGGATCTTCTGCCCGCTAACCGCATAATTTTTGGTCGTGCCAGAAAAGAAAGTTTGATGAGGATTGACCGATCCATCCGGTAACAAGACATCATCCATTTGGCTAGCAAAGGTATGGTATTGCGTCACATAAGCATGGGCATAGACAAAAGTTATTGTACTCATACCCTTTTGCATCCACTCCGGCTTATTGAACAGTACGCTCGCTTGCACGAGAGCGCACCCAGCTTCTAAAACGTTATCAACACGATATGAGCCATTTGGATGGCTGGAATTCTTTTTATAGATGCTGCCAACTTTAGGATCAAAGGTGTCAGCATAGCTCTTAGCCAGACTATAGGCGGTATCTTTATAAAAGGCATCGTTGGAAAGGTTGTACACTGCCATAAACTCATCAAACAGCCATCCACGCTCATTACGAGAATGAGCAAACTCAGCCTTGATAATAGATGTATAGCGAGCTATTTCACTATCATAGCGTGTATCCGCAGGATTTTGGCGCTTATACGACCAGAGGTTGTGGATATAGCGAATATCGGTCAGCAGATCGTGGCGAGGATTGGTACTAGCACCATCTGGCTCGCCAGTCCCATTCACATTGACCTGCAAGGGATTGGTTCCATAGCGCCAGTTGATCAACAATCCACCCATCCCCTTGTTAACGTCCGGATCATTGTCAAATCCATTCGCTTTTATATTATTGAGAATCGACACCTCTATATCGCGAATGGCTACCGGAGTCCGATATTCTACGGTTGCCGTTGCTTGCTTAGTCTGGTGGTTTTTTGGTGCTTGAGGACAGCCGCGTACCAGAAAAATCAGACCGAACAGTAATAATCCTAATGGTATAAAATATAACCAAGAATAACGCATGTGTGCACATTTCCTTCTCTAATGAACCAAGGGGCTAAACTCGTGATAGACCTGACGATTCTTCTCTAAAAATACAGGCCAACTGTACTGTTTCTCATAGGTCTGACGTGCATTTTCACCTAGCTTCTGCGCTAGTTTGCGCTCACGCAACAGAGTTAGAGTACCTTGCGCCAGTCCTTCTGGAGTAGGAGATACTAGCAACGCCACATCGGATGTGAGAATCTGCGTGTGAGAAACAATGGCGGTTGCAAGAATAGGTTTACCTGAACGCAAATAGGTATACAACTTGAGGGGTGTGTGTGTGCCTTTGCTACGTGGACTCACAAGCACATCAGCAAGGGCCATATATTTGGACATCTCCTCAGTGGGTCGCTGTCCCACAAAGGTTACATGTCCTGTTACACCTAGTTGCTGAGCTAGCATACGCAGTTCCTCAACCTGCTCTGGCTTTCCACCAACGATAACATATTGGGCCTTCGGGTAGACACCACATACAGTCTGTACACTTTGTAACAAGGTATCAAGCCCTTGATACTTTTCGAGAGTCCCGGTATAGACCAATATGGGACCCTCTCCAAGCTTCAACTCATGGCGCACACGCTCAGCATCCTCCTTAGTTGCCAGGGGAACACCTTCGTCAACCGCAGGAGGCAAAATCATATAGATTGGTTTAGTTGGAGCAATTTTACGAGCTGTGGTCTCCAGTTCAGGATAGAAGGTAATCACAGCCTTGGTTCCACGGACCATCAGTTTCTGAACAAAATCGACAAGCCATACTAATAAGCGAATTTTTAGAGATTTATGTTTTTTAAGGGAACTGGCAACAAGATCGGGAAGATCGCAATGCATATAGTAGAGGTGTTCGCAACCGAAGACTATTGATAGCAACACCCCTATAAATGCTCCTTCTTCATGTGCATGAAGATACCGATATCGTCCAACACACAAACGCCATAAGACAGTAAAGAAGACAGCCAGATCAAGCGGAATTTTCGCCAGAGAGGGCCCCGGCTTCACTGAATGGATAAGAGGCAACCGAGGAGCCCGAAATATTCGCAATCCTGGCAGATTCACGTCCTTACCTAAATGATAGGTGACTAGGTCAACTTCATAGCCTAGCGTTAGTAATGCTTTAATGTGTTGATAGACACAAAAAGGAGCTCCACGCGACTCAAAAAACGGCTGTGGAGAGATCATTAAGATTCGCATAGCATCCATCTCTTTCCATAATGTGCAACGCATTTTTGATAGTCAAAGATGTTGATAGGCAAGCACTGTCTTTCTCTGGAAGTCCACTGCACCTAAACCTACCCTACTATCTATCATAAATGTGTCGTAAAACTTCAGACTTCAACTAGGTGGGATAGAGGGCAGATTCTTATTCGTCGAGCATGGGAAAATACCCATCATTTATGCGGAGAATGTGAATACTATTGCTTGCAAAGTCTCTGGATTTCTTTAGAGGAGTAGTCACTTGTCGGTTGATTGGATAATCCTGGAAGATACAGTCCCTGCGGGCGGCAAGATCTCCAACGGACGGTCGTCTTCGATTTGACCATCCCGCATCGTAATCAATCGTTGAGCCTGTTGAGCCACTTCTAGTGCATGCGTAACCCACACAAACGTCAATTGATACTCATGGTTAAGCGAGAGCATCACATCGATGATTTCCTGGCTAGCTTGGCTATCAAGAGCACCCGTTGGCTCATCGGCCCAGACAATCGAAGGCTGTGTGGCAAGAGCACGAGCAATAGCTACACGCTGGCATTGTCCTCCCGAAAGCTCGGCGGGACGATGCCATGCCCACTCTTTCAGCCCCACACGTTCCAGCCCTTCCCAAGCCCGTTTGCGAGCCTCCTTAGGACGCACTCTGCTCACCAGTAACGGCATTTCAACATTTTCCAGGGCACTCAGAACAGGCAATAGATTGTATGTCTGGAAGACAAAGCCCATTTCTCGAGCGCGAAACGCTGTCCGTTGCCGATCGGAAAGTCCATGCAGATCCTGGCCCGCAATTTTAACCATGCCGGACGTGATGCTATCGAGGCCACTAAGGCAATTGAGCAAGGTTGTCTTGCCACAGCCACTAGGCCCCATGATCGCAACCACCTCTCCACGTTGAATATGCAAGTCCACGCCCTTTAGCGCCTGCACCTTGACCCGACCAGTATTGTATTCCTTACGAATATTGATGGCCTCGATGATACTGTTGCCGCATTGGAGAGCCATCTTCCCAGGCTTCATATTATTTGCACTCCTAAATATGACATGCAATGTGATGCGATTTCTACAGAAGAGGTAGAGGCCTAGCCTAAAAATAAGTATCCACGCATTCCAGTTTTCTCTTAACAACGTTTTGCCTAGAAAAAAGAGGCAATTTTTGCCACTTTTTATTTTCCTTGTCATGATCAGGATATATTAAAATCGCACATATGTCTTTAACATGCGAGCCTTTGGGCTAAACAAGGCTCTATGCTTAAGGCAAATAGAGCCTTGTTTAGCCCAATTTACTTCTAACTTTCCTGAGACGGTGAGTTTAATAGCTTCAGTATCTCCTGATGTTGCTCTTTCATGAATTGCTGCTGTACATCCATTTTTTGCACAATCTGCAAAATGAGCTGCTCTTGCTCATCTATGCGTTTATTTTGAACCTCTAACCGCTGTGCAATCTGGAGAATTAACCCATCTTGATGATCTAGATGCTCTAGAATATGACAGATTTCTTGCTCACCTTTTACATCAGTTTTGTAATCATTTTCGGCAGTTAAGCGGTCTTTCGCTGATTGACGATTTTGACTCATCATGATAAAAGGAGCCGTGTAACCTGCAAGGAACGATAAGCATAGGTTCAAAAGTATAAAAGGTGCAGAGTCAAAATGAGGTAAAAATGAAAGACTATTCCATACAAGCCACATGATGAGTAGTGTCGTCATTAAAATCACAAAACGCCACGATCCCACATATGCAGCTACACTATCCGAAGTTCGATCACCAAACGTTAATGAGCTATCATGTAGCTCGTTGATGTTCCCTATGACATGTGAATGGGCCTTGCGTTGAAACAGTGACATACGAGACATTCCTCCTAAAGCTCTACTTGATGTTGACAAAAATAAATGGGCCTTGATACGATATGTATATGGATGAGAAAATTTGCACTAAGTGCACAAAGCCACAACCTCTTACAGAGTTTTATCATGGTAAGAAATAGAAAGATGGTCTTCACCCTTGGTGTAAGACGTGCTTTAATAATGCTAATAAAGCACGTCGTGAGAAGAAATGCATTGAGTCGCCTCCTAGTTACCGATGGAATCGCGATTCTGTTCGTCATACATACTTCTCCGCTGTTGATAAGCCTATTCAAGCCTATATACTTGGTTTTCTTGCGGCTGATGGTACGATAGTAAGCTCTCTACCTCGTATTGATCTTGAACTCTCGGTTAAGGATTATGAGCTATTGGAATTTGTTCGAGATGAACTTGCTCCTAACCACACTATCCATAGGCGCTTGAGAGAGAGATCATCAACCCGTTTTGCTTCAGGTGAAAGTGCTACGCTTTCTTTTACATCTCCTCAGATGGTTACAGATCTAGCACACTTCGGTATTGTTCCCAAAAAGACCTTGATTATGCAATGGCCATCTGAGCTTCCTGAACATTTAGAACGTGATTTTCTTCTTGGTTACTTTGATGGTGATGGTTCTATTACCTCAACTGTGAATTTTGGCAGCCTTTACCATGTCTGGACTCTTTGTTCTGGATCTATCCAGTTTCTTAAAGAAGTTATCTCAATAGTAAAGAAACATACAGGTATTCCCCTTGGAGGCCTATAGGGGTCCCAATTGTCTAGACAAAATCAGACCAATTTTCAGAAAAATCGAAAAGTTCGAGAGAGTGAT
>DASYAN010000526.1:0-19301 GCA_036501345.1 Ktedonobacteraceae bacterium
ACCGGCGATTCCTGCCGCCGTCGTTTTGCCCAAAGTGGCCAGACAAAGCGCAATCATTGAATACACAAAAAGTCCAAGAGCTGTTATAAGCACATAGAGGATCGCATGAACTATCCATTCCGCTGTAAAGAAGCTAAAATCAACAGCTATTCCTGTCGTCAAATTGAATAGTGCTCCCACTATTATACCAACCAGGATCAACAGAAAAAGTGTCGCCAGGAGGTAGATAATAACGGCACCAATCTTGGCTAGAAAAAATTGTGTTCTTGTTGGGCCTCTTATCAGCATCAGGCGTATTGTGCCGATACCGTATTCACTGCCAACGATGGTGCCAGTTAAGATAATGAGCGAAATTGTTCCAACTAAATTGATGACAGTTACAGATAGCGCGAGAGAATTAGGCAAGCGGAGTGGTGCGGAAATATCCGCTTTGATTTTCTCTGCAATGACTTGTCTCGCCGTGTCTTGTAGACTCTGTGGTGTGCAATGCTGTTGACCATTACTATCTGTGGTGCATGAGGCTTGGGGTAAGGGACTATTATTTGCTAAAGCTCCTAAGGCAGGAAATAGGAATGTGATGATCATTATGAGCGTGGCAATCAAGAGCAGGATCTTAGACATGGCGCGTCGTCGTAGCTTATACAGCTCGGCACCAATTGAACGGAATAGAACACTCAGAAAATCTTGATGTCCCATGATGACTGTATCACTACGTTTAGCTGCAGGCATATCTTGTTCTGTTGCTGTTTGTGGTATGCTGCTCATAATATTGCCCCTTTCTCTTTTTCTGATTGTATCTGTGCAGGAATAGGGGCGAACCTCTGCATGCCATTCTGTATAGAGAGTGCTGAAGTGGGAGTGGTGGCTTCCAAAAAGACATCCTCCAGGCTACCTTCTCGTGGGTAGATTTCAGATGCAAAGAGATTGTTGTGTGCAAGCAGCATATTAATTTCTGCCGAGCGTGCTACTGGTGCATTGATGATCAGTATGGGCTCGCCCTCTTTGTTCTGTTCAATACTAATATCGCTAATCCATGTTGCACCTTGTTCCTGTGAATGGCGCAGCACATCAAATGCGCTGTTAGTTTGCTCTGCCTGACCTATGCGTACTTCAATCCGTTCGCGCTCGCGTAGCAGTTCTTTCACGTCACCTTGTTTGACGAGGTTCCCTTTGCGCAAAATAGCAACCCGGTTACAGACCTGCTGGACCTCAGCAAGTAGATGACTGGAGATGAAAATCGTTTTCCCAAGCGAGGATAGGCGTCTGATAAGTTGCCTGATCTCGATCATTCCAGATGGATCTAGCCCATTCGTTGGTTCGTCGAGCATGACTAGTTCTGGATCTGTTAGCAATGCTGCTGCAATTCCTAAGCGTTGTTTCATGCCGAGCGAATACTTCCGGTAAGCAAGTTTGCCGTATGCACGTAGTTCGACAATATCGAGCACCTCTTCTATTCGGCGGTCATTGGCTTTGCCTAAAACCATACCCGAGTTTGCTGCAACAACGCGGAGATTGTCCAGGCCGGACAGGTAAGGATAGAAGATAGGGGTTTCTACGATTGCTCCAATGCGTAATAGAATAGAGGGCAATTGATAAGCCGTATCCAATCCAAAGAGGATAGCCCGCCCTGCGGTTGGACGAATCAGTCCGAGTAGCATACGAATGGTCGTTGTCTTGCCAGATCCGTTAGGGCCGAGGAAGCCAAAAACATCTCCTCGTATGACTTGGAGATTTAAATCATTGACGGCTACCAGGTTTCCAAATACCTTAGTCAATCTGGTTGTACTGATTACAGTGTTACCATCGTAGAGAGATATATTATTCACCTACTCCCTCTGATTTCAGCTAACAGATCGGGGTGACGGTCGAGTACTCGAAACAGGAGTACAAGTGCCAGTGGTGGTTTTGTTCTCCCGTTTTCATATCGTGAGAAAGCATTGTGCCCACCTCCGAAAATCTCAGCGGCTTGTTTTTGGTCTAGGTCTAGTTTCTCGCGAACTTCTGCAATAAACTCGGGGTCAACAAAGGATGCATTCACTTGTTTCCTAAACTCGCCCATCAGGCTACTGACCCGACTTGCTTCAGCAAGTTCAAGGATAGATTCACCACACGCAGGACAGAAATCACCAGTGACATTCTGAATAACGGTTGTTTCGCCCTTGTATGTATGTGATATGTCGCGTGTGTCGTGTATTAACTTAGCACTAGAGCAAATTGGGCATTCCATATTATTACAGCTCCTTAAAAGATAAGATGAGCACATCGTTCACTACAATCAGTTTTACGTACACTATACCAACATGTGTAGTAGGACGATATACATCTTGCCATTCTCTGTGATTGTTGTGGCTTGTCATACTCTTGTAAAAATCCTTTAAAGTCAATGCCATCACAATGCTCACAATCTCTTTAGCATTCAGACCCAGTGCATCTGCTCCAGCAAGAGCAGATGTAGTGATACGTACTTTTCCCGCTTGTAGCATAACCTTCATGGTTGACAACTCACAGTGCGGTTTGAATTTTTCCATAAACTATCTTTCATCATAAATGATACCCTACTTGGGTAAAATTTGCAAGTAATGTATTGATAGAATACATTACTTTGTTAGCTGTTCAGTATCCACCGTACCTTGTTCCTATCATTGCCTTATGCTATAATCTGACACGGAAAAAGAGCATATATTTTCCCACAAGCGTAGATCTAGTGCTTGCAGGGGATAGCATTAAAGAATAGGCCATGCATGTGTCATGGCGAAAGCCTGAGCCACCACACCCAGTATAGAGTGCGAAATTGCCTTCCTAGTTTGTCAAAGATGTTCAGTGCTCAGGAAAGGATTTTGTAAGATGATAGATCCCGATCGCGAATTAGAAGCAAGGTATCAGTCGGTGACCGTCACTCCTGATTGGTATCAGACAAATATTCCCTGTCAGGTTGGTTGTCCTGCTCATACGGACGTTTCTACCTACATTGGTTTGATTTCGCAAGCTCGTTTCGACGAAGCCTACCTATTGAATCGTAAAGCGAATGTAGTGCCAGGTGTGTTAGGGCGTACCTGTGCGCGTCCCTGTGAGCCTGTCTGCCGTCGTAATAAGGTCGATGGCAAGCCCATTGCCATCTGTTGGCTGAAGCGTGCAGCTGCTGATCATCGTGAATATCGTCATCATGCCGAGTGTCCACCGATTACCAACGACAAGAAAGTTGCTGTTGTTGGGGCTGGTTCCGCTGGTCTGGCCTGTGCTCGTGATCTGCGCGAGATGGGCTACTCGGTGACGATCTATGAACAGTATCCTACGGCTGGCGGCGTAATGGTCAATGGAATTCCCGTCTGGCGTCTTCCCCGTGCTGTGACGACGGAAGAGTGTGACGAGTACATGGAGGACATCGGAGTAGAGATCAAATACAATACCCGTGTGGGACGCGATGTCCAGATTTCTGATCTACTCACGCAGTACAATGCTGTCTATCTTGCCGCTGGTTGCTATATCCCCAATGCGCTGACTGGTCCCGATGGCAAGGTCATTGCAGGTGCAGAGCTAGAGGGTGTGATCGACGGTATTCGCTTGCTTGAAAAGACCAATTATGGTGAGCCAGCCTTTATTGGCAAGCGAGTTGCTGTGCTGGGTGCTGGTTTCACTGCTATGGACTGCTGCCGTACGGCAATCCGTTTTGGTGCTGAGAAGGTCTACGTCATGTATCGCCGTTCGAAAGAAGAGGCAGGCTCTGACGAGTACGAAGTTGACGAGGCTATCTATGAGAACGTCGAGTTCCAGTATCTCGTCACGCAGACGGCGATCTCCAGTAACGATGGAGTCCATGTCGGTGGTATGCGTTTCATCCGTAACAAATTGGGTGATCCTGATGCTGGTGGTCGTCGTCGTCCAATAGCTCTTCCTGGCACCGAGTTTGAGATTGAGGTTGATACGGTCGTGCCTGCCTTCGGTCAGTATAGTGATACCACCTGGATTCAGACTGAGGAACTAGGCTTGGAGGTAAACAAGTGGGGTGTTCCTCTATTGGATCTCGATACCTGGATGACAAACCATCCCGGTCTCTTTGCTGGTGGTGACTTTACACAGGGATCACGCAATCTGATCTCTGCCATTGGCGATGGCCGCGACGCTTCTGCTGCGATCAACCGCTATCTGGGTGGTGTTGATAAGCCCGCCGAGGCTGCCGAGGAGATTGAGCTGCCCGATTACCGCCGTGGCATGGTTGATAACTATGAGTCCATTCCACATGAGATGCTGCCATCTCTGCCGTTGAGCGAGCGTTATAGCAATACGCGTGAGACGGAGACCGGTTATACTCCTGAGCAGGCGGTTAGTCAGGCTCGTCGGTGTCTGCAATGCCAGTTGAATATTATGGTTGATCCTTCAATCTGTATTCTCTGCTCTGGCTGTGTGGATATCTGCCCCTATGACTGCATTAGCATGGAAGGTCTCTCGCGTGTGGTCAAAGGCGATATCATGCATCAAGGTGCCGAAAACTGGCGTGGTGGCGCAGACATGATCATTGACGAGGAAAAGTGTATCCGTTGTGGCTTGTGTGTTGTGCGCTGCCCAACAGATGCTATCTCGATGGTCCAGTTCGAAGTTGCCAGCCCCAACGATCGCTGGACAGTTTCGAAGATTCCGGTCATCAACGTAAAATAAAGCTACTGCATATATTAAATAAGAGGAGCGACAGTTCTGTTGCTCCTTTTTGTGTTAAGATTTGTGCAAATTTCCTATGACCATTATTCACATCGTCGAAGCGTGTATCTGTATCGTATTCCCTAAGCAGTTGAATGGCCTTGCCTACAATTTGTGAACTGCTTCATTGACATTCTCAGCAATATACTGAATAATTATAGAGGGTTCCGAACTTTGCGGCATTTATTTGGTATCTTTAATGACTATATGCTACTTTGGAAAGTATTGTGTGCGTTTGAGAATGCTATAAGCTAGGCCGATTTTGTCTAGTGCCGTATTCTCAAAACTGCTTGCCGATTCTAAAAGGGTGCTGACCCTGGGATTCCTGCCATACTTTCAAGTGAGGAGAAGTAGACATGTGTAAACCGAAAAGGTCAACTGATTATTTAAGAAGAAAGCGTATTTGTCGGTTTGCTTATGGTTAGGGACCCAATCCCCTCAAAGGGATGGGCTTGCAGCAATCCAGTAACGGGAGGCTTCGAGCTTCACCTGTCCAGACTCAGCTTTGAAACAGAAGCTACGTTAGGAGCGAAACTAGGTACGTTGGGATGCGAGGCCAGTCCCAACCGCTACGGTGAAGGGTTAAACAGGATTACAGGGGTTAGTGCCAGTGCTCTTCACGCTAAACCGTTCCATAACAGTGTCGAGGCCACCATTACCCGGGTAACCGGAGGCTCTCAAAGGAGCAAGCAATTGAGTAACGTTTTTGTAGTAGGCACCAACAAACAGCCATTAAATACGATTCATCCTGGAGAGGCTCGATTTCTCCTTAATAGAGGAAAAGCAGCAGTCTTGAAGCACTATCCGTTCACAATCATTTTAAAGGTTGAAATTTCCGATCCCGTGGTAGCAGAACTGCGGATCAAAATTGACCCAGGCTCAAAAACCACGGGGATAGCAATCGTCAACGACCAATCGGGTGAAGTCGTTTTTGCAGGTGAACTATCGCACAGAGGCCTGCAGATCAAGAAGAGCCTGGACGATCGGCGAGGTGTGCGCAGGGGCAGACGCAACCGTCATACCAGATACCGCAAAGCACGGTGGCAGAATCGGCAAAAACCCAAAGGTTGGTTACCTCCATCTTTGCAGAGCAGAATAGCCAACGTCCTCACCTGGGCGCAGAGACTTGCAAGAGTCTGCCGCATCACAGCTATCAGTATGGAGTTGGTGAAGTTCGATATGCAGTTGATGGAGAATGCTGAGATATCTGGAGTGGACTACCAACAGGGAACTTTGGCCGGATATGAGACCAGAGAGTACCTGCTGGAGAAGTGGGGACGCAAATGCGCCTATTGCAGGAAGGGAAACCTTCCTCTTCAGGTCGAGCACATTCACCCAAGAGCCAATGGTGGTACCAACCGCGTGAGCAACCTGTGCCTCGCGTGTGAGAAGTGTAACCAAGCCAAGGGAACCAAGGACATTCAGATTTTCTTGAAGAAGAAGCCGGATCTCCTGAAGAGGATTTTGGCACAAGCAAAAGCTCCACTTAGGGATGCTGCAGCGGTTAATGCGATACGCTGGGAATTGTTTCGAAGGTTGCAAGATTTAGGGTTACCGATCGAATGCGGTTCTGGTGGTCTCACCAAATACAACCGAACAACGCGTGATCTTCCCAAGACCCATTGGTTAGATGCCGCATCTGTGGGAAAATCCACTCCAGAAGCTTTACAGATTGCTGGTGTGAAACCACTCTCAATCACGGCTTATGGGCACGGATGTAGGCAGATGTGCTTGATGACAAAGTTTGGCTTTCCTCGTACCGATCCCAAAGAGAAGCATCCCAAGCACGGCTTTAAGACGGGCGATATCGTCAAAGCCATTGTGCCGTCTCATCTCAAGCGTGCAGGGACACACGTTGGGAGAATGTCAGCAAAGGCAAGCGGTTCGTTTACCATAGCAACGAGGTCAGGAACAGTTTCTGACGTTGGAAAGAAGTATTGCCGAAAGCTCCAACGGGCTGATGGTTACGGGTATTCCCAAAGAAGTGCGAGATGAAAGATTTTCCAGCCTGTGGGCTGTTTCTTTCCTCTCAATCCCCTCAAGGGGATGAGTCCCCAGAAAGGGCGAATGATGGAAAAACCTTGATGCAATCAGTACATGTAAGCATTTATGGAGTGTCTTATGAACCATGATAAACAGCATCTGGATCAATACGAACTACAGCAGTGTCTGAGAAAAGATACGACAAGCGAGGTTTGGAAAGCATTTGACACTCAGCTGCACCGCTATGTGATCATTGCTCTCCTGCGTTTTACGTTGCCCACAGAGGAAGTGCTTCCTCGTTTTCTGCGTGAGACGCGTGGTCTGGTGGCTCTACACCATCCAAACCTTGTACCGATACTTGAGGTGAGAGTCCTTTCACGAACAACTTCTGCTTTGAGTAATAGCGGTGAGGCTTACATTGTGATGGACTATGTTGATGGTCTATTTCTGGCACTCTATCTCCAAAACCAAGATCAGACACGCAAAACGCTTTCGCCAGCCGAGATCATGCGTATTTTGTCTCCAATCGGAGAAGCTGTCGACTATATTCACCAGCAAGGTATTATTCACAGTTTTATCAGACCCAGTTCTATTCTCCTTGATAAGCATAGTACGTCCGGCAGTCCGCTAGGTGAACCCAGGTTGATAGACTTGGGCATGCATAATACCTATGACCCTCAGCAACTTTTAGCTAATGATGCATGTTATATTGCTCCAGAAATCATCCAGGGTGATACAAACAATGTACGCAGTGATCTGTACTCATTGGGCATTATCCTGTACGAGATGTGTACAGCCGCAGTCCCTTTTCATGGCGCTACAACGGCAGAAGTAATCAACCAACAATTGAACGCTATGCCTCCTTCGCCGGCATTGCTCAATGCCTCGATCGGGCCTGGGCTGACGTCGGTGATTATGCGTGCTCTTGCTAAGGACCCATCGGGGCGCTTTCCTTCTGCTTCAGCCATGATTTTTGCCCTAGCTAAAGCGCTCCAAATGCCCACATCGCAGGCTTCAGGTCAGTCTGGTGTCGATAGGAGCCGAGATGAGGCTATGTATAATCCCACCTTTCTCAGTTCTCCATCACAACAGGCATATCAGCAGAACAGACCTTTTCTTGTTGATGGCCAGGGAACGGCTGCATCACTGCCCTATGTCGCACAGGCACCTGCCAGCAATTCTTCAACTGGACCAACAATGATGTCACCAATCTCTGCTATACACCAGTCCGTATCGAACCATCCTACACCGATCTCAGACACACAAAATGCTTCATTTGTGTCAGGTTCTTTTCAGAATGCGATCGATAGGACTCCTCACGGGCGGGTGGCACCAACTCCCACGTCTGGTTTCTCAGGAGCAATGCCTACACTAATAGGATCAGTGCCACCTGCCAGGAAGCCCAAGCCACGTGGTTTATATGTCGCATTGATCATTCTGGCCGTGTTAGTATTGGTTAGTGCTAGTGTAGGAACATGGTTTCTCTTTTCCCATTCTGCCGCTCAACAAAAAACAATCATTGGACATGCCTTTTTTGTTAGCAGCGGAATGATGAACTTGACAAGTTCAAGTGGCATCACAGATGGCTTGCAGCTCCGCCTGGAAAATATAAGTTCTCCACAGTCAGGGAAAAGCTATTATGTCTGGTTGCTACCTGATGCTGATAATGAGATAGACGCTGTTCCTTTGGCACTTGGGACGCTGGTTGTCCAGAACAATCAGGCAACGTTAAATTATGCGGGAGATGCGAATCATACCAACCTGCTCAGTCTGTACAGCCGCTTACTGGTAACCGAGGAAGATGCCAATTCTCAGCCAGTCAATCCGTCGCTGAATTCAGCTGACTGGCGCTATTCTGCAGCTTTTTCACACATACCGGACCCGCAAGATACGGAGAATCATTTTAGTTTGGTTGATCATTTGCGCCACCTGCTTTCACAGGACCCCAAGCTCCAGAAGGTAGGTTTAGTCGGTGGCCTGAGCAGTTGGCTCTATCGAGATACACTCAAGATTCTGGAGTGGACCGGCAGCGCACGTGACCTTGCTCTTGCTAATGATAACCCTACACTTATACGTAAACAGCTTGTACGCATTCTAGATTACCTGGATAGTTCCCAATTTGTGCAAACCGAGAATTTACCACCCGATTTAGCCGCAAACCCTGTCTTGGCAGATCCGACGATCGCGAGGGTCGGTTTGCTAGAGATCAGTCCAGCACAACAGCCACCAGGGTATCTGAAACACATTGGTACGCACCTAAGTGATATTACCCGAGTTCCCGGTGTTTCTCCCACACAGAAGCAATTGGCATCTAAGATCAATGATGATATCAATGATGTACAGGTTTGGCTTATTGGTGTCCATAAAGATGCTGCAGAGCTCCTTCAGAAGCCCGCTGACCAAATAATAGAACCGCAAACGCTTCCCGTTTTCGACGATATGTTTGCACAGGCGAATAAAGCATTCACAGGTCAGACTGATCCGCATACGGGGCAGGTGAAGGCGGGTGTTGCTCAAATCTATTACAACATTCAGAACCTGGCAACCTTTGATATTACTGCATGTAAAGTAAGTAATACAGGTAATACCTGTGTGGGAGGGCCTTTCTGATGAATACAATTCCACAACGTCTAGATAAATATGAGCTGGTAGAGTGTCTGGGACAGGGTGGTGCTGCTGAGGTATGGAAAGCGTTAGATACCCAGCTGCAGCGCTTCGTGGCGATTAAAATGCTACATCCAAACTTGCGTGATGATCCCACATTTCTGGTACGCTTTCAACTCGAGGCCCAGTTTATTGCCTCTTTGCATCATCCTAATATCGTACAGATTCATGATTTCCAGATATTCCAGCCAGATACCTCTAACCAGGATAGTCTTCCTAACGCACATCCAATTGCTTATATGGTGATGGACTATATCGAGGGGTCAACACTGGCTAATTACATCGCTAGCATGTCAAGTCAAGGGAAGGTTCCCTCTCCGCCAGAGATCGTCAACCTCTTTACGTCGATCAGCCTAGCTATCGATTATGCGCATCGCCAGGGAATGATTCACCGCGATATTAAACCAGCAAATATTCTGCTGGATCAGCGCAACACGACGCGTAACTTAATGGGTGAGCCAGTCCTGACCGATTTTGGGGTAGCGAAGCTGATAAATGCGTCATCAATAACGCAAACTGGCATTCAACTCGGCACTCCAGCTTATACCTCTCCTGAGCAAGTACAAGGTCGCTCCGCCAATGAGCGTAGTGATATCTATTCACTCGCAGTTATTCTCTATCAGATTGTGACGGGGGTTGTACCATTTCAGGGAGACTCGCCAATTGAGGTTATGACGCAGCATAGCAATGCAACTCCTATCATACCTTCGCAGATCAATCCGAATGTTCCTTCTGCTCTGGACCAAGTAATTATGCGTGGACTAGAGAAAAATCCGGCGTATCGTTTCCCCAGTGCTGCTGCCATGACTGCAGCCGTTGCCCGTGCTTTGGGTATAGCCGTGCCAGAAATTCTTGGGTCTCAGGATACACCAACAATAGTGAGTTCGACACAAGCATCTCCTGCAACAATGTCCGCTGGACAATCTTCCGGGCCTATACCCATACAATCTCCAGTGCTCCGGCAGGAACCTAACACCCCTGGTGGAAACTTCCCAGTGTCGCCCACGCCGCGAACGGGTCAGACCGGAGAAAGTACACCAGTAACACCTACGTTTGCACCTCTCGGGCGAACCGCACCTACGCCAAAGGCCTTTCCCACGACTCCTTTACAGTCAAATGCGTTTGCTTTTCCTTCACAGCCGACACCTCTTGATGGACCAAACAAGCGGGGAAATGGTCGCATGATCGCCTTGATTGCTGGGTTGCTGGTTGTATGTATCGTAGCAGGACTGGCGGTTGTTTTTTATACCCCAGGATTGCTGGCTCCCTCAAATACTATGGTGGGACAGGCCTTCTATACCAGTAGTGGGCAGATCGCACCCGGTACCGCCCGGGGAATTGCTGATCAGATGCAGATTGACTTGCAAAATATTTCTCCTCCACAGGCTGGCAAAAGCTACTACGTCTGGCTGCTCGGAGATAAAATTAAGGTGGGTGGTGCTGACCTAACTGGCCCTCCACCAATACAACCACCGATACTGCTTACGAATAATCTACCAGTTAACAATGGTCAAGCTCATTTTTTCTTCCCCGGTGATGCCCAGCATAACAATCTCTTATCAGAGACGAGCCGTTTATTGATTACAGAGCAAGATGCTAATCAAACACCGAGTGCTCCATCGAATGATAGTGCTACTTGGCGTTACTTTGCAATGATTCCCCAAGAGCCCATACCTGGAGATCCTACTCAGTTGAATGCTGTGAATCATATTCGCCATCTTTTCTATAATGAGACGCGTGCTCAGGTGGCAGCTTTGCCTGGAGGGCTCGATTTCTGGCTGTCTAGGAATATAGAGAAGGTACTGGAGTTGTCCATAACAGCAAGAGATGACTGGAATGGCACACAGACAAGCGCTGATCTGATGCGGCCTCTATTTATACGCATTTTGGATTATCTTGATGGACTGCAAAATGTCCATGTCGATCTTCCAGCAGCTGATGCGTCCTTAGTAATTAACACGACTGACACAACAGATGCCAGCATAGCCTTGTTGACCGTCGATCCTTTGCGCCAAAATGCAGATTTGGCACACAACCCGGTGGGTTATATCGATCATACGCAGCTGCATCTGAGCGAGGTTGTACGTGCCCCTGACGTTTCGTCTGACATGCGGTCGCAGGCTTCACAGATTCTGACAGCGGTCAAAAATGCAGGAAATTGGCTACAGCAAGCGCATAAGGATGCTGTCACGCTCTTCAATATAAGCAATACTGATCCGACACAATTGCAGCAGTCTGAAGCAAGCCAGTTGTTAGATGATATGGTGACTCAAGCAACCTATGCATATATTGGCCAGCTTGATCCAGTGACGCATCAAATAAATGAAGGTGCAGTGCAAGCACACTACAAAATTCAGAAGCTAGCGGTGCTAAGCATCAGTAAAAATCTACCGAGCAGCCTTTAGAGTTGAAAAGGAGAATGCAGCCCATTTGGGATTGAAATGAAACATGGATACACAAGCACGTCATCTTAGCAAATATCAACTCATTGAATGCATTGCTCGTGGTGGTATGGGGGAAGTCTGGAAGGCCCTGGATACCCAGTTGAAGCGCTATGTTGCTATCAAACTTCTGCATCCAAGCATCCAGCAGTACCCCGATTTTATCACGCGTTTTGAGCAGGAAGCTCGACTCGTCGCGTCCCTGCGCCACCCTAATATTGTCCAGATTCATGATTTCAAAATTGATAATCGCAAAATCTCATATTCGTCAGAGTCGGAACCCCCACTCTGTTATATGGTGATGGATTATGTTCCAGGAGAAACGCTAGCAGATTATATTCGCAATACATCCTATTGCGGACAGTTCCCATCTGCCAGCGATATCGTTTATATCTTTACAGTAATTGGTCTGGCGCTTGATTATGCTCACCAGTGTGGCATGATTCACCGGGATATCAAACCTGCCAATATTCTGCTTGACCAGCGGATACCTACTGCTAGATCGATGGGTGAGCCTATCCTTACCGATTTTGGGATAGCTCGCCAGCGAGGTGTAGCAGGCGGTACGATAATCGGGTCCGTGATAGGCACGCCAAAGTACATTCCACCGGAACAGGCTCAGGGTCAGTATGACGATCCTCGCAGCGACCTATATTCCCTTGGCATAATTCTCTATGAGATTATGACTGGCATGACTCCTTTTCAGGCCGATACGCCGCTAGCAATTGTAATGCAACACCTCCATGAAAAACCAAAATCGCCAGAACTGATCAATCCGCGTATTTCACAGGCTCTCTCGGAGGTGATATTAAAGAGTATTGCTAAAGACCCAAATGAACGCTTCCCTACGGGAGCTGCTATGGCTGTTGCTTTGGCTAATACGTTCAATATTTCGACACCTGAGCAGTTGGGACGCTCAGGCGGACATCTACCTTCGGACTCATCTTCCTCATCCTCACCAGTTTCGCCTACAAATGTACCGCCATTAGCTCTATCTAACGGAGTCCAGACTCCTTTCGTCGGGCTACCTCTTGAGCAGACTAGGCTCCTCTCTGATCCTCAGAGTAATCAACTTACTATGATGCCTCATGGATTGGCAGGAACCCAGAGACAGGTAAATGTAATACCAGATAAACTGCAGCAGAAAAGAGCGGCAAAACAATCTCAGTTCAGCAACAAGAAGAAGTGGGTAATCGGATTGACAGCTCTGCTTATGCTAGTTTTGCTAGGCTCAGGCTTGACAACACTGATGTTTCTCTTACGCGGCAATCCTTTTGAGGTAAACAAGGGTAGTGGTCACATGAGCTTTGTCAAAAGTGGCTCATCGCAGGCATATAATGCCGTACAGATCGACATGACAAACCTGTCTGAGCTTCCTCAAGGAATGGCTTATTATGGCTGGATCAGACTAGAGAATGGTATGGAGAGTGAGAATACTATCCTACCACACTGGAAACTTACTGTCAGCCAACAGGCCATTCATACAGCACCGCTGACATATCCAGGGTTTGATAATTTGTATGCTCCCCATAGCCTCTTCCTGATTACCAAAGAAAGTACAGCTAGCCCTCCTATCATCCCTAACATAGATCTGCAGGCCCGTCTATACTATACTACAGTAACTACAAATCCATCTACTGCCCTAGATTTAAAACCATGTCCCACTGGTGGTACGTATACTGTCTGCTCTAGTTTTTGAAGGCTGACAGTTTTAAGCGTGGGGCTTGTTAGACTCTACCTCGTTTCCTAAATCCTCTAAATGCATCGAAGGGAGGAAGGACGATTTCAGCATAAACCTCATCTACAGGAATGCTTAAGTCGATACTTTCTAGTTCTACACTTTCTCCTTTGCCATACCAGTGATCGAGCCATTGTATTTGATCTAGTCCTTGTGTGCCTTTTCTATTCATCTTTTGTATAAGCATGCAATCCCAATTCACAAGGACGTATTCTTGAATTGAGGAACACTGTGCATAAATCCAAAGTTTATTCCGTCTATTATCTACTTCAGTGGAAGGCGATAATACTTCTATCACTAATTTTGGATGTTCGATATATGTCTTATTTTCAGTTAGATCTTGTTCGTTACATGTTACCATGATGTCAGGTAAGTAGCATTCATTTTCAACTTTGAGGGTACCTTCCACAAGTGCGAAGCATTTTCTCTTTCTCACGTGTGAGTGTATAAGCGTACTCATGTTCATTATAAGCATAGTATGGTTAGTAGAACCCCCTGACATAGCGACCATTTCACCATTTCTAAATTCATATTTCTGATCTAGATTTTCACGGTCTAGGGCTAGGAAGTCTTCTACAGTCATCCAACTATCTCTTTTAGCTACCATGATCTATTCCTCTCTATTTATATGCTGATATCTTTTTATTTTATCATGAAACTAACTCTTTCTGCAGTGAGGAGGTTACTCTCTTTCTTCCGCTTCAGATTGCGTATTTGCACTATTCTCATCACTTATATCTGGTTCTTCATCCTCTTCAGCTAAATCGTTACGATGAGCCTTGGCATAGCGTCTGAACAGGATGATCGGGACCACGAGTAAGGCCGCAACGATGACATATGCTACCACTGTAATAACATTCTGTAGGGTATGGGCCTGCTGCGGGTTAGGAGCAAACACAGGAGGATTGAGTCCCGTGATGATAAAGCGCGGGTTACCACCAACGTCAAAAATATTGGTAATCTGGTGCGTTGGGATGTCAAGCATGGCGACCTTGCCGCCTTCCAGTGCCACAAAGGCCAGTTGCCCATCGCTAGTTACAGCAACGGAGGTCGGAATGGACGGGAGTGGGACCGTGCGAGCTGGCTCCGGAGGCAAAGCAAAACCAGCATTAATAGGTTCGAGCACCACCAGTTGATGGTTCTTCTGATCGGGAACATAGATTTCTCCGGTGTTCTCATCAAAGTCCATCGCGGTGTAACTACCGCCGGAGACCAATGTCAGAACTTTGTAAGTGTTGAGATCCACAGTAATGACGCTGCCTTGCTGGGTTGTCACATAAACAGCCGTGCCGGGTGGAATAGAGATATAACGTGGTCCTTCGGGTATCGGGATCTGGTTGATCTTTGTCCCCTTGACATCGTCGAAGACAGTCAAATCGGTGGAGTCAGAGACCCAAAGTTGGTTACCGCTGCTGGGAGAGAGTGATGTACCAACGGCGGCCACGCCAAGTCCATAAATAGGCTTGTTCAACTGAAATACACGGTTAATATGGCAGTTGTCAGGGTTAATTGAGGTCACTGTAGAGGCGTCGTTGCTTGCTGCAAACAGGATGTTAGCATTGGGGTCCATAGCTAACAGGGTTGGGTGCCCAGGTATCGGAGTTGTACAGAATGTTGCGCCTGTGCCAGCAACGATGACGGCGACCCGCTTCAATTGAGGCTCTGTGGCATATAAGTAATTCCCATCCAGACTCAAGAGGGTTGTATGGGGATCACCAGCAACAGGAATGTTGCCAATGATTTTTTGCTGTGTGATATCGATGATCCCTATTCCTTTTGTTGCTCCGGCAACATAAGCTCGGTTAGGTGCGCCACCATCTGCATGAACGGTCATGGGAGCCAATAGGAAGAGGCATAGACAACTAAGTGTTGTGATGATTATACAGCGAGTTATACGTGTAAACATAGTTATTGCTCCTCTTTATTCTTAAGATGAGCCTTAGCATAGCGCCTATCACGAGTCTTGGCATAGCGTCTGAACAGGATGATAAGGACCACGAGTAAGACCGCAACGATGACATATGGTATTACCGTAATAACCGTAATACCATTCTGTGATGTATTGGCAGCTTGCGGCTGTGCTTTTGGTGTTAATGAAGTCCAAAGCTTACCGTTGCCGCTATTCTGATCGTAGCGATAAACTTCTGTTGGATAAGAGAGCGCAACATAGAGCAGTGCTGGATTGGTTGGGCTAGCTGTCAATACCGAAGAATAAAGCGAGCCATGGCTTCCCATAGGGTGTGGTAGTGCGTTCCAGGTGTGGCCTCCATCAGTACTGCGGAAGATTGTGTTTGAGGTTTTTCCGTAGAGCAATTGAGGATCTACAGGTGATGCAGTTAATGAGGCATATGAGGTGCCAGAAGAGACCAAAGTGAAGCTCTTTCCTCCATCTTGCGAGGCATAAATGCCTGCATCGCCAGTTGCATAGATAGGACGATTGGGGCCACCTGTTGTCATACTGAAAACGGCCTGCTGATTCATGCCTGGAACAGTGTTCCAGTGCAAACCACCATCAGTACTGCGGGCAACGCCTTGATCTCCATACACCAGTAGTGTACCTGGTGCTCCAGGGACAGCAAGCAGGCCCTGGATACCACTTCCGAAGGGTAGCTCGCCCAGCGTCGTAAAGTGCTGACCTGCGTCCTTGCTTACTTTGAGACCTTTAGCTCCTAAGACATTCACATAGACATATACTTGGTCAGGAGACTGATTGCCAGATTGAACAATGAAATTGTTATTTCCCAGTTGTGCCGAGGTAATCGTGAGTTTCCATGTGCGTCCTTGGTCTGTGCTGGTATACAAGCCCAGAACGCCTTTAAGAGTGGTTACTAGTGCCGGAAACGTCATAACGTATATGCGCTGCTGATTGAGCGAGCTGGGCGCAAGCCAGTTTGTCATCATTCCTTGATCAGGTCCAGCGGCAACAAGTGTCCAATGCTGACCACCATCGGAGGAACGGAAGAGCCCAAAGTGGGTTGCCAGAACCAGCACATTATTGGGAAGCACAATTAAAGAATGGACGTGATTGGCAGCAGTGCCAAAGAAGTTTATGTTCACAGCCTGGGGCTGCGACTGCGTGTTCCCTTCTCCCAACGTACTACATCCCGTAAGAAGCAGAGTCGACAGCATAATACTTAGGATGAGAGACCTGATAGGCCCCCATTTTCGATTTGTGCTGATCGATGTCGTTTGTGATCTATGGTACCACAATAGATGAAGAAATTTCATATCAAACCCTGTATCTTTTGCGATTTTTCTTGCTTGTTAGCATAGCACAACCATCAATAGGGTGCAACGAACTTAAGCGTGACTTCATGGAGAGTGTTATCTGGCGTACGAACTTCCAAACGCATTTGCCAATTACCAAGCATAGACAGATCGCCTTCGGCGCCAAAGCCACCCGTATCATCTGGCTGTAAGTTGACGAGTTCTGTGCCCATATCCATATCTAGCATAGTGAGGTAAACAGAGACCTTCACATTGGTATCCTGTTTGCCGTTGTTGTCCAGAACATGGACTGTGAATAGGTTAGTACCGAAGCTATTCGGCGTAATCGCGAGTTTCAGCTTGAATTTACTATCCGTTGTTTGGACAGTTGTATTGAACGGTTTTCCCTGGGAGCTTGATTGCTGGATAGCCTGCGACTGATTTTGTTGCGCAGCCACAGGCGGCAAAGTCCCAGCAAAAACGTTCATCAAGCCGGTACAGATGAGAACCGCAACACCGAGCATCGGCTCCCAACGCAATACCCTGGTCAGTCGCCTAGTTTGGCTAGCTAAACTTTCCTCGAGTGCTTTGACTTCCTGAGAGGGTACTGCGGGTGCAGTTCCCAAGGGGGACACGGTGAATTGGGCCTCTATCGCTTGGTGATTAATTACGTTGATCCCCTCTATTGATTCACCAGGACTTTCCTCAAGATACTCTACATTTTCGGATTTTTCAGCTTCTTCGGTTATTTGAGCATCTTTGATATCCTTCGCATTTCCGATCGCTTCAGCCACTGAATCCGCTTTTTTGCGTGTGGATAGATATGCATCAAGGGTTCTATCCAGGCGTGGGCGCAAGTAGAGCATATGGATTGCACTGGTTAATAGCAAGGCTCCGACGCACACTATTTTAACGAGCAAGGCTCGTCCGTAGGCGGTGGTAATCAACTGATCCAGAGTGCTTAGATGGATGCCAGCATCGAAGGGACCGGTAAGTGCCATAATGACCATACCAGCAATTGCCAATAGTGAAAAATGAGGTAGCATCGTGAGTAGAGCTCGTATGCACTCGGGTAGCTCCTTCCCTTTCAAGACAGGTAGATAGCTAACTGCCAAGTACATCATTCCGCCGATCCAGAGCGATGCGGCCAGCAAATGCAGCCAATCTGCCAGTACAGCATAAACCAGATTGGTGTTGCTGACAGTCGTGGCGGAACTGGAGAGTACCACGGCAGTCACCAATGCCAGTCCAAGTGCTAGGTTTATCCAGGAGATAATTCCATCTACAATACGAGGGCGCTGTTGAGACCAGAAGATGTATATGGCAAGCGAAAGAGCCAGCAGAATAACAATCTCGCGCATGATCCAGAAGGTTCCGAAGCGGTCACCGACCATCAGTTTGCCAAAGAGCGGAAGTACCTGTATGAAGTTCCCTCCAGTAAGTAATAGTCCCTGGCCTATGAGTACGCCCAGATTTGCTATGAAGGCAACGAGCAATGTAGGGATGGAGAAGAAAAGCGCAAAGCGCCGATCTGCCCTCTGGTCGATAGCATATTGCTGTGCTGTGCTAGTATCGAGAGGCTGTGAAACAAAGGTGAGCCAGAGTTGTGCTCCGACCCAGAAGACCGTGCTCAGGTCGACGAGTATGACCGTGATGAGACTGAACAATGTGGGACCATCCATCTGGCCCGTGTCAGATGCTGCGTTTATGGTGCCTCCGCCCAGCGCATTCTGACCAGGATACGTCCCATTCAATGAAGGAATATTGCCATTTGATGCCAGTACTTTGAAGACAAAAGAGCCACGTACTATCTGACCATCATCTGCGGACCGCGTTTGCCAGACGACGACATAGACATCCGAAGGCAAGAACAGTTTGAGAGAAATATCCATCTCGCGCGAGTTATCAGGCGAGATATGAGCATCATTCTGGTCAACGCGATGATTGGCTGCATTAACGACGACAGCAGTGCTAAAGGATGGGCTCAAGTCCTCGCCGAATTGCATGCGTACTTCTGAAGGCGGACTCAACAATATAGCATCTTTGGCTGGATCAGATGAAACTAAGATGGCCTGTGCCTGACTGGACATTGGAAAGAAAAATACCAGGCACATGGCGAGTGGTAGCGCATATAGGCACAAGCGGCGAGCAAGACTTATACTATATCGAAATATCATGAGACATACTCGATTCTGCTTAGAGAAAAAATAGATTATGAGGAGTAAAGGCTTTACCTCCCAGGGCTGTCGATACTCCGGTTTCTCTGTGTGGATATGAGATCTAATCTGCTTCCCAGGGTCAAGGTGAATTCTCTATTCCCTATTATAACGTAGAGTCGATACTTTTAGGTGTGCTTTGTTCTATACTTACCCCTTGCTCTCCAAAAGCTGTCCTCTTTTGTCTCTATACTTGTCCTCTTTTGCCTTCAAGATGTCCCCCAATACTGTTCAATTAAGAATACCTCATCCATAGAATAGGAAAGAAAGGGGAGGAAAGAAGACAACGAGGCAGTCCAGATGGCATACTCAAGCCATCATCAGTCAGAATAAAAGGAGGACATGCCTCATGGTAGAAAC
>DASYAN010000527.1:0-21475 GCA_036501345.1 Ktedonobacteraceae bacterium
GAGCCTGAAACAGCCTCTCACTCTGGTCTCAGCCCCCGCTGGCTTTGGCAAGACGACCTTACTTGCAGCTTGGGCACAATCATTGCAAGCACGCAACCCTCAGCTCTGTTGGCTATCTCTGGACGAGGAAGACAATGACCCACGACTCTTCTGGACCTACATTCTGACAGCACTGAATAGGCAGCTGCCGGACCGTTTTACCCCACTGTTAATGCAACTGCAATCACCGCAACCCCCGCCCTTCAAGTACATCCTGACGGCAATGATCAACCTCATAGTAGAGAGCTCAGAGCACTTTCTGCTAATCCTGGACGACTATCACCTCATTACTGAGCAGGAGGTGCACACCACACTCTCGTATTTAGTGGAGCATCTCCCCCCTCAATTCCATATTATTCTGGCAACGCGTACTGACCCTCCTTTGCCGCTTTCGCTGCTGCGGACACGTCAGCAGATGTTAGAAGTCCGCACTGACGAGTTGCGGTGTACGACCGAGGAGACCGAGGCCTTCTTCCACGAGATGATGGGGATTCATCTCCCTGATGAGACGATCCAGCAAGTGACCACTCGCACAGAAGGTTGGCTCGTCGGCTTGCGCTTGCTTGCTCTTTCTCTGCCAGAACATGCTGATCCTACTACCCTGCTGGAGGAGATAAGCGGGGATCAACGCTACATCCTGGACTATCTGACCCAAGAGGTCTTGCGACGACAGCCAACGGAGGTACAAACCTTTCTCCTCTCTACCTCTATCCTTGAACAGCTCAATGCCTCGCTCTGTGACGCGATCATGCAGCAGCACGGCAGTCAGCAGATACTCCAACGACTCGAACAAGCTAATCTCTTTGTCGTATCTCTCGATAACAAACGCCAGTGGTATCGCTACCATGCCCTCTTTGCCCAAGCCTTGCACTACTGCTTGGAGCAGAGGTCTGCTGATCTGGTATCCACTTTGCACTATCGTGCAAGCCTCTGGTATGCTGAGCACAACTTTCCTACCCAGGCTATCCTACACGCTTTGAGTGCCCACCAGTGGCAATGGGCGGCTGATCTTATTGAGCGTCTCCCCTCCTTATTGTCATTCTCCGAGGGAACAAACGAACATAAGTTAGTTATGCTCCGACAGTGGCTGGAACTGCTACCTGCAGAAGTTGTGGGTTCTCGACCTCACCTCTGTCTTGCCTGTGCCCAGATATTATGGGCCGTTACCTCACATACAAGGCTTCAGGCTTGGCTCGACGCAGCCGAGGCGGCTCTGACCGCTTCGCTCACAATGCAGACATCGACGGATCTCCCACAAGCGAGGAAGGAACAGGAGAATCTGCTTGGGGAGGTGATTGCTTGGCAAGCCCAGTTGCGAAGCTTTCAAGAAGGACATGTAGCACTTTCACGCTGTCAGCAAGCTCTCACCTTGCTCTCAGCAGACAATAATATGGTTCGTGCACAGCTGGCCAGTGCTCAACTCATTGCCTCTTATGCTTCCTCTGCCAACAATGCAGTAAGTGCTATTGAGAGTGGGCTTCAAGCAGTCCTCCTTGCTCAGGAGATAGGACTGGACATTTTTTCTATCGCTCTTATGGGCCTCACTGCTCTCTATATGATAGGAACAGGGCAATTGCATGCGGCGGATAGGCTAAGTCGGCAAGCAATTCAACTGGGGAAGCAATCAGAAGGACTCGGGTTGTCTGAGGTGGGCTGGCCTATGCTCGTGCAAGCCGAGGTCCTGCGTGAGTGGAACCAGTTGGACGCAGCACGCTCTCTTGCAGAAGAGGGCATCGCTTTGTGCAATCAAGCTGAATCGATTGCAATGTTTGTGTATATACTCAGCGGGTACGCGATAGTTGCGCGTGTCTACCTGTCGTGCAGAGAGTACGAGGCAGCACGTTCTGCTCTCCAGCAGGTTAAACAATTCGGCTTGAGCGTAAACCAGCCTACCTCTCTTCATTATTATTCCCTCTTCACCACGATCGACCAAGTTGGGTTCTGGCTTGCCGCTGGAGAAATGGACCATGCGACGCACTGGGCCAAAGAACTGGATATAGGAGAACGGCATGCCAATCCGTTTGTGCACGAACGAGAAGAGGTGGCATACGTCCGTGTTCTTCTAGCAAAGAAGCAGCCAGTTCAGGCTCTGCCGCGACTGGAGCCTCTATTGGTCAGAGCAACCACAGGACAACGCTGGGGCCATGTAATTGAGATTCGGCTATTGCAAGCCTTGGCTCACCAGATGTGCCAAGAAGAGGCACAGGCTCTCGATATCCTCTCAGAGGCAGTTCGTCTGGCTGAACCGGAGGGCTACATCCGCAGCTTTGTGGACCAAGGTCCCCCAATAGCTGCTCTTCTGGGCAAGCTACGGGAACAGCAATGCCAAGTTGGGCCAACTCCCTATCTGGATAAGGTGCTTGCTGCCTTTCCTCAGCAGAGCCAGACATATAAATACCAACCAAAACAGGAGAAAGAACATATCAAGGCCCAATCCCTGTTGGACCCTTTGAGTCAGCGAGAACTGCAAATTCTGCAATTAATTGTACAAGGTGCATCCAACCAAGATATTGCCCAAGAACTGTTCCTTGCCATAAATACCGTCAAACGCCATGTCAGCCATATCTTCTCCAAATTGGGCATCAGCAACCGCGTACAAGCAGTAAAGCAAGCACGAGACCTTGGCTTGCTTGGTGAGAAACTCTGAATAAAAGAAATACAAAAGTGCACTCTTTGTCCCCCATTCCCTCTAGAGATGTATCTCTCCTTCTGCTATCATGCTAATAAAGTTTGACGCGAACTCTTACTGATATCAAGGGTCTCCCCATCCATTATGGAGAAAACGATCGCCAGGAGATTTCTGTTGTCCTCTTGAAGGAGATGTGAGTCTGTCTTATGATGATTCGATATAAGAGAAGCTTTGTTTGTCGCTTCTTGCTCTTTGCACTTCCCCTTGCCATCTGTTTGATATTTCTCTTTCCGCTACCCAGCCAAGCACACGCTATCTTGTTAGCGTCTGATCCAGTGAATAATGCCGTGCTGTCGAAGGCCCCTTCACAAATCCGTATGGAATTTAGCGAAATCCTGGTTCCGAATTTTAGCACCGCTGCTGTTGTCAATGCAGCCAATCAGCGCGTTGATCGACATGATGCTCATGTTTCGTCCAAAGATTCACTCGAAATGGATATTTCTCTCAAGCCGAACTTACCCTCAGATGTTTATGTGGTTGTTTGGCAAGCACAATCTGCTGGTGATGGTCACGTGCTACGTAGCTCGTTTCTCTTCACAGTGGCCGCAGCCAACGGTAGTGTTCCTACATTGAATGGGCCATATCCAGGACAGAACGTGCTAGGTGGGGACAATACCAATTTGGGACTCTATACAGGTCAGCTAGATGGCCTTACCCTATTCAGTTTCTTGATGGTCGCCCTGGTCGACTTGAGTGTCGTCTTCTGGGTCGGAGCACAACTCTGGCACTGCTTTGTCTTGCAACCCCCCAAGGATCGACAGGCCCTCGATCGCCGTGTAGCGCGAAACTTTCAGCTTTTTTTCTGCCTTCCCATATTGTTGGAGGCCTTCATAGCTAACATGGGCATCCTTATAGGACAAGGATTAGTCCTAACCAATGGAAATCTCCTACAGGTTTTTCCTCTCTTTGGTGCCATGATGTCCGATGGCCGCTTTGGCATATTCTGGACTATGCGTGAAATCATTCTCCTGCTGGCTATCGCGCTTGCCATATACACTTTGCAGTCCCGCAAACGCTCGCCCGTAATAGATGAGACAATTTCTTGGGCAAACCTCGTGCTGGGACTCGTCTTACTGACAGCAGAAACTTTCTCTGGGCATGCAGTTGCTACGAGCGATACAATCCTGACGTATAGCGTCCTGGCAAATTGGCTGCACTTGCTGGCTGCATCCCTCTGGGTTGGTGGAATGTTCTATCTCTCGGTGGTCTACCTGCCTGTTCTAAAGGGAAAATCGCTCACCCAGAGCACACAAGCCTTGCTTACGACGCTATCCTCTTTTTCGCCCTTGGCAATTACTGGTGTGATTCTTATGTCAATCACTGGTCCCTTCATCGCGACCGTCCATTTGACCAGCCTAAACCAATTGATAACAACCCTCTATGGACGAACTCTGCTCATCAAAGTCGGATGTGTCGGAGCCTTACTGGTGACCAGCGCGATTCATGTTCGGTTTTTGCGCCCACATCTGAAAAAAACCTTTCAAGCATATCAGAGAGAACTCGCAAAAGCTACTCAAACTGTTAGGGAGAGTAAAGATACCGGGGAGATTGAAGATACTCAAGTACCTCAAGCCCCTGAAGATTCTAAGGGCCTACCAAAGGCAGAGTTTTCCACATCGCAGGACATCCACCAACTTGAGAAAGACGTCGCGAGACAGAACAAGCAATTGACCAGAGTACTACGCTGGGAACCATTGTTCGGCGTTGTAGTTCTCATCTGCACTGGATTGCTAAACGTCTTTGGTGGTACCCTCCAGACAACAGCATCACAAATTTCAAGTGCCACACCACAAATTCAGGTCTCACCTACCGCACCACAACAAACGTATAAGACAGCTGCTTCAACAACGGATCTTCGCTTTACGCTGCTCTTAAGCATTACGCCGGACTCCCCCGGCACAAATGTATTGAGCGTTCAGGTTCTGGACGGTAATGAGCAGCAAGTGATCAATGTGAGTGTCACTCTTACCCTTACACCTAACATGAGTACCGCATCGCAAGTTTTCAATCTTCAGCCAGATGGTCAGGGCCAATTTAAAACTCAAGCCAATCTCACTACCACTGGTTTTTGGACAGCAGACTTTCAAGTGCGTACACCAGATAACACTGTGCACAAAGCTTCAACTCTCATATCCTTGTGATATTAACATACCAGAGTCGTGACAGTAATATTGCAACAAGAGGCAGTCACAACGCCAAAACCAGCCAACGCTGGAGTTCAATATGGAACGGAGTCATAGTTGTAAAGGTGTGGGTTCTGAGTGAGTGGAGAATGCGGTCTCATGCTTGCGCCAATACGCTTGGCAGCGGCACAGGCCGCATTGATCCCTGTGTGGAGAGCACCTTCAATCCATCCACCGGACCAAGAAACACTATCTCCAGCCAAGTAGATACCTCGATCACGCGCTGGGTCCAGAACACTGAGAAACTGGTAATAAAGAGCGTGCGCATGCAGCTCTTGGCCTGGATAATGCATCTTAAATGCACCGTGATAGTACGCTGTGGCTTGCCAGTCGATCGTCAGGATTTCGCCATTCATGGGGACCAAATGTTTCGCGAACGTAGGACTCACCTGAGCGATAGCCTGCCGGAACAAGGAAAATCGCTCTTCCTTTGAAAGACCAAGTAACTTCGTCGAATCGTCACCCCATGTATAGCTAATCAGGATAACTCCGTTCTCCGTCTGGGGATAGTCAAGCGCGTAGACACCACGCGGTAACTCATCCATCTGAATATTTTGCGGAAGCGTGGAATCACCCTTCCAGAACTTAGTCTTGGTTCGTATAAACATCTTTGAAGAGTCCAAATGATGCATATTCCGAATGGCGACTTTCACCGATGAATCAAGAACACTACCAGTATCATCGGCTGCTCTGCCTGTTATGCTCATCATCTGCATAGAGCGTGTCGAGGTTGCCACAATCACGGCAGGGAAGGACTGCGATACGGTCTGACCAGTGGAAGGATCGGTATAAGAAATGATCGGGTTGCCATCCGAACCAGATGAGATTGCCGTGACAGGCGCGTTGAAGAGAATAGCATTCATTGACTTGAGCGATTGGTGCTGTGCATTGGCAAGGCAAACAGGCCGAGTATAGAAGGCTTCCATGAAAGCTTTCATCCCACACGGCAGAATCTGTTGATTATATTCCCACATATTGATAATAATGCGCAGCCATTCGAGGAAACCAACATGATAGAGCGGACCGAACCCTCCAGAACCAATACCCAATGCACCGAATTTGTTCATGTCCTCATCTGTCCATGTCGGAATGCCCTGACGCACAGCGGTATGAAAGCTCATATCTTTGTACTGATCAATATAGCTCTGCCAAATGGCTTGCACATGGTCCATCTCCTGTTTCTGCCAAGCATTATAAAGCGGAGAGGTCAGTTTCTCAACAAAGGTTTGCCAGTCCTTGGCAACGCCCTCAAAACACCCAGGATAGGCTTGACCTGTGGGCCAATCAATCACTGTGTTCTGATAGTACAGTTTTGTCGGGACCTGACCCGGATCGGGAAATTGGCGACTGAGCGTCAGGTCGAAGACATCGGAGACATAATGAAAGAAGAGCTTTCCTGATGGTGGGAAACGCATCGCACCCATCTCTGCAAAGGTTGTTGTCGAAGGCTTCCCGTCGCTGTCCGTAAATGGCAACGAATAGGCACGTCCACCTATCCGCTGAGGATTGGCCTCAAAGATAACAGGAGCAATACCAATCTTGAGCAGTTCGTAAGCAGCAACCAGACCTGCCGCTCCAGCACCGATAATGGCCACGGGAGTATTCCAAAGCAGTTTCGGCAAATTGGCAATAGGAGTATCATGTTGTGATTCAATCCCTCCACGCATAAACTGAACATAATCATACAGCGTGTCAATAGGGGGCCATGCTATCCATGGGGACTGGGCAAATTCCTTGGATGCGATTGTGGACACCATACCTCACTACTCCTCCCTTCATAGGAACTGTACAGAAAAAAGCAGGTGCGGTCCATCTCACTATATTATGAAGCTTCATTTTACCATGGAAACCACCCTATACAAGAGGGATAGAGGGACAGTATGAAGTTTATTAAGCGTAATAAGGGAATAAGCCATGAGGCATTATTCAGGAGTACTCAAAGGTTTGCAAAAACAGATCAAAACGGATATAGTACTCAGCATGGTATCAGAATGAAGAATTTGGAGCAAGAAATGGCTGAGGAACATTCTCCTCTTGAGAACCGAATGACATGCTTAGCAAAAGCGAAGTAAGCACTGAAGGAGTCGTCCCTGTACAATGGCATATCGCAAGAAACTCATCGAAGTGGCTATTCCCCTCGATGCCATCAATAAAGCCTCCGTGCGTGAAAAATCACTTCGCCACGGCCATCCCTCCACGCTCCATCTCTGGTGGTCACGCAAACCCCTGGCAACAAGTCGGGCGGTCCTCTTTGCCTCACTCGTCGATGACCCTGCCGAGCATCCTGAGCAATTTCCAACCGAAGAGGAGCAAGACAGAGAACGCGCACGTCTCTTTCAGTTGATAGAAGAACTGGTCAAATGGGAGAACTCCAATAATGAGGATGTACTGACCCGCGTGCGTGCCGAGATTGACAAATATACCAATGGCAATCCTCCACCTGTGCTCGATCCTTTTGCTGGTGGTGGCTCCATCCCGCTAGAAGCTCAGCGTCTTGGACTAGAAGCACACGCTAGTGATCTCAATCCTGTTGCAGTTCTGATCAATAAAGCTTTGATTGAAATTCCGCCCAAATTCGCTGGTCAGCCTCCAGTCAACCCAGAGGCAAAGAAGACCTTATTAGGTGGTAATTGGCACGGGGCACATGGTCTGGCCAACGATATACACTATTATGGCAAGTGGATGCGAGACGAAGCTGAGCGCCGTATTGGTCACCTCTATCCGAAAGCGACTCTTCCAAAAGAGTATGATGGTGGTGAGGCAACGGTTATTGCGTGGAAATGGGCTCGGACTGTAGTATGCTCTAACCCTGCATGCAATGCACAGATGCCTCTGACAAACAGCTGGTGGTTATCTAAGAAAAAAGGCCAAGAAACGTGGGTTGAACCAATAGTAGATTATGGCAGTACGCCTCCTACCATTGGTTTCTCACTACAAACCGGCAAGAGTAAACCACAGGATGGAACAGTCAACAGACAGGGAGTAAAGTGTATTGCCTGCGGAGCCTCAGTGTCGTTTGACCATATTCGCAGCGAAGGGAAGGCTGGGCGTATAGGCATGCAGTTGATGGCAATTGTCGCTGAAGGACAGAAGGGACGGGTGTATTTAGCGGCTGATGATGAACATAGAGCAGTGGCCATGCAAGCACAACCCAAGGACGTACCTGAAACGAATTTACCAGAACAAGCACTCGGTTTCAGGGTGCAACTCTATGGAATGACGAGGCATCGGGACCTTTTCACTCTACGCCAGCTAGTTGCATTAACGACCTTTAGTGACCTAGTACAAGATGTTCGTGAGAAAGTATTAAACGACGCAAGCATCACTGGCTTCATGGCTGATCAAGCGTACGCCGATGCCATAGCAACGTACCTAGCTCTTGCAGTTGATCGGTTGGCAGACAGAGGCTCGACTATTTGTTCGTGGGATACTGGATATGTCAAAGTGCGTAATACCTTTGCACGTCAGGCTATTCCAATGACATGGGATTTTGCAGAAGCCAACCCTTTTAGTGAGTCAACTGGCAACTTTTTGGGAGCCACTAATTGGATAGCTGAAGTAGTACAAGAAGCTCCTTGTGCTGTTCAAGGCCAAGCGGCACAACGTGATGCAACAGCAACAGTCAACGGAATCAGCCAGCCACTTATCTCCACTGATCCACCCTATTATGACAATATTGGCTACGCAGATCTCTCAGACTTTTTCTACGTCTGGCTGCGTCGCTCACTCAGTTCTATCTATCCTGAGCTTTTTAGTACCATACTGGTTCCCAAGGCGCAAGAGTTAATCGCCACATCACATCGTTTTAATGGCAGTAAAAGCGAGGCCAAGAAATTCTTTGAAGCAGGGTTGAGCAAAACCTTTGAACATATGCGCACTATACAAAATCCTGATTACCCTCTCACCGTGTATTATGCCTTCAAACAAACGGAATCAGATGCAGATAGAGGGCGCGAAGATAGCAATAGGAAGAGCCAAAACGGTGCCAAGGTCACTGCTTCGACAGGCTGGGAAACGATGTTAGAAGGTTTGATCCATTCCGGCTTTAGGATTACTGGTACTTGGCCCATCCGTACTGAGATGATGAACCGGAGTGTGAGTATGGGAACAAACGCCCTCGCCTCCTCGATCGTGCTCGTCTGCCGCCCACGATCCGCTGATGCCCCTATCATCATGCGGCGACAATTCGTCAACGAACTCAAAATGGAATTGTCTCAGGCGCTGAAGAAGATGCAGCATGGAAGCATCGCTCCTGTGGACCTAGCACAGGCCAGCATAGGGCCAGGCATGAAAGTCTTTTCACAGTATAGCAAAGTGGTTGAAGCAGATGGGACGGCCCTGCGTGTGCGTACGGCACTGCAGTTGATTAATCAGGTGCTTGATGAGGCCCTGGCCGAACAGGAAGGCGAGTTCGATTTGCAGACACGCTGGGCGGTCTCCTGGTTCGAACAATATGCAATGGAGGAAGGTCGGTACGGAGTAGCCGAGACGCTCTCCAAGGCCAGAAATATCCCTCTGCATACTTTGGAGGAAGCTGGCCTCCTGCTCGCCAGGGGTGGCAAGGTGCGACTACTCAAGCGTGAAGAGTATGGCGATTCATGGGGTGGTCGTACCAGTTCGCATCTCACCGCCTGGGAGATGACACAACGCATGATCAATGCGCTAATGAATGGCAGAGGCGAGCAAGAGGCCGGGACCATCCTGCGTCAAGCAAGCGATCTAGGCGAGATGGCACGTGATCTAGCTTACCGACTTTACACCATCTGCGAACGCAAAGGCTGGTCCGCCGAGGCCCTGCCCTATAACACATTAGTCATGTCCTGGACACAAGTCAGCAGCTTCGCTCATCAAGAGACCGCCAATCTTCCCACGTTGTGGGCCACCATCGATTAGCAACAGCCAACACAATAAAACATGCTCTGACTCTCGCAATGGTATATCATCAGGTACCCGATCGATGAAACTAGACAGCATCAAGATAAGAAGCTGCGCGATCAATAATCACATAAGACAGAACTGGTCGTTCTCTCTCTCGCAGGTAGATCGATGGCCTTTATTTATCACAACCGCTCACTCAGGGCTGATGGTGCTCAAAGATCCCACCAATGAGCGCAAGTGAGTCCTCGCACATGTCAAATCCAACCTAAGAACTTGATGTTTAGACTAAATTCGTCTGGATCGGCCTGGTAAGACGCTTGAGCCATCTTTTAATAAAAAGGCGTGAAACCCCTTCACAGGCGTCTCGAAGCAAATTTAGTCCAAACATCAATAAGAACACAAACTGCATTTATTATTTTTTATACGTTAAAATGCCTATTACTTGTGATACAGCGGCACAGTCAAAGAAAATGTTGTCCCTTCATTCACTTCTGTATTAAAATTGAGTGTGCCTCCGTGTTGCTCAATGATCAACTTGGCAATTGAGAGCCCCAGACCATAGCCCCCCATCTTTGACTGCTGGCTATGGTTTGATTGGTAGAAGCGTTCAAAAATGTGTGGACGATCTTCAAGGGGAATGCCATAGCCTGTGTCAGCTACGATGATCTTTGCAAAATGCTCATCATGTGGGCATATCTTCACTGTCACCGTGCCTCCGGGTGGAGTAAACTTGATGGCGTTGGTCACCAGATTACTCAATACCTGCTTGATACGCTGAGGATCAACATAGAGTGGGGGAGCATGAGCAGGGATATCAGGGCAGAGTACGACCTCGGCTTTGAGAGCTTGAGTCTGCAAACCACGCATAACCTGTCGTGCCAAACTCTGCAAATGCACTTCCTGCTGCTTGATTTCAAATTGTCCTAGGTCTGAACGTGTCATAAACAAGATGTCTTCAACGATCGAGACCAGTTGCTGTACACCTTCCTGGGCATAGCCCAGATAGGTATGTTGCTCTTCCATTAATTCGCCCATGTGCCCTTGCAGGAGAAGATCAATAAAGCCATGGACCGAATTGAGTGGTGTGCGTAGCTCATGTGAAACCATGGAGACAAAATTAGATCGCACCCGGTTAGCAACTTTTAATGCAGATAGATCACGAGCAGTAAATACCGTATAGACCATATCATCAACTTTTACGGGTGTCACACTGACTGATACCTCGCAAACATGCTCAGGGTCAATACCAATCAGCAACTCTTCATTTGGAAGTGGTTTTTTCTGTTGCTGTACACGCACGAAAGGACAGCTTGATGTCCCACAGAGCACCGTCCGGTTTAGATTTTTACAGCATAAAACCCCCGAGCATTCCCGTCCCACGATTTCCTCACATGCTCCACCCAGGACTGAAATTGCTGCAGGATTGAGATCACGCACACGAAATTGCTGGTCGAGTGTGATCACAGCATCAGAAGTAGATGCAATTATGGACTCTAGATATTGATTTTTGTGTAAAATAGCATTCGTTGCACCTGAAGGTGAATGATTCTCTACAACGTCACTCTCACCTGTCTTAGCATTTGCTTCACTTTCAGGTGCAATAGAAGACGGCATCACCTCTTGTTCTGCCGATACTGGTTTCCGAACCCGCTTCCGCAACCTAACCCCCTACTTCCCTACAAACTTATAACCTACCCCACGTACAGAAAGAATATATTGTGGCCTATCAGGATCTGCCTCTAATTTTACGCGCAGACGACGAATATACACATCTACAATATTGCTATTATTTTCCTCATCATTCCACACCTCCGTCAATAACTGATCTCGATTGACCACCTGACCTGAGCTATCCATCAATACCCGCAAAACTTGCATTTCGGTGCGGGTCAGATTTATTGAAGTTAGGCCATTAACCACCTTCAACTCTGCAGGGAAGAGTTCCATTTGCCCTTTACGTATACTCTGATTCCCAAACCGATTATGCTTCTTAATGCGGCGCAGCACTGCTTGTACTCGTGCGACCAGTTCTTGATGGTTATAGGGTTTACAAATATAATCGTCTGCCCCAATATTGAAACCCTGTAACTTTGCCTCGATGGTATCCTGGGCTGTCATAAATATTAGAGGAATCTCATATCCCTCTTCACGCAGCTTTGATGAAAACTCAAAACCGTTAAGATACGGCATCGTCACATCGAGAATTAGTAGATCCGGTTCGCGCCTCTGAATCATCTGCATAGCTCCACGCGGGTTGTCGGCAGTTTCAACTTCATAGCCCTCCTTGGTGAGGACAAACTGCACCAGCGTGTTGGCAAAGTGGTCATCATCAACAACAAGAATGTACACAGTTTTCCCCTTTTCCTGATACCTGCCTTTCGAAATGTCTTCAAACAGGGTGATTACTGCATTCTGACAACTTAAGCAGGCCCCCTACCTGCAACTTCAAGGACGTCATTCTGCAGCACACTGTACTCGGCGCTGAGTGTGTGGCCCTCGTGGCATATCAATAAGCTATTGATGAGTGATATGATTTGTATGTTACACGTTGGATGCGCGAAGTGTCAAGATGAGGCCTTTATTGCGCGTTGCTTTTCCAGGAAGATCATTAGAATGGCGACATCTGCAGGCGTTACCCCTTCTACTCTTGAAGCCTGACCCACTGTACGCGGTTGTGTTCGCATCAATTTCTGCCTGGACTCCGTACGCAAGTGTGGAATTGCCTGGTAATCGATCACATTGGGAATACGCATCTCTTCTAGCCGCTGTGTACGATGCACGAGCTGTTCCTGTTTACGAATATAGCTCTCGTACTTTACCTGTAGCTCAACTTCTTCTGCTGTCTCTTCCGGCAGCATTGGCAATAAATGAGGCGGATTATTCTCAGCAGTTTCCCGAATGCGATCTTGCTCGATCCTTTGAGCCAGTTGGGCAATCTGGGGATAGTGTACCTCTGGCCTCCGCAATAGCTCGCGAGCCGAGAACATCTGCCCTAGTGGATTGATACCAACCTCCTGAGCGCAAGCCTCCACCAGACGCGAGGACGTAAAAGTCACACGATCTAATTGTGTAAGCGTCTGCTGAATAGCCTCGCGTTTGAGAACGACTTGCTCATAGCGTGTCTCATCAATCAAGCCAAACCTGTATGCATAGTCGCTCAGACGCAGATCTGCGCTATCAGGTCGTAATAGCAGGCGATGTTCAGCCCGTGAGGTATGCAAGCGATAAGGCTCACTCATAGAACGTGTCACCAAGTCATCTATGAGTACGCCAATATACGCCTCGTGGCGTCCCAACACAAAGCCCTCCTCGCCACGCACGGACAGAGCTGCATTGATACCAGCCATCATCCCCTGCGCAGCGGCCTCCTCATACCCAGATGTCCCATTAATCTGGCCTGCGAGGAAAAGACCAGTCACAGCTTTGGTCTGCAAGGTCGACAGGAGTTGTTCGGGGGGAATATAGTCATACTCAACGGCGTAGCCAACGCGCATCATCTCTGCACGCTCCAGTCCTGGAATACTACGCAGCATTGCCAGTTGCACATCTTCCGGCAGGCTGGTATTCATTCCCTGCACATAGACTTCGCCAGTACGCCAGCCCTCTGGCTCTAGAAAGACTTGATGGGCTGTCTTGTTAGCAAAACGTACGATTTTATCCTCGATCGAGGGACAGTAACGTGGACCAATACCTTCAATAATACCAGTATAAAGAGGTGAACGGTGCAGGTTATCCCGAATGATCTGGTGGGTACGCTCGCTTGTTCGCACCAGATAACAGGGAAGTTGCGGACGCCAGCCAGACAAGTCCTCATCCGTTACAGGATAGATAGGATTTGGGCGACCACCCGGGAGCTGGATATCTTCATGTGCAGATACATCCCTGGAAAAGTAGTATGGGACACGACTGCCCGGTTGTAGCTCTGTCTTGCTAAAATCAATTGTGCGAGCATCGATACGAGGTGGCGTTCCGGTCTTAAAACGCCGTACTTCCAGTCCCAGATCCTGCAGCGAAGTGGAAATACCGAGTGCTGGACCTTCACCTGCACGTCCGCCAGGCTGGGTTTTCTCACCCACCACTAGACGTCCATTGATAAAGGTACCTGTCGTCATTACCACAGCTTTGGCCTCGTAGTGCCACCCATTATTAGTGACCACACCAGTAATCACTGGGCGGCCATCGGCTCCCATTTCATGCAGCAAGTGGGTGATCGTTGCCTGCTTCAGCTCCAGATTTGGTTGGCTTTCCAATACAAACTTCATCGCTAGACGATAGGCCTGCTTATCGCATTGGGCACGCAATGCCTGTACTGCTGGCCCTTTGCTCGTATTGAGCAAGCGAACCTGGATAAATGTGCGATCAGTATTGCGGCCAATCTCGCCGCCTAGCGCATCGATCTCTTTAATCAGATGACCCTTGGCGGGTCCACCCATAGATGGATTGCAGGGCATCAAAGCCACACTATCCAGATTCATCGTCAATAGGAGGGTTTTACGCCCCATACGCGCACAGGCCAGAGCCGCTTCGCAGCCAGCATGCCCAGCACCAACAACAATAACTTCGTATGTTCCCCGCAGAAGCTGTGCGGGAAGAATATTTTTTTCGAGGCTGTTACTCATTGCTTTGTACCTGCTTGGTTCCTTATCTTGGTTACTTACTACTCATAGTATGGCGCAGATGCCCATCATCGTCAATATTTAGTGGTCACAGGTAGTATTTTTCGCCTTGTAGGGGAAAATCATCCAAACTGCACGTCTTCTCATGTAAGGATTTGGAGAAACATTTTAGGAAGGCAGAAAATGGCGGGTCAAATGGATTGACGAATATGCTCAGGCATGATACTATCATCACGCGATACCACATGGGGCGATGACGAAATGGTAGACGTTGAAGACTTAAAATCTTCTGGCCGAAAGGCCGTGAGGGTTCGAGTCCCTCTCGCCCCATCCTTCCTCCAAGGTTTCTAAGCGTGCAGCTGCGTTCCACAAGAGCGGTGTGAACTCGTTGGCAATGCTTGCCTGCACGCCTTTGCCATGCTGCTACTGTCCGCTCATCGAGCCCAAACGCATGGACAATGGCTTGAAGTGGACATCCATAGGCAAGCAGCATCACAACAAGTCCTACCTTCTCCTCATCTGTACGCAGCCCTTCATGTATGGTGCCTTTTCTTGCACTAAATGTCTTCCCGCAGCTATGACACTTGTAACGAGGTCGTTTGCGACCGTGAATGCTGATATTGCCTGCCCCGATTTGGCCTCTTGCGGAACACGACTCGTTCGGGCAAAATTGAAGGGACGCGTCTACCGGCTCTTTGTTTGTTTGCATACGCAAAGCATGCCAACGGACGCTTGTTCACCAATTAGTGGGGAGCTACCAGGTCCTTATCAACCTGCTCAATAATGCGATAAAGTATTCTCCTCACGCCGATAAAGTGATCGTCCGCGCCTCCAGAGATTAGGAAAATGTGGTCGTGGCGTGGCAGTACAGGACTTTGGCATAGGGATTGCGGAAGTACACCAGCAAAAAATCTTCGAGCGCTTTTACCAGATTGCTGATCTAGAAGAAAGAACCTATCCCGGGCTGGGTATTGGCTTGCATCTTTCCAGCGAGATTATCAAGCGACACGGTGGCAGAATAGGGGTAGTGAGTAGAAAAGGAGAAGGCTCCACTTTTTCCTTTGCCTTACTTCTGCCAAAGAACAACGGAGCTTCTTAAAGCTTTTGGTGAAGGAGATTGCTTGATTATGCAGAATAGAGCAAAAAAAAACGCCAGTGCAAAATAACCGTCTCACTGAGCGTGAAAGGTAGCCATGATTTGAGCTTGATAAGACGGCAACTTTGCCCCGACAGAAAAAAAATACTGATCGTTGATGATGAATTAGACATTCTCCAAGTCCTCAAAGTGATATTGGAAGAGGAAGGATATGAGGTTGAAGCCACGGATAAAGGCGAGCAGGTGGAAAGGCTCCCGATGGACGACTTACCAGACCTCATTTTACTTGATGTTTTACTCTCAGGCAAGGATGGTCGAGAAATTGTCAAATGTCTGAAGGCTCGGCAAGAGACAAGAAGCATTCCCATTGTGATGATTTCTGCCCATCCAGATGCTAGAGAAACGGCCCTCGCATGTGGGGCGAATGCCTTTTTAGCAAAGCCGTTTGACTCACCATTCGCGGATTACAAAAGAGGTAACATCAAATTTCAGAGGCAATAGGTACAACAGCACAAAGATTTTATCCGTTAGTAGACCCATATCCGGCTTTTGATGCTCTCGTGAGCCAACAATGTCAGGCGTTTCCGCGAGAGACGCCACTTTTCGGCGCATGTATTGAGTTTTTTGCCATCTGAAATATGACCATAATTTTATTATTACCACCCAGAATCCGCGAATGGTGAGGTTTGAGATAGATGATTTATTAGACAAAGTAGCGCAGTATTGCCAGTTGTGAACTACAGTAAGGAACTGGATTTGTCTCACTTGTTTTCATAGCCCATCAAATGACCAGAGAAAGTGAACTCTATCAATCGGGATCAAGACAGGATGTTGATCTGACGAAGCTGGCAGGTATTATTAAGCAACAACTGCAAACGAGACTAGATAGAGGAAGAGAGAAAGTTAGGGAAAGGATAGCTTGGTAGACAATAGGACCTATTATAGAATATAAGTGAATTATAGAAAATAATGCGTATTTTGGAAATCTTAGAAGTTTAATGAAAATATCATATAAAAGTATTACTAGTATTTATAGAAAAGATACAGCTTTTTGAAAATTATGGACAATATGATGTTTAGACTAGTTTAACTTTGAACAGTCTATAGAGGGAAAATATACTCTATTGCAAAATAGCACTCCAGCAGTTTCGCATACAATTAGTATGAATTTAGTCTAAACGTTAATGAAAGGGTGAAAAATAAATATCTTAATGTTAAGAGAGTATAAGATCTTGATGCAATAGCTATTCAAAAAAAAGCTTTATGGACAATTAAAAGGTAAAAAATCATGTAATTGCGTTGCCAATCTCAATCATTAGTATGCCTCTGCACTCTCTCACATCGGCACTCTTGCCAATCAAGAGCAGATCGACACCACTCTTACACTCTCTCGTTTGATGTCCTCACAAAATCTTCTGTGCTCAACACGTAGGAGAGCAGATGAAGCCCCCTGAGAAGACAGCTCACCTAGTGAAGAGACTTAAAATCTTCCGGCTGAAAGGTCGTGAAGGTTCGAGTCCCTCTCATCCCATCCCTTTGATATGGTCCTGTTTCAAACACGCTTTTTTGAAGTCTGGAATAAATTGTGATACACTATTGTTGTCAGCTAAGCTGGCGTCACATATTGCTGCATTACTTGTGTGAGAATATGATTTCACTGGCGGCAATAGGTCTATTGACATCAGCATTGGAGAGAACTATTTTGAAACTCTACGTAGGAAAACTGCCTTATCAAACCACCGATCAAGATCTTGCAGATCTTTTTGGCCAGTACGGACAGGTTGTTTCGGCAACAGTGATTATCGATCGTGAGACAGGAAGAAGTAAAGGTTTTGGCTTTGTCGAAATGAGTAACAACCAAGAAGCACAAGCAGCCCAAAACCAGCTGAATAATTCTGTTGTAGGAGACCGAACCATCGTTGTGAATGAAGCCAATGATCGTCGGGACACTCGCTCCTCTGGTGGTGGATACCGGGGACGCTACTAAGAGCTATGCTTTAAATGTAGCTAGCAAGGGTTTTCAGCCCCTTAAGCATTGAAATTCGGAAGAAGCGTATACTTTCCAAGAAAACGAGGAATGTATGCGCTTTCCTTTTATTATCTAGAGAGATGACCAATAAGTTGGCCCGTTACTCTAGCATCTCCTAACCACCAGCCTGCTCTACACTGCCCTTACAGAATGAAGCATTAAACCCTAGGGTGGCAAAGTTGCCTTGATGAGCAAACCCTCGGTGGCAGCCAGATAGGCAGCGGGGTCTTTGCGAAAACGGGTGGTCTACCTCAAAACCAATTTGAAAAAATTCATGCCGATTTCTTAAAGTACGATTTGGAGAATGCTGCACCAGAGCAGACTACTAAGCTTACTCGTTGGGAATGGATACAATATCCAAGGCAAACATGGGAGAAAAGGATAGTATATAAGCAGCGTGATAAATTTAATAAACTTGAACAGGAAATTGCGGATAATGTAAAACATAGCGGTTTTAACAGTCTTGATATTTCGCAGCAGCATGGTGTCATGAAAAAGGCTGCCTCTCTAATCAATGAGTTTAAGACGAGTTCTCAAGGTGCCTTAGACCCCCATGCTGGAGCCAACCGAAACGCCTACAGGAAGAGTCTCAAGAAGATTAATGAAGAGCTTGGAAGGGTTAGTGATCTCTTGGATAAGTTGGCCGTTGTTAATGATACAAATAGATTTAGAGCTCTTTGGAATGGTATTAGGCCTGAGGACCAGAAATCGAAATTCAAAGGAGATCCTAAAAGGTTACGAACCAAATTACAAAATCGTGTTAATGACGCTATACCAGCTTATATCGAAAAGCACGACGGTTCCTTTCTAGCGGGAAGAGATAAGTTAGCTAATAGAAAGGCGTTGAGAAATTTTGAGAAGTACTCCAAGTGGCTTGCCAACCTAACAAGGCCAGTGGATGAATATGTCAATCCAAGTAGGTTATAACATAAGGAGGTAATCATATATCTAAGAGTTTTGAAACATCCGGTGATGGTAGTAATGGGAAGCTCGACACCCTGTAAGGAAGGACTCCAATGGCCTTGCGTGATGTGGCTACTTCTGCAGAATAACCAGCTTCCTGAACACTGTTTCATCCACCAGCAGTTATCCACCAGTACCTTCTGCTTGGGTGCTAGCGTGACAATGAAAATTCTTTCACCAATGTTGTATCATCTTATCTCATAGGGTACGAGCAGCCTCTTGCCACGAGGGCCAAGTCATGCTACACTTCAATAGAAGATTACAACTTTTTTAGCCGCTGCTCGTACAAAACTAGAGATGACTATGCTTCTTGTCCTCTTACGAAGAGTGCCAAGTGAAAAGAACAAATGAGCGGTGAGAAATGCTAGAATCGACTATTAGTGCTTCAAACATACTGGGAGGGACGGGGGCTGGATTGATTGCGCAGCCAGCGCGTAAGGGCCGTCGTAGCCAAAAGAGTGGAACAGTAGCACGTGTTGCGGATACACAGGGTATCGCCACCACCGAGGCGATTAGCAGCCAGATGAAGGCAGGAGCCATCGTGGAAGCGATGAGCGATGCTGAGCTTGTCGAGCTTATCCTCAAGGGTAACCAAGAGGTCTTCTCGGTGCTCGTCGAGCGATACAAAGACGCTGTACAAAATCTCGCTTACCGGATGCTGGGTAATGCCACGGAAGCCGAAGACATAACGCAGGAAACCTTTGTGCGAGCGTATACACAGCTGGCTACTTATAAACCTGTCCACAAATTCAGTACTTGGCTACTCTCTATTGCTTCACACTTGGCAATCGACCAACTCAGAAGGCGGCGCTTCCTGGCACTTCCTCTAGAGGATGTTCCCTTTCTAGAGTGGATTGTGGATGTGGGCATTAGCCCCGAGCAATCGGCATTGCAGGGAGAGCAACAGGACGAAATTCAGGAATATTTGCAACGCTTGCCCGGTAAATATCGTGCTGTGATCATTTTGCGCTATTGGTATGACTTTTCCTATGATGAAATTGCCACTGCGCTCAAACTGACTCCGCCACTGGTCAAAGCGCGTTTACACCGGGCTCGTGAATTACTGGCTCGCTATATGCAGCAGAAGACAGTAAAGGAGCAGGCTGATGCACTGCCATGACGCTCAAGAATGGCTGGGCACTCAGTGCAATGGCTATCGTGCGTTGCTGTTTGCCCCAGCCTTGCAAGAACATCTAAAGCAATGTCCCGTTTGCCGTGCCTTTCTGCAACGTCAACACCATGTAGACGGTGCGCTCGATACTCCAACTCCGCTTATACGAGCAAGTATCTCAACATCTCAGATTATGCTAGCAGTACAGGAACGGAAACGCATCACTCAGCAGTTGGAGGATATCCGGCGGCAACAACATACTCGTATGGAACGTTTACGTCCCGTCGGAGCCGCTGGTCTTGCTCTAGGTCTCTTTACACTAAGTAGCATTCCGCTGTTCTTCTTTGCTATACTTATTATCCAGACCGACTTGGCGGCAAAGGCGCTCTTGCTGCTCAGCGGTGCCATTGATATATTCATCATCCTTGCACAATACCTACAGGAGGAACTGACGCTGCTAACACGTAATAGCTGGCTACTTTCAGCTATTGCATTTGCAGTTGTTATCATGATGGGGATGTGGCTTCGCTTGATGCGCTATCCACAACAAGAAGCGTAAAGCGAACAGGCGAGGGTCATTGGTTGCACAAGTGTGCTAACCAGTGGCAGGGAGTTTCTCATATGCACAAGGTCTCGCGAAAACAACGGTTCATGCTCGCGCTGCCAGGATTTATGCTCTTCGCAGCATTCTTAATAGCTAGTGGGGTAGAAGCATTGCAAGGGCAGCCGCAGACAGCTTCAGCCGCCGAAACCACGGGAAAAATACGGATTGCGGGCAAAGCTTTCCCCACAGACTGCACCGAAGGACATCAAGGCCCATCCTTCAATAGTACAGTAGTGGTGGCAAGTGAAGAGGTAGTTTGCAGTGATCTGACCTCATTTGGTGGATCTGTCGCTATTGATGGTGTGGTCAAAGGTGATGTGGTTGTATTCGGGGGCAATGTTGTTATCGACGGCGTGGTTAATGGCAATGTTACTCTCTACGGTGGCAACCTGACCTTACTGGATGATGCTCAAGTCAATGGAGACATTCATGTGTGTGGAGGTAACTGGACAGGAGGCAGCGATTCTCAGCTCCATGGTAGTTCCTTTGCGTGCACAAAGAGCCTGGGGACGCTTTTAACGAGTGTCAGTGGAGCAAGTATTCGTTTCTGGTCCACGTTGGCATCGATCATACTGGGCATGTTACTGACATCCCTGCTTCCCGAGCATGTCATGCTCGTACGTGCGACGGTGAAGAGTAAGATGGGCCGAAGCTTCGTGCTTGGGCTTTTAAGTGTCTTGCTGACTCCTGCTATCCTTGCGGTATTGGTTGGACTTATTATTTCTATCCCGCTAGCTATTCTCGTCACCGTCGGATTGATCGCAGCATGGGCACTGGGAACAGTCGCCGTTGGCTGGATTGTTGGTGATTATATCGTACGCTCAGTGGCTCCACAACACAGTACACGTCTTCTACAAGTTATCGTAGGGATGACAGCGTTGGCATTAGCAGGGTTTCTTCCTTCTGTTGGCTTGTGGATTACCATTGGATCAGGGTTGGTTGGATTGGGAGCTGTCTTATTGAGCCGTTTTGGAACACGGCTGTATAGTCCACCCAGACATCCACTTCCATTTTAAACTACCTTTTCTATATATAAACACTCATAAATCCAGTTATCCTTCTATTAAAGGGGATATTCTTCCGAAACAGAAGGTCCTTTGCACACGTCATGAACCACCCGCTTAAAAGCGGGGGCTTGCGGCAACCTGAAAGGGGATAGCAAGCTCTACATGACCAGACTCAGCCTAGCAATAGGCTACGTTAGGAGCGAAATAGGTACGTTGGGATGCGTGGGCCAGTCCCAACCTCTACGGTTACAGGTTAAACA